>NZ_CP029495.1:1915824-2235128 GCF_003325475.1 Chromobacterium phragmitis
CTGGATCAGCTCGCGGTGGTCGCGATAGGGCGCGCGTTCATCCCAGCGGCAGCTCAACTCCACGCCGCGGAGCCGGGCCGTTGCGCGAAGCCGGCCCTGCATCGTCGCCAGCGCGCGGCGATAGGGTTCTTCGGAGCGGCTGACCGCCTGGTCGGGCGAGTCGTCGGCCAGCGCCAGCACCGCGTCGCTGGCGACCACCAGCCGCGACGACAGCGACAACTCGCGGTATAGGCTTTGCAGCTCGCGCAGATAGTGTTCAAACGCTTGCTGCGCTTGGCGCGTCACCGCGTGGCGCAGCAAGCGGGCGTCGACATTGGGGTTGCCGTCCCGGTCGCCGCCTATCCAGCTGCCCACGCGCAGGAAGGACGGCAGCCGCGCTTCCTCGCCCCATAATTGGCCGATCTCGCGCTCCAGCCGGCGGTACAGCGCCGGCAGCGCCTCGAAGAAGGCCAGTGGATGATAGGCGACGCCGTTGGTGATTTCGTCGCGCACCGTCATTTTGAAATGGCGGATTTCGGAGGTCTGCCACAGCGCCAGGATCACGCGCTTGAGCTTGGCCTCCAGTTCGGCCCGCTCTTCCGGCGTCAGGTCCGGCGCGTTCAACTGCGACAGGAAGCGGCGCACCGCGCGGTGGCCGTCTAGCACGCTCTGGCGCTGCACTTCGGTCGGGTGGGCGGTGAGGATGGCGCCCACCTTGGCGTGGCAGAGCAACTGATGCAGCGAGTGGAAGCTGACGCCGTCCTGGCGCAGCCTCTGCAGCGCGCGCGGCAGGCTGCCCTGTTGCGGCGCGGAGCCTGCCAGCTGGTGGGCGCGGCGACGGCGGTTGTGGTGCAGGTCTTCGGCGATGTTGAACAGCTGCGCGTACAGGCCGCAGGCGCGCAGCAGCGAGGCGGCCGCCTCCGGCGCCAACTGCGGCAGCGGGTGGCTGCGCTCGTCGCCGCGGCGCAGCGCGATCGCCTGCACCGCGCCGGACACCACCGCGCCCTCCTGCTCGTTCACCACCTCGGCCAGCAGCCGGTCCAGACAGGCCAGGTCGGACCGCAACGGCAGGTCCTTGTCGTGTTCGCTCATGGTTTGGTCCCTGTGTTTGACTCGTCAGGCATGGCCACGGGGGACATGGCCATGCCTCACCGGTCAAAGGCAAACATTCATCATAAGCAGCTTGCGCGCCGTAGTGGACACGCTACGGCATTTTTCCGCGCTTCGCCTTGATCTTGCTGCGTCGCAGCAACAACCGGCGCAAGCCCATGACGGCCGCGTGGTAGAATCGAACCGTAATTACATCCCATCGGGAATCCGGTTTCATGGACAAGATCGTCATCGCCAGCCGCGAAAGCCGGCTGGCCATGTGGCAGGCCGAGCACATCCAGGCCCGGCTGCAAGCGCTGTACCCGCACCTCGCCGTCGAAATCCTCGGCATGACCACCCAGGGCGACCAGATTCTGGACAAGACGCTGTCCAAGATCGGCGGCAAGGGCCTGTTCGTCAAGGAGCTGGAGCAAGCCTTGATCGATGGCCGAGCCGATCTGGCCGTGCATTCGCTGAAGGACGTGCCGATGACGCTGCCGGACGGCTTCGCGCTGGCGGCGGTGTGCGAGCGCGAGGACCCGCGCGACGCCTTCGTCTCCAACCGCTACCAGAATCTTTCCGAGCTGCCGGCCGGCAGCGTGGTGGGCACCTCCAGCCTGCGGCGCGAAGCCCAGCTGCGGGCCCGCTTCCCGCAACTGGCGGTGAAGCCCTTGCGCGGCAATGTGCAGACCCGGCTCCGCAAACTGGACGACGGCGAATTCGACGCCATCATCCTGGCCGCCGCGGGCCTCAAGCGGCTGGGCCTGGCCGACCGCGTCAAGAGCGAGCTCGCGCCGTCGGAAAGCCTGCCTGCCGCCGGACAAGGCGCGCTGGGCATCGAGATCCGCCAGGACCGCGCCGACCTGATGACGCTGCTGGCGCCGCTGAACCACCCGGATACCCGCGCCTGCACCGCCGCCGAGCGCGCGCTGGCCAAGGAGCTGGGCGGCAGCTGCCAGGTGCCGCTGGGCGCGTTCGCCACGCTGGCCGACGGCGCGCTGACCCTGGGCGGACTGGTCGCCCATCCGGACGGCTCGGTGGTGCTGACCGCCAGCGCCAGCGCGCCGGCCGACTACGCCGAGGCGCTGGGCCGCGCGGTGGCCAAAAAGCTGATCGACGCCGGCGCGCGCCCGTTGATCGACGCGGTGCTGGCCGATCCGCGCTGACGGCGGCATCGCCATATCGATGGAGGCGGCAATGGAGTCCTGCGTCGCGCTGATCCGCGGCATCAATGTCGGCAAGGCCAAGCGCCTGGCGATGGCCGATTTGCGCCGGATGGCGGAGGCGCTCGGGGCCGAGTCCGTCGCCACCGTGCTCAACAGCGGCAACCTGGCCTGCCGCCATCGGTCCGCGCCGCGGCTCGCCGCCGGCCTGGAAGCCGCCATCGTCCGCGACTGCGGTTTTTCCGCTCGCGCGCTGGCGCTGGGCGGCGCGGAACTGGAGGCCATCGCCGCCGGAAACCCTTACGCCGATCTCGCTGCCGATCCCGCGCGTTTGCTGGTCGCGTTCCCGCTGGAGCCTTCGGCGCTGGCGGACTGCGCCGGGGTGGCGTACGACAAGGCCGGTCCGGAGCGGCTGCATGCCGGCGACGGTGCGGCCTATCTATGGTGCGCGGACGGCCTGAGAGACAGCCCGTTGGCCGCCGCCTTCGCCAAGCGGCTGGGCGAGCGCTTCACCATTCGCAACTGGGCCACCACGCTCAAGCTGCTGCAGGCCTTGCCGAGATGAAACGCGTCCTCGCCGCCCGCCCGCTGGCGCAGTGCGCAGGCCTGCTGGACAGGCTGCGCGCCGAAGGCTGGCAGGCCGGACGCCTGCCGTTGATGGAAATCGAGCCGCTGCCGAACGCGCTGGCGGCGCTGCCGGCGCAGGCCTCGCCGGCGGACACGTTGTTCTGGGTCAGCCCCAGCGCCATCGATGTCGGCTGGCCGGCGTTGGCGGACATGGATTTTTCCGGCAAGCGGCTGGCCTGCGTCGGCGCGGCCAGCGCCCGCCGGCTGGCCGATTTGTCCGGCCTGGCCGTGCTGCACCCACAGGCCGGCAGCGACAGCGAGGCGCTGCTGGCGTTGCCTGAGTTGGCCGATGTCTCGGGCCAGGACTGGCTGATCGTGCGCGGGCAGGGCGGCCGCGCGCTGCTGGCCGACGCGCTGGCCGAGCGCGGCGCGCGGGTGGGCATCGCCGAAATCTACCGCCGCGTCGACGGCGCGCCGGATTGGGCGGCTTTCGACGCCGCTCCGCCCGATGCCGTCATCATCACCGCGGGCGAAATGGTAGAGCAAATGTTCCGTCTGGCTGGCCCGCGCCGGACGGGGACGCTACAATGCCTGCTATATTGCGTGCCGCATCCGCGTATCGCCGAGCGCCTGGCCGCCTTCGGCGCGACACGCATCGTGACAACCCGGGCCGACGATGCCGCATTGGTCGCCGGCCTAAAAGAATGGTTCCGTCGTCACCCATGAGCGAATCCCAGATCCACGAAGCCGTCCCGGCCCAGCAGCCGGCATCCCGCAAGCGCCCCAATTTCGCCATCCTGGTGGCGATCGCCGCGCTCGGGGTTTCCGGCTGGCAGTTCTACACCACCCAGCAGCAGTTGGACTCGATGCGCCAGGAACTGGCGCGCCGGCTGGCGGAAGGCAGCGGCGCCGGCAAGGAGCAGCGCGCCATCGCCGAGCAGGCGATGCTGGCCGCGCGCGCCACCGACGGCAAGCTGGCGCTGGTGGAAGCGAGGGTCAACGAGTCTGCCGGCCAGTACGCGACGCTGAACGGCATGTATCAGGAGCTGACCAAGAACCGCACCGACTGGCTGCTGTCCGAGATCGAGCACACGCTGGCCATCGCCAGCCAGCAGCTGCAGCTGGCCGGCAATGTCAGCGCCGCGGTCTCCGCGCTGGAAATGGTGGACGCGCGGCTGTCCAAATTCGACCGTCCGCAGCTGATCGGCGTGAAGAAGGCGGTGGCCACCGACCTGGAAAAGCTGAAGGCGCTGCCCTATCTGGACAGCGTCGGCCTGACCGTCAAGATCGACCGGTTGATGCTGAGCGTGGACTCGATGCCGCTGGTGGTGGACGCGCACCGTCTGGGCGCTGCGCAGCCTGGCAAGCCGGCGCAGCCGCCGGCCACCGCGCCCTGGTGGGAGCGCCTGTCCGCCGAGATCGGCGGCAGCCTGGGCGAATTGATCCACATTCGCCGCATGGACAAGCCCGAGGCGCTGCTGTTGTCGCCGGAGCAGGCGTTCTTCCTGCGCGAGAACCTGAAGATGCGGCTGCTGGACGCGCGCCTGGCGCTGATGCAGCGCGACGGCAAGACCTACGCAGCCGACATCGCCGCCGCCCGCAGCTACGTGCAGCGCTACTTCGACCGCGACGCCGCCGCCACCACGCAGTGGCTGGCGACGCTGGGCGAGCTGGAAGGCGCGCCCCTGGACATCAGCCTGCCGGACATGAGCGCCAGCCTGAAGGCGGTGCGCGACGCCCAAGGCAACAGCGGGGAGTAAACGGTGAGATTCGCATTGTGGATTACCGGCCTGTTCGCGCTGGCCGTGCTGGTGGGGCTGGCCTCCACCCTGAATAACGGTTACGCCATCCTGTTCCTGCCGCCGTACCGGATGGAGGTGTCGTTCAATCTGATGATCGTGCTGGTGGTGCTGCTGATCGTCGTCACCCACATCGCGCTGCGGTTGATCGCGCTGGCGGCCGACCTGCCGCGCCAAGTGCAGCGCTTCCAGCGCCAGAAGAAGCTGAAAGCCGCCCGCCACGCGTTGCGCGAAGCCGGCATCGCCTTCTTCGAGGGCCGTTTCCAGAAGGCCGAGCGAGAGGCTTCCAAATCGCTGGGCGACGAGTACTCGGCCGAGAACCGCGCGCTGGCTCTGCTGATCGCCGCCCGCGCCGCTGGCGCCGCCGGCGACAACGGCAAGCGCGACGAGTATCTGGGCCAGCTGGACCAGTTGCCGGCGCGGCTGCAGTTGGCGCGCCATATGTTGGACGCCGAGCTGAAGCTGGAGGACAAGGACGCGCAAGGCGCGCTGGTGGCCATCGAGCGCGCGCGCGCGTTGTCGCCCAACTTGACCAACGCGCTGAGGCTGGAGCTGAAGGTGCGTCTGCTGCAAAAGCAGCCTGAAGCGGTATTGTCGCTGACCGAGAAGCTGTTGAAGGCCGACGCGCTGGAGCCGGAACAGGCCCGCCGCTACCGGCTGGCCGCTTACCAGCAGCAACTGGCCGGCCTGCTGTCCGAGCGCGAAGTGAAAGAGTGGCTGCGCCGCATTCCGGACGCCGAGCGGGCCAACCCGCAGCTGTTGCAGCAAGTGGTCGCCCATCTGATCAAGCTGCAGGAGTACGACTACGCCGCCACCCTGCTGGCCGGCGCGCTGGCCAGCGACGATTCCGAGTTGCCGGAGCTGGCGCGCGAACTGGGCCAATTGGCGGCTCATCTGAGCGTGGACAAGCGGCTGGATCTGTTGAAGAACGCCGAAAACTGGCTGAAGCAGCGCCCGCGCGACCATTGGCTGCTGCTGGCGCTCGGCCGCTTGGCGCAGGCGCAGCAGCTGTGGGGCAAGGCGCAAAGCTATCTGGAGGCCAGCGTGTCCATCCAGCCGACGTTGTGCGCGCACGCCGAGCTGGCCAAGCTGTTCGAGGCCATCGGCAAGGAAGACGCTTCGCAGTTGCATTACCAGAAGAGCCTGGAGCTGGCCTTGAGCCAGGGCTGCTGAGCGCGTACGGTCGCGCCGACCGCCATCCCCGCGATGCCGCCCGCCATTTGGCCGGCGGCATTTTTCATGCCCCGCAGGCAAAAAAATCGGACCCCGGGGGGTCCGTGCATGCCAACGTGGACTGGCAGACAATCAATCGATACGAGAGCGCGGCCGGCATCCTGTCTGACAATAAGGATGCCGAACGACGAAAGCTGTGCCAGAATCAACCATTATGCATGGCTGACCCCAGATCTATGCATGGCGCCTGCTCCCGCCGCGCCGGTTCCGGCCGCGACAACGTCCACCAGCATACGTTGAGGCGCGAGTTTGCACAAAGCAGTTAATCTCATGAAAACTATGAAGAAAAGGCATGTAACAGCATGAAGCTGCCTCCGCTGAATGCCCTGCGCGTGTTCGTCGTCGCCGCCGAGCACCTGTCGTTCACCCGCGCCGCCGCCGCGCTCAGCCTCACCCAGGGCGCGATCAGCCGCCATGTCCAGACGCTGGAGGAGTATTACGGCGCCACCTTGTTCACCCGCCAGGCGCGCGGCCTGGCCTTGACCGCCGAGGGCGAGGCGCTGGTGAAGCCGGCGCGGGAGGCGTTTCAGCTGCTGAATGAGGCCAGCGAGGCGCTGCGCCTGCGCCAGAGCGATTTGCGGGTTCGCATGCCGCCGACGCCGGCCATGCGCTGGGTGTTGCCCAACCTGGCGGATTTCCAGGCGCGCCATCCGGAGTACACGCTGCATCTCTTGACCCAGCTGATCCACAATAAGCCGTTCAACCGCGCCGAGTACGATCTGGCCGTGGTAGGGCTGTCCAGCCCGGAGGCTGCGCCCGATTTGCGGCTGGAGTGCATCTGCCGCGAGAAGCTGATTCCCGTATGCGCGCCCAGCCTGTTGGCCGGCAAGCATCCGCTGCATGTGCCGGACGATCTGAAACACCATACGCTGCTGCACCCGTGGCGCGACCAGAACACCTGGAAACGCTGGTTGAAACTGGCCGGCGTCAACGGCATCAACCCGGAGAGCGGCGTGACTTTCGACGCGCTGGAATACGCGCTGCACGCGGCGGTGGCCGGCATGGGCGTGACGCTGGCCCAGGCGTCGATGGTGACTCAGGACCTGGACAGCGGCCGGCTGGTGATCCCGTTCGATACCGTGCTGGAAACCGAGTGGGCCTACTACCTGGTGTATCCGCACGAGCTGGCGGAGCTGCCCAAGGTGCGGGCCTTCCGCGACTGGCTGGTGCACACCGTGGCCCACAGCGAGGAAGCCAGCTGGCTGACGCGGCAGGGCTACTGACGCTCAATATTTGTTAACCGCCGCGGCATGGCGAGCCCCACCGCCGCGGCGCATAATGATTGACATAGCAATTATTGCCATATCAATCATGAATGCTCTCCCCTCTTCATACGATGTGGACGCTGGCCTGAATTTTCGACAGCGCGTGCTGGCCATGCTGGGCCTGTGCTGCGTGCTGATCATGGTGGCGCTGGACCAGACTGTGGTCGGGACCGCTATGCCTACCGTGGTGGCCGATTTGCATGGCTTCGCGCTGTATGCCTGGGTCGGAACCTCCTATCTGCTGACCTCGGTCATCACGGTGCCCATCTTCGGCAAGCTGGGCGACGATCATGGCCGCAAGCCCTTCGTGCTGGCCGCCATCGTGTTGTTCACCGCCGCCTCCATGCTGTGCGGCCTGGCGCAGGACATGATGCAGCTGGTGCTGGCGCGCGCGCTGCAGGGCGTCGGCGGCGGCATGCTGGTGGCCACTACCTTCGCCTGCGTGCCGGATCTGTTTCCGGAAACCCGCGAGCGGTTGCGCTGGCAAGTGATGCTGTCCGCGTCTTTCGGCCTGGCCAACGCCGTAGGGCCGTCGCTGGGCGGCTTCCTGACCGAGTACTTCGGCTGGCGCTCGGTCTTCTTCGTCAATCTGCCGGTCGGCCTGGCCAGCCTGGGTTTCGTCTGGCGCTTTCTGCCGGTGATCCGCCACGCGGCCAGGCCTCCGTCGCGGCTGGATTGGCAAGGGGCGGTGCTGATCGCGCTGTTTCTCGGCTCGCTGCAACTGGCGGTGGAGTGGCTGCCGCAGCACAAGCCGCCGCTGTTGCTGGGCCTGCTCGCCGGCCTGGGCCTGGCCGCGCTGGCCACGCTGATCTGGTGGGAAAAGCGCAGCCCCAATCCGCTGTTGCCGCCCAGCATGCTGTCGCATCCAGGCCTGGCGCCGCTGTTCGGGCTGTCGCTGCTGATGGGCTTCGGCATGTTCGCGGTGATGTACTACGCGCCCTTGATGTTCCAGGCCGGTTTCGGCTTGTCGCCCAACCAGGCAGGCATTCTGGTGACGCCGCTGGTGGTATTCATCACCATAGGCAGCATGTTCAACGGCCGCATCGTGCAGCGCCTGCGCCATCCAACGAGGCTGTTGGGGCTGGGTCTTCTAATGTTCGCGCTGACCGCGGCGCTGCTGGCGCGGACCACGACGGCCACCGCCCACGGGCTGATCATCGCCAACATGATGCTGGGCGGTCTGGGGCTGGGCCTGTTGATGCCCAATCTGACCATTTTCGTCCAACAATTGGCGCCCAGGCGGCAGCTGGGCGTGTCGACCGCCATGCTGCAGTCGACGCGGATGGTGGGCGGCATGCTGGGCACCGCGGTGATGGGCGCGGTGGTCAGCCACCATTTCCAGCAGGGCGTCGCGTCCATGCTGGCTGCCCGACACGGCGAGGCATGGCGCGAACGGCTGTCCGATCCGCAGACGCTGCTGAACGCTGGCAGCCTGGCGCAATTCCGCCAGGCTGCGGCATCCGGCGCGGACGCGCTGCTGGCGGCCAGCCGCGAATTGCTGGTGTCGTCCATTCATTACAGCCAGTGGCTGGTGGCGGCGGGGCTGCTGCTGGGCTTGTGGCTGGTGCGCAAGGTGCCGGTGGTGGCGTTGGACGGCGCGGCGCCCGAAAAGGCGTTGAGCCATGAGTGAGCGCCAACCCAATCTCCTGCAGCAGCTGGGCCGCAGCAACCGCGCGATGTATGGCGCGTTCGAGGGCCAAGTAGGCCAGGCGCTGCCGCGCTGGCGCGTGCTGAAGGCGCTGGAGGAGCTGGGCACCGCCAGCCAGAAGCGGCTGGCCTGCCACCTGCAGATGGACCCCGGCGCGCTGACGCGGCAGCTGAAGCCGCTGGAGGCCGAGAAGCTGGTGAGGCGAAACGCCGATCCGGCCGACAACCGCCAGACGCTGGTGACGCTGGACGCGGCCGGCGAGGCGTTGCTGCGCGAGGCCGCGCCGCAGCGGCAGGCGTTCTTCGATCAGGCCTTGAGCGGCATCGACGCCGAGTCGCTGGAAACCGCGATGCGGGTGTTGCGGCAACTGGAGGAGCGTTTCCGAAGCATGGGCCGTTGAGGGCGCGCAACATCCGCCTTCCGCGTCCCGGCTCAGCGGCCGCCTTCCGCCGCGTCGCCGTTTCTGCCTGCGATCACCAGCCGGTTGCGACCCTGTTGCTTGGCTCGATAGAGCTCGCGGTCGGCGGCCTCTATCAATTGCCGGCTGTCCACCACTTCGCGCGGCTGCACGGTGGCGCCGCCGATGCTGATGGTGACGATGGCGGCCACCGAGGAACCGGCGTGCGGCAGTTGCAGGTCGCGCACCGCCTCCAGCACCGCCTCGCCGACGAAAGCGACGCCATCCTCGGCGGTGTCCGGCAGCAGGCAGACGATTTCCTCGCCGCCGTAGCGCGCCACCAGGTCTTGCGGCCGGCGCACGCTGCTGCGTATCGCCTGCGCCACCTCGCGCAAGCAATAGTCGCCGCTGACGTGGCCGTAGTGGTCGTTGTAGAGCTTGAAGTAGTCGATGTCTATCATCAACATGCCCAGCGGCGCGCCCAGCCGGCGCGCCCGGCGCCACTCCCCGTCAAGGCTTTCCTCGAAGCAGCGGCGGTTGGCGATGCCGGTCACCGAGTCCACCCGCGATAACGCCACCACTTCGGCGTGCGATTGTTCCAGCGCCAGGGTGCGAATGCGCACCTGTTGCTCCAGCTGCTCCTGCTGCCTGCCCAATTCCCGCTTGATGCGGCGTTGCTCGCTCATCAGCGCGGCGACGCACAGCGCCACCACGCTCAGGATGCCGACGTAGGTCTGCAGGATGATCAGAGTGCTATAGGCGGAAAAGCCCAAGTAGGGGCCGCCGCCGTGGCGGGTGCCCCACAGCGCGAGCATGGTGATCAGCAGCAGCGCGAGTGACACCTCCCGCGAGCTGAAGCGGAACGCGGCCCAGGCCACCAGCGGCAGCACCAGCATGTCCAAGGGGTAGGTGGTGTCCATTGTCGGATGCCACCAGACGAAGATGCTGGCGGTCAGCAGCGCCACGGTGCCGAAATAGGCCAGCAGTTCGTACCAGGCCTCCCGGGCCAGCCGCGGCCAGCCGTGGTGGTGGAGGTTCAGCAGCAGGCTGCCGAACAGCAGGGTGCCGCTGGCGTTGCTGAGCCACCAAAGGCCGCTGCGGGCCAGCAGCATGCGTTCCGGCGTCAGTCCGGCCAAATAGAGCGTGGAGACGGCTATCAACGTGCCCAATAGCGTGGAAGCGGCCACGATCAGGCAGAACAGCAGGCAGCGGCCGAAACTGTCCAGAGGATGGCCGGGGCCGATGTGGCGGCGCACCAGCCAAGTGCCGACCAGGGTCTGGATCAGGATGCCGGTTGCTGTACCCAGCGTCGGCGCCAGCCATTCCGCGCCGGGGATCTGGCCGGACCAGCGCCAGCCCTCGGCCAGCAAGGCGCCCAGCAATACGCCGGGCCATACGCGGGCGCCCAGCAGCAGCATGGCGGCCAGAGCCAGCGCAGGTTGCGGCCACAGCACATTGTCCATGCCCAGTTCCAGCATCAGCGCGCGCTCGCCTAGCCAGGCGGCAGCGCAATACAGCAGCGCCGTCAGCGTATTGAGCAGCCAGTCCGGAGTCGTCGCAGGGCGCGTGAGGGTGCCGCGCATAGTTTCCCTTTATCGATGGCGGGGCGAGAGCCGCCGCAGCTTGTTCTTCTTAGTGTCATCGTAGTTGGCGAATGCCGAAGCCGCAGGCGAGCCGACAAAAAAACGGCCGCAGTCTCGCTGCGGCCGTTTTCATCAGAACAGGGCTGGCTTACATTTTGACGCCCAGTTCGCGCAGGCGCTCGTCCAGATAGCTGCCGGCGGTGTGGCGGTCGGACAGCGTCACGTCCGGGCGGGGATGCAGGAACAGCGGCAGCGAGACGCGGCTTTTCCCGGCCCCCTCGCCAACGGGATTGACCACGCGGTGCTGGGTGGACGGGTAGTAGCCGGCGGAGGCTTCCTGCAGCATGTCGCCGATGTTCACCACCAGGGTGCCGAAATCGCAAGGCACGTCCAGCCAGTCGCCGTTCTTGTCCTGCACTTGCAGGCCCGGCTCGTTGGCGGCGGGCAGGATGGTCAGCAGATTGATGTCGCCATGGGCGGCGGCGCGCAGCGAGCCGGCCGGCTCGTCGCCGGTCAACGGCGGGTAGCGCAGCACGCGCAACAGGGTTTGCTGGCTGTCCTCGATCATATGGGACAGCGGCTCGCGGTAATTGGCGGCGATGTCGGCCGGGGTGTATTGCTGCACCCAGGACAACAGCTCGCGAGCCAACTGGTTGGCGATGCCGTAGTAGCGGTCGGCATCGGCCTTGAGCGAAGGCGGCACACGGCCCCACGGGTAGATGTGGAAGTATTCCTTGATGTCCTTGAGCGCGGCGCCCTTGGCCGTTTCCGACACTTCCGGCGAGAACCAGCCGTCCTGCTTTTCCACCGAATAGGCGTAGTCGAACTTCTCGTCGCTGTTGAAGAAGGCCAGCCAGTCGGCGTAGATCTTCTCGACCAGGTTTTGCGGGATGGGATGGTTGGTCAGCACGCCGAAGCCGGTTTCGTGCAGGGAACGGGTGAACTGCTCCGCGGCGTCCGCGGAGCGGTAGTCGACAACTCTGACGTTCATGGGGTGGTTTTCCTGATGAACCCGGCGCCGCCATGCAATATCGGGGCGGTCGCCGGCCGCGCGCATTGTAGCGGCTAAGCTACAGCCAGCCAAGCCGTTGGCATTGGCACTGTTGGAAAACTACCAAGACAGAGGGGGCACGCTGCGCGGCAGCCTCCGCCGTGCCTGGCTGTCGATGGAAAGCATCTTTCGCGGACGAGGCGGACGGATCGGGAGGCGAGGCCAGTTCCCGTCCATTGTATTTAAATTACAGGGCGCTTATACGCGCTGATCCATGTCCAGCGCCGGCGTGCCGGGGCAGGCCTGGGCCACCACCCGCGCCGGCACGCCGGCCACGGTGGCGTGCGCAGGCACGTCTTCCAGCACCACGCTGCCTGCGCCCACTTTCGCGCATTCGCCGACGCGGATATTCCCCAGCACCGTCGCGCCCGCGCCCAGCATCACGCCATCGCCTATCTTGGGATGGCGGTCGCCGCGTTCCTTGCCGGAGCCGCCCAGAGTGACGCCGTGCAGGATGGACACATTGTTGCCGATGACGGCGGTTTCGCCCACCACCAGGCCGGTGCCGTGGTCCAGCATCACGCCCTGGCCTACGCGGGCTGCCGGATGGATGTCGGCGCCGGTCACCTCGGAGATGCGGTTCTGCAGGAACAGCGCCAGCGTGGTCCGTCCCTGTTGCCACAGCCAATGGGTGATGCGCTGGCTCTGGATGGCGTGGAAGCCCTTGAAATACAGCAGCGGCGTGGAATAGCGGTCGCAGGCCGGATCGCGTTCGAAACAGGCGCGAATGTCGGCGCGCATCGCGGCGCTGACTGCCGGATCGGCCTGGAAGGCCTCGCGGAACAGTTCCAGCAGCGCGCGCGGATCCATCACCGGACTGGCGAGCTTGCTGGAGAGGTGGAAGGCCAGCACGTCTTCCAGCGTGGCGTGGCGCAGAACGGTCATGTGCAGGAAACTGGCCAACAGCGGTTCGTCGTCGACCGCCGCCAGCGTTTCGTCGCGGATGGCCGACCACAGTGGATCAACCAGGGTGGAACTCATCGGGGACTCCGGATAATGACATCTAGTCGGAATATTGTAGCCTGCCACAGGCCGCGCCGTCAGGCAAAGGCGACGCGATGTCAGGATATGGGCCGCGACTCGACCAATCGGCATGGACGGGGAGAACGGTCATGAGAACGGGAATGATGCTGGCGCTGTTGCTGGCCGCCTTGACGGCGCGGGCGGCGGCCCCCGAAGTGCCAGGCTGGCGAGATTACCAGGCCGGCCGCCTGGCTGCCGCCCGCATCGCCTTCTGGCAGGCGGCGGAGAACGGCGACCGGGTGGCGGCTTTCGATCTGGCGATGATGGATTGGAAGGGCGAGGGCGGCGCGGCGGACAAGGCGCGTGCGGTGTACTGGCTGAAGCGGGCGGCGGCGCTGGAGCTGGCGCAGGCGCAGCACGCGCTGGGCTTGCTGGCCGAGCGCGGCGACGGCGTGCCCAAGTCGCTGGCCGAGGCGACCCGCTGGTTCCTGCTTTCCGCCCGCCAGGGCTATCTGCCGGCCCAGATCGATCTGGGCACCCAGTATTTCCTGGGACGCGGAGCGGCGCAGGACGACCGGCTGGCCGCTTACTGGTACGAGGAGGCGGCCAAGCAGGGCGATGCCGGCGCGCAGTATCTGATCGCCAGCATGTACGAGCACGGCCAGGGCGTGAAGCGGGACATCCCGGCGGCGATACGCTGGTACGGGCGAGCGGCGGCGCAGGGCGACGTCGGCGCGCGGGCCAAGGCGCTGGACCTGGCCAAGCGCGAGAGCGCCGGCCGCGCTCAGAGCGCGTCCAGCGGCAGTTTCAGATAGCGGACGCCGTTATCTTCGGCTGGTGGCAACTGGCCCGCGCGGATATTGACCTGTATCGAGGGCAACAACAGCTGCGGCGCGGCCAGGGTGGCGTCGCGGGCCTGCCGCATCGCGACGAAGGCGGCCTCGTCCACGCTGTCGCGCGCGTGCAGATTGGCGGCGCGCTGCTCGGCCACGGTCGCGCACCAGGCCGGCTCGCGGCCGGCCGGCGGATAGTCGTGGCACAGCAGCAGCCGGGTGGCGTCCGGCAGCGCCAAGAGTTTGCGGATGGAGCGGTACAACTGGGCGGCGTCGCCGCCGGGGAAGTCGCAGCGCGCGGTGCCCACGTCCGGCATGAACAGCGTGTCGCCGACGAAGACCGCGTCCTCCACCCGGTAGCCGACGTCGGCAGGGGTGTGGCCGGGCAGCGCGATCACCCGCGCCTCCAATTCTCCGATGCGGAAAGTTTCGCCATCCTGGAACAGGTGGTCGAACTGCGAGCCGTCGCAGCGGAAGGCCGGCTCCAGATTGAACACGCGGCGGAAGATGGCCTGCACCTCGACGATGCGCGCGCCGACGGCGACGCGGCCGCCGGCCTGCCGCTTCAGATAGGGCGCGGCGGACAGGTGGTCGGCGTGGGCGTGGGTTTCCAGAATCCATTGCAGCGTCAGCCGCTGTTCGGCCAGGAAGGCCAGCAGCCGGTCTGCGCCGGCGCGGGAGATGCGGCCGGAGCGGAAGTCGAAATCCAGCACCGGGTCCACCACGGCGGCGTAGCCGCCTGGCTTGTCGTAGACGATGTGGCTGATGGTGCCGGTGGCGGCGTCGAAGAAGCTGGCGATCTGGGCGGTCATCTCGTCCTCCGGGGATGGCGCTTGCGGCGCTCTAAATAATATACTGTTATAAGTATATAACTTTTGTTGGTTTGATTATGGCAAATCGCATGGCCGGCGGCGCGGCCCTTCGGGAGACGCCATGTCGTTGACGCTGCTTCTGGGGGCGCTGGTGGGCGCGGTGCTGGGGCTGACCGGCGCCGGCGGCGGCATCCTGGCGGTGCCGGCGCTGATGGCGTCCCAAGGCTGGAGTGTGGCGCAGGCGGCGCCGGTGGCGCTACTGGCCGTGGCGGCCGGCGCGGCGCTCGGGGCCTGGGAAGGCTGGCGTCGGGGAGAAGTTCGCTACCGCGCCGCGGCGCTGATGGCGGCGAGCGGCCTGCCCGGCGCGGCCTTGGGCACCCGGGCCGCGCATTGGCTGCCGGCGGCCTGGCTGGCCGCAGGCTTCTCGCTGGTGTTGCTGATCGTCGCCTGGCGCGCCTGGCGCGGCGGCCAGGGCAGCTCCGGCAGCGGCGCGCTGTGCAGGGTGATGCCGGAGACCGGCCGGCTGGCATGGCGGCCGGCCAGCATCGCCGCCCTGTCCGGCGTGGGCTTGTTTACCGGTTTTCTGACCGGGTTGCTGGGCGTGGGAGGCGGCTTCGTCATCGTGCCGGCGTTGCGCCGGATCAGCGACCTGGGCATGCACGCCATCGTTTCCACTTCGCTGCTGGTGATCGCGCTGGTCGGCGGCGGCAGCGTGCTGTCCGCCTACTGGCATGGCGCGCGGCCGCCGATCTTGCCCACTTTGGCTTTCGTCGCCGCGGCGCTCGCCGGCATGGCGGCGGGGCGCTGGCTGATACGGCGGCTGGCGCCGCGCCAGGTGTCGCGCGGCTTCGCTTTGCTGGCCGCCGGCGTGGCCGCGGCCATGCTGCGCCATGCCGTCATGGGCTGAAATCAGCTGGCGAAGTCGAACGCCTCGCCGCTGCCGGCGCGGATGGCGTCGGCCAGCGTCGCGTAGAATTCCGCGCCGTCGCGGCTGGCGATCCAGTCTTCGCCGCGGCGGGCGAAATGATAGCCGCCGCTTCTGGCCGCGATCCACATTTCCTGGTTGGCGGCGTGGCGGTTGACGATCACCTTGTCGCCGCCGTCGAACTCGATTTCCAGCACATTGCCCTGGCGCAGGGTGTCGGCGTCCAGTCCGTGTTCGTCTATCGCCTGTTCGATGCGGTCGAAGATGGCATCGCTCAGTTGCAGGAATTCGCTTTCGGTCATGATGTTTCCCTGATGGCGCCGGCGGCGGCAACACCGTCCGGCAAGGTTTTGCTAGTATGCTGATTTTGCCACATCGGATTGCTCCCAGTATGCGTACCCTGCTCGCTTGCGCAAGTTTGACCCTGATCCTGGCCGCCTGCGGCTATAAAGGCCCGCTGGTGCTGCCGCAGCAGCCGGGCAAAGCGCCACATTCCTACCAGGCGGCCGAGCCGGACGCGGCGGCGCCGCGCGCGGATGCGTCTTCCGCCCGCTGATTTCGCCGCCATAAGGATATTTCCAAGCAATCGTTTGTCTGACCGGGCCTTGGCCTAGAATGGCCGTTGTCTCTTGGGAATAGGAGCCGCCATGCCCCACTACGCGCGTCATCTGGAACACCATACCATCGTCAATCCGTTTCCCGGCATCGCCAAGCTGGAGGCGGCGCTGGGCCGCAAGGTGGTCAGCCGCCTGGGGGCCAACGAAAGCATGGTGAAGCCGGCGTCGCCATTGCTGGAGCAATGGGGAGAGGCCTTGGCTGAACTGGCCCGGCTCTATCCGGACCCTTACGCGCTGGCCTTGCGCGAGCGGGTCGCCGCGCGGCTGGGGCTGGAAAGCAGCCAGGTGCTGTTCGATTGCGGCGCCGACAGCCTGATCCTGCTGGCGCTGCGGCTGCGCTGCAATGCCGGCGACGCGGTGGTGTGCAGCGCCGGCACCTATCCGGCTTTCCGCTACTTCGCCGAGGGCGTGGGCGCGCGCATTCTGGAGGTGCCCTACCAGACGCAAGGCGTGGGCCTGCGGCCCGATCTGGCCCGTCTGTGCGAAGTGGCGCACGCCGAGCGCGCGGCCGTGGTTTACCTGGCCAATCCCGACAATCCCACCGGCCACTACTGGCCGGCCGCCGACATCCAGGCGCTGCGCCAGCAGCTGCCGCCGCAGACGATGTTGATCCTGGACGAGGCTTATATCGATTTCTGCGCCTTGCCGGAGGACGCGCCGCCCGAGGGCGCGCTGGCCAATACGCTGCGGCTGCGCACGCTGTCCAAGGCCTACGCGCTGGCTGGCCTGCGCGTCGGTTTCGCGCTGGCGCCGGCCGAGATCATCGCCAAGGCCGACCAGATCCGGCCGCAGTACGCGTTGTCGGGCATCGCCCAGCATGCGGCGGCGATGGTGCTGGACGCGCCGGACTACGCCAGCCAGCTGGTGCAGGCCACGGTGCAGTTGCGCGACAAACTGGCGGACGCGCTGCGCGAACGCGATCTGACCGTGCTGCCCTCGCATACCAATTTCGTCAGCATCGTCTATCCCAACGCCGCCCAGTCCGAGGCCATCCAGCGCCAGCTGTTGAACGAGGGCATCGCCGTGCATCGGCCGCCGCACCCCGCGCTGCGCCATCTGCTGCGGGTGACCGCCCAGCCGCAAGCCTTGTCCAGCAAGGTTTTGGAGGGACTGGCCGGCCGCTGACGGGCATAGTTGCATTGACAGGAGTCAAGGCGAATGACATAAGCGATCGGGTGATGAAAACCGAATCGCTTATTTTTTCGAGGCGGCATGCAGCCCAATCTCCGGTTGCGGCCCGCATTGCCGCTATCCTGTGGCTGCTGGCAGGCTGCCATGCCGCCGCGGCCGGCCTGGTGAGGGCGGATGGCGAAAGCCGGCTGGCGCTGAGAGGCCGGGTGGAAGGGCCGCTGTCCAGCGGCAGCAAGGCCGAGGGCACGCTGTTCCAGGCCTATTACTTGAGATTGGCCCGCCCGCTGCGCCTGGACGACGGCGCCGCTTGCGGCGCGCAGACGATGCGCAGGCTGGCGTTGAACCAGGAAGGCATGGGGCGCTATCTGGGCCGGCGCGTTGCGCTGACGGCGCGGGTGTTCTGCCAGGAAGGGCGCACCGGCACCTACCATCTGGCGGACATCGAGATAGGCGACGCTGGCGGGCGCTGAGGCGCCGGCTAGCCTGGCCGCAGCCGCGCGTCCAGCGGCGCGGCGATGACGTCCAGAATCCGGCAGCGGGCGGCCTCCGGGTGCAGGGGATTGAGCAGCAGGTTGCGTCCGTCCACCGCCAGCGCGCTCGGCACCCTGAGCAGCGCGCTGGGGGCTTGCGCCAGCCAGGCGTCGCCCAGCAGGCGGGTATCCTCCTGGCGCGCCCGCCAATCCGGCGGCAGCGCGGCCGGGTCCAGGTCCAGCGCGCCGTCGTCGGGCAGTTCCACCTTCAGCAGCTGGAAGCTGGCCGGCAGCCGCCGCAGTTCGCTGTGCACCAGCATTTCCAGCATGGCGCTGGCGGCGTGGTCGGCCAGGTAGACGATGGGCCGGCCGGCGTGGTGCCAGCGGCCGTCGGCGCGCAGGCCGCCCAGGCCGCTGAGGTCGGCGTAACGGCTGATCCGCCAGCCGATCACGCCACGTAGCCCTCGTCTATCTGGATCAGCAGGTTTTCCACCAGCCGCGCGCCCTGTTCGGTTTGCGCCATTTGCAGCGGGCTTTGCTCATCGAGGCGGCGCAAGGGTTGGCGCAGCCAGCCGGCGGCCTCCTCGCCCAGCACCTGTTGCGCCAGCACCAGCAGGCTGGCAACCCGCACGCCGCGCTCGGATTCGTCGCGGCTCAGCTTTTCGTGCTTTTTGATGCGGTGGGATAGGGTGCGCGCCGGAATCACGAATTCCAGCTCCTTGCGGGTCAGTCCCTCGCCGGCGAGATGGTCGATCAGGCCGGTGTCGGCCCCGTCCGCCACATAGCGCGCCAGTTCCAGGTCGGAGCGCACCTTGTGACCGATGATGCGGGACAGGCGGGCGAAGCGCAGCGCGGGAGCGCGCGGCTGCTCCGGCAGTGCGTCGGCATCGGGCTTGAACAGGGCTTGGGACATGGCGGCCTCCATGGGCAATTGCCTGTTCAGTATCGGCATTTTGCCTGGGCGAGGCAAGCCCGCCCGGCGGTCATGCCGTCCAGTCCACGCTGCCCGGCTGCGGGCAAATCCATGATGCCTGCAGCCGCTGGCGGATTTCGGCCAGCGTTTGCTTGACCAGCAGTTCGCCATCGCGGAACACCGGCCGCAGCGCGCCGCCCTCGGCCTGGGCCGGGGTCTGCTGCTGATACAGCGCGTAACGACCGTTTTCTTCTTCCACCCGCAGCAGGCCGCGCGCCGATTTCTTGGTGCCGTCGTCGGTGGCCGGGTCTTTGTAGATGTCCACCGCTTCGCCGGCGACTTCGGCGTAGATCGCTTTCAGCGCGTAGCCGAAGGTGTCGCGCGAATTCATGCCGTAGACAAAGCTGCCGATGCCGAACACCACGTTGCCGGAGGCGAAGCCCTTGTCCGCCAGCCGCAGCAAGATGTCGCGGGCGCGCGGCAGGGTGATGGAGTCGCCGTAGATCAGGCCGACGCGGCTGTCCAGCATGCGGTAGCCGCGCTCGGTGACGCTGCCGCCGAAGATCTCCCACAGGCATTCCACCGCGCCCTTGCGCTCGGCTTCGCTGATCGCTTCGCCGGCCTGGGTCCGATAGCGGCCGTCCTCGCCGCGGATCAGCTCGTCGTCGAGGTAGCCGGTGAGAATCTTCACCGGATCGCCGGAGTCCGGGCGGAATACCACCTTGGCGTTGCCCAACGCGTCGGGCTGCCGCGCCAGGATGTCTTCTTTCAGTTCGCGGGCGATCACGGTGACCACGTTCCAGAAGTCGAAGGTGTCGCTGACGATGGACACCATGCCGGCCGGATAATCGCGGCTGACGAATTCGCGCACCACTTCGCGCTCGGCCAGCCGGCGCAGCGCCTTGTCGTCGAGAGCCTGGTTTGCCGGCATCCGCGCCAGCCGCTGCTGGGTCAACAGGATGCGCAGCGCCATCACGCTGTGCTCGGACGCGGGGATGGAGCCGCCCACCAGTTCGCGCTCGGCGTCGGCGCCGTAATGATCTTCCAGATAGTCCAGCGCCGGGATGGTGTCGGTGCCGGTGAAGGACAACAGGTGGCCGGCGCCGCAGCGCATCGCGTCGTGGACGCCGCTCATGCCGCGCATCGAAAAGTCATGTCCCTGCCAGGCGACGAAGTCCTGCGGCGCGCCGGTGAGGGCGGCGAAGTAAGTCAGCAGCTTGCGGAATTCGAAGGCGATGGTGGCCACGGTGGACGGCTTCCAGCTTTCGCAGCTGAACAGCGTTTCAAAGTAAGTGGCCACCCAGGGGAAGTCCGGATGGGTGTTGGAGAAGGTGACCGGCGGCACCTTGATGTCCACGCGCGCGCCTTCCGGCAGCGAGCGGATTTCCAGCGGCAGATGTCCCAGGTCGTGCAGCGCCTCCAGCCGGCCGCCATCCACCGCGCCGGCGCCCAAGGCGGCGTCCATGCGGCGTTGGTAGCGGCGCACCGCGTCAGCCTTGGGGCGCTGGAAGAATTCGCGGTTGAACAGGTCGATCAGGTATTCCTGGATGAAGCCCTGCAGGCCAAACCACACCACCTTGTCGTCGAACAGCTGGGGCAGCACCGGCGCGTACTTGGCCGAGCGCGGCGTGAAATTGGCCACCAGCCGGGTGGTTTCGCGCGGGTACATCGCCGGGTGGCCGGTCTTGTAGAAATCGGCCAGGTTGAACGGGACCAGCGGGTTCTTGTCTTGGGCGGTTTGGGGGGCGGTCATCATGGTTCTCCGTTATCTCTTCTTTTTCAGGCTTAAACGAGACGGCAGCGGGCATCGCCGCTCCAGTCGTTGCGGGCGAATACGGCGTCGAAATGCTCAAGCAGCCGGTCCAGGCCGCGGCTGAAGATGCCGTGGGTCACGTAGAGGTAGAGCGGCCCGGTCTGGCCGGACGCCGCCCGGCGCGCGGCGATGGCCTCGGCCAGGCCGACGAAGGTGCCGCCGCCGTCGCAGATGTCATCCACTACCAGCAACGGGCTGTCTGGCAGTTCGCCGTGCAATTCGATGCCACTGATCTTGCCGGTGACGGTGTCGCGGATTTTGTCGGCGCACACGGCGGGGCAGCCCAGCAGCTGCGCCAGCTTCAGGACACGCTTGCGGGCCCCCGCGTCCGGCGCCACCAGCGTGGCCGGGCCGATGGCTTCCAGCGCGCGGCGCAGCGCCGGCAGCGGATCTTCCACTTCCACCCGCTCCAGCAGCGCGGCGACCACGTCGCTGTGCGGGTCCTGGATCCGCACCCGGCTGTAGCCCTGCTGATTGATCAGATTGCAGAACACCTTGGCAGACAGCGCCTCGCCGGGATTGGCCACCCGGTCCTGGCGGGCGTAGGGCACATAGGGCAGGCAAAGCTCCAGCGGAATGCCGGGATAGGCCCGGCGCAGCGCGTCGGTGGCCAGCAGCAGGGAGATGATCGAGCCGGCGTCGCGCAGGTGGGCGCATAGGCTGAGCGAAGAGGCCGGCGCGCCGGTCTCCGCCGTGGCATGGATTTCGCCGCCGGGGAAAGTGAAGAAGTCCAGGCTCAGCGTTTGCGGCTGGCCATCAAGGTCGAGGTAGCTGGCGATGATCATCGGATTATCCTTGGCATGCGCGGCCGGCATTGCTGCTGGTGGCTGTTTGCCGCGCCTTCTTAGTTGTTAAATTCAACTAACATGCCTGCAGTATACGCATCCTTAGTTGAATAATGCAACTAAGTGGGCGAAAATACCGATGACAACAGACAAAATGGATACACCATGCGCCCATTACGCCCCCCCCCCATTGTCAGCGTGGACATCGTGCTGCTGACGCTGCATCAAGGCAGGTTGCAGGCGGCGTTGCACAAGCGGGGCAGAGCGCCGTTTCTGGCTTGCCTGGCGCTGCCGGGCGGCTATGTGCATCCGGAAGAAGACGCGTCGGCGGAAGAGACGGCTTTGCGGGTGCTGCGCGAAAAAACCGGCATCCAGCCCCGCTATCTGGAGCAGCTGCGCACCTTCGCCGGCGCGGCGCGCGATCCGCGCGGCTGGTCGGCGGCGATTTCCCACGTGGCCTTGATGCCGCACGAGGAATTGCGCCAGGCCGGCGACGAGATGTTCCATTTCTATGATGTGGACCAACTGCCGGAACTGGCCTTCGACCACGCCGAGCAGATCCGCGCGGCGGTGGAGCGGGTGCGCAACAAGGCCAGTTACTCCACGCTGCCGTGCTGGCTGCTGCCGGAATTGTTCACGCTGACCCAGTTGCAGCGCACCTACGAGCAGATCTTCGGCGAGACGGTGCCGCGCGGCACCTTCCGCTCGCGCCTGGGCATCAAGGTGGGAGAGATGCAGGCCGGCGAGGCGGCCGACCAGGCCGACATCCTGATCGCCACCGACCAGTTCCAGGGCGGCAGCCAGCGTCCGGCGCGGTTGTTCCGCGTCAACCGCCTCAGCCTGTTCAAGCGCGCCAGCTGGTAACTATCCTGTAAAGACGCGCGGGCTTCGCGCGCGGCCGCAAGGAGGATGCGATGCGTCGCCTGCCGCTTTGGCTGTTCTGCCTCGCCCTGCCTGTCCACGGCCATGAGGCGCGATGGACGCTGGACCCGCATCGTTTGCCGCTGGGCGACGGCCGCGTCAGCGCGTCGCCGCGCCAGGGCTATGTCTACGCTTGTCCGGGGCCGGCGCGCAAGCAGGGCGCCGAACATGCCGGCGACTGGCTGCGCGGCGACAGCTGGGATGCTACGGGTAAGCTGCAGGTGCGCGGCGCCGTGAGTTGGCCGCAAGCCAGTTTCGCCAGCGCGCTGGAGGGCTGGCAGCGGCTGCTGAGCGGCAACGCGCTGCCGGTGGGCGCGGTCACCGGCGAATTCCCTGTCGCGCGGGACGATCCGGCCTACCGGATAGACCGCAATCCCAACGCCATAGCCGCCCAGCCTATCGATTGGCGGGTGCCGCGCGATCCGCGCCCGGCGGCGCAGGCGAGCTGCGTGCCCATGGGGCCGGTGGGCATCATGCTCAACGGCGTGCTGCTGTTCAACGCGCTGGACGCCGCCCAGCGCGACGCTGTGGCGCATGAGGTGCAGGACCGCTGCAACGGCCATCCGGAGCGCAGCGGCAGCTATCACTACCATGGTCCCAGCCCTTGCGTGCCGGGCATGGATCAGCCCAACCGGCTGGTGGGCTATGCCCGCGACGGCTTCGGCATCTTCAGTCCGCTGGATGAGAACGGCCGGGAACTGCGCAACGCCGACCTGGACGCCTGCCATGGGAAGGTCAGCCGCATCCGCTGGGATGGGCGCATGGTGGAGATGTACCACTACGTGATGACCCGGGAGTACCCGTACAGCATAGGGTGCTTCCGCGGCGCGGCGCTGGCGGAGCGGCCAGGACCGGGTTTGAACGATCCCCCCGCCGATGCGCCCGGGAGGCGGCCGCCGCCGGAGGCTGTGCAAGCCTGCGCCGGCCTGGCCGAGGGCCAGTCCTGCCGTATCGCCACGCCCCGAGGCGAGGTGGTGGAGGGAGGCTGCCGCCGGCTGGCCGGGCTGCTGGCCTGCGTGCCGCAGCGGTAATCCTTGCCTTTGCGGCGGATAGGCATGGTGCTAATTTGAACGTTTGGGCAGAATATGCCGAATGAGACGAATGCAAGGCCGACTTTCTGCCCCCGCTCGCTGTGAGCGGTGCAGGGCCGGCCAAGGGGAAACCATAATGATCGCCACCATCAAGGGCAAGATACTGGCCGGCTCCGGCCTGTTGATCCTGATCGGTTTTATCGTGCTGGCGGGCGCCAACATCTACAACAGCTACCGCAACGCGGAAAGCGCGGTGCTGGACCATGCTCGCTTGCTGGCCGACAGCGAGGCCGGCCGCGTGCAGCGCATGCTGGGCAAAACCTACGATTCCGCGCAGGCGATGGCGGAGGCGGCCGCCGGCGTGAGGGCCGCGCTGCCGGCCAACGGCCGCTCGCTCCTGTCCGAGGTGGTGAAGCGCCAGTTGCCCAACAACCCGGACGCCGTCGGCTACTGGGTGGATTGGGAGCCCAACGCCTTTGACGGCCGCGACGCCGAATTCGCCGGCAAGCCGGAAAACGACCACACCGGGCGCTACGGCGTGTACTGGTTCCGCAAGGCGGGCAAGGTGGATGTGGTGTGGGGCGGCGATGGCGTCGACGAAAGCGCCTATTACACCGAGCCGCGCAAGACCGGCAAGCCGATGCTGACCGAGCCCTATGTCGATCCGGACGTCAAGATCCTGATGGGCACCCTCTCCTTCCCGCTCAACATCGGCGGCAAGGTGCTGGGCGTGGCCGGCTGCGACATCGCGCTGGGCCATCTGCAGGAAATGGCGGCCAAGGTGCGGCCTTACGACGCCGGCTTCATGAGCCTGTATTCCAACGGCGGCGTGCAGCTGGCCGGGCGCCAGGCGGGCTTGAACGGCAAGCCGGCGGTGGATCTGCCGGCAGAGGCCAAGGCGGCAATCAAGGACGGCCGTCCGGCCGAATACCGCAGCGAAGACGGCTTCCGCCACTTCATCATGCCCATCGTGGTCGGCGAGGCCGGCGCGCCGTGGGCGGTGCGCATCTCCATTCCCGAGGACGAGGCTTTCGCCCCGGTGCGCGCGGCCAGCTGGCAGTCCGCCTTCATCAGCCTGGGCATCCTGGCGCTGATCCTGCTGCTGCTGGGCGCCACGCTGAGCCAGCTGTTGCGTCCGCTGGGCCGATTGCAGGGCGCGATGAGCGAGCTGGCCTCCGGCAGCGGCGACCTCACCCGCGAGCTGTCCATCGCCAGCCGCGACGAGATCGGACAGGCCGCCGGCGCCTTCAATACTTTCACCGGCTCGCTGCGCCACATGATGCTGGACGTGCGCCGCCACGCCGGCGACATGCTGGGCTCGGTGCGCCAGCTGTCCGGGGACGTGGACCAGATCCGCGACAGCTCCGCCCGCCAGGCGCAGGCGGCCAACGCCACCGCCGCCAGCGTCGAGCAGCTGTCGGTCAGCGTCACCCACATCGCCGAATCGGCGCGAGTGGCCGAGCAGCGCGCCCGCGAGGCGGATACCCTGTCCAGCCAGGCGGCCGCCAACGTGGACGCCACCGCGGCGGAGATCGGCCGCATCGCCGGCACCGTGCGCCAGCTGGCCGATGTGCTGGGCGGCATGCAGCAGCGCTCCGACCGCATTTCCGGCATCGTGTCGGTGATTCGCGACATAGCCGACCAGACCAATCTCCTGGCGCTGAACGCGGCGATCGAGGCCGCCCGCGCCGGCGAGCAGGGCCGCGGCTTCGCGGTGGTGGCGGACGAAGTGCGCAAGCTGGCCGAACGCACCGCCAAGGCCACGCTGGAGATTTCCGATGTGATCCAGACCATGCAGAAGGACACCGCCCACGCGTCCGACAGCATGAGCGGCGCGCTGGAGCAGGTGGAGCACGGCGTGAGGCTGGCCGGCGAATCGTCGCAATCCATCCAGCAGATCAGCGGCCAGGCGCAGCAGGTGGTGCATGCGGTGGGCGACATCGCCGTCTCCACCGCCGAGCAGTCCAGCGCCAGCCAGGAGATCGCCCGCCACATCGAAAACATCCACGGCATGCTGCTGCAGACCGACGACTCCATCCACCAGGGGCAACAGGCCACGGTGGCGCTGGCGCGGCTGGGCGAGGAGCTGGAGAGCCTGATCGGCCGGTTCAAGCTGTGAGCGCTGGCTGGCGATGAGTCTTTTTTGAAAGCGGTCGGCGTCTGCCTATGCGAAAAAGAGGTTTTCCGCATAGGCAGGCACGTCATGTTCAGCGCGCTCAATAAAGCCCTATCGTCCTTTACCCACCGTGTCGGCATGTCCAACCAAGAGGCGGCCGGGTCGGGCGGCCGCCCTATCGGCCACATGTCGTTGAACGGCGCGGCGGTGGAGGTGAAGTCCACGCAATGGCCCAATGTCTATCAATTGGGCGACAGCGGCCGGCTCACTTTTTCCGCCGACCTGGTGAGCCATCGGGCGGCCAACGGCGAAATGCTGCTGAGTCACGACAATGCCGAAGGATTGGCGCGGATGTATGGCGAATGGCAGGAAGACCGTCTGACGCTGATGCGAGGCATATCGTCCAATCACTTTTCCTGGGACGGCATCGTGATGAATGGTTTGGCTGCCTCCGAAGGCTCGGATGACTTTCCCGGCGCGACGATGGGCGGCAGCGGGTCGCGTTGGCTGCCGACTTCGATGGGGTCGAGCGATGGCGCGTTGATGACTTCCAGCGGCATCGCCATCGGCAACCACAACCAAACCATGCGCGCCGCGATGAGCGCATCCCAGCCGCAGGACAATGTGTTGCTGGGCATGGTGCTGCGTTTCGATGCCGGGGCAAACCAAAACCTGGCAGTCCATTTCCTCAATCCCGGCGAAATCCTGGTGAAGGGGCCGGTTGAAAATCAGGACTTCGCCATTTCTCATCTGGTGGTCAGCGACGTTTCCAATCCGGCCGGCTTCGGCGCCATGCGCTACGAGGGCACGGCCTGGGATGCCGACCTGATGCCGGCTGCCTTGTACGACCCGAGCGGCAAGCATGGAGAAACGGGACGCCAGGTGACCCAGGATTGGATGGATCGCAGCGCCGCCAAGATAAACGAATTGCAGCAACGCCGCCTTTTGTGGCGGGATGTTGACTAAGCGCGGCTGGGGCCGGCGCTAGACCTTCAGCGCTTCGATGAAGCGCGCCAGCGCCGGATTGCCTGCCTCCTGTTTCCAGACGAAGCATAGCGGCAGCGGCACCGACAGATTCCGCAGCCGGTAAAACCGCACCTGCGCCGGCGGGCGCGCCAGATTGGCGGCATTGACGATGGCCGCGCCGACGCCGGCGCAGACCAGCGACAGCATCGCCGCCTCGGTGGGTTGTTCCTGCACCACGTCCAGCCAGATGCCGGCCTGCTGGCAGGCGCTGAACAGGCGGTCGTGGTATTCGGGATAGACCGCGCGGGGGAAAGAGACGAAGGGCCGCCCGGCCAGCGCGCGCAAGTCGAAAGGCTGCGCCTCGTCGTGCTCTATTTGCCAGGCGCGGGGCAGCGCCAGCACCACGTCCTGCGTCAGCAGCGGCAGCGCGTCGAAGCCATCCGGCAACGGGCCCAACTGGTAGACGAAGCCGCCGTCGAGCGCATTCTGATCGATGGCGGCGAACTGTTCCGGGCTGTTCAGCGTGGACAGCGACAGGCTCACGTCCGGCGTTTCCGCCTGAAAACGTTGCAGTGCCTGCGGCACCACGCCATCCCAACCGGTGTTTTCCACATAGCCCAGCCGCAGCTGGCCGGCCGCGCCGTCGGCCACCCGGCGCGCGCTTGCGCCGGCTGCGTCAAGCGCGGCCAACATCCGGCGAATGTCGCGCAGGTAGCTGTCGCCCGCCGGCGTCAGCCGCAGCCCGCG
Organism: Chromobacterium phragmitis; assembly: GCF_003325475.1. NCBI lineage: Bacteria > Pseudomonadati > Pseudomonadota > Betaproteobacteria > Neisseriales > Chromobacteriaceae > Chromobacterium > Chromobacterium phragmitis. Next base: position 1,942,642 of record NZ_CP029495.1, read on the forward strand.
GGGGGAGCGCGTGAACAGCGCGAAGCCCAGCTCTTCCTCCAAGTCCTGGATCTGGCGCGTGATGGCCGGCTGGGTGATGTGCAGCCGCTCGGACGCGGCGCGCATGCTGGCGTGCTCGGCCACCGCCGCGAAATAACGCAGATGCCGCAGCTCCATGATGATCTTTCCAATGCAGTGATGCCTAAAATTTATCACAAATTCATAAATCGGCATTGGAAGGCATGGGTACTTTCCGGGATAGTAGAACGCTACCCGGCGCCGCCCAGGCGGCGCATCGACGATCAAGAGAGCCACGATGAACGCCCAAACCTACCGCATCGGCAATGCGCGCGTAACGCGCGTGACGGACACCCTGCTCACCGGCATCACCCCGGGCTACCTGTACGCGGACTGGCGCGATGGCGTGCTGGCCGAGCAGCCGCAGCTGCGCGCGCTGTTCGACGACAGCGGCGAGCACATCATCCTCAGCGTGCATACCTGGGTGGTGGAGCTGGGCGGTAAGGTGTTCCTGATCGACACCGGGCTGGGCAATGACAAAGAGCGTCCGTTCAACGCGCTGTTCCACCGGCTGCGCACGCCGTTTCTTGAGCGTCTGGCGATGCTGAACATCCAGCCGGAAGACGTGGACCATGTGCTGCTGACCCATCTGCATGCCGACCATGTCGGCTGGAACACAAGGCTGGCGGACAGCCGCTGGGTGCCCACTTTTCCCAATGCCCGTTACGCGATGCCGCAGGGTGAACTGGACTTCTTCGCCACGCCGGAGGCCGACAAGCGCCGCATGGTGTTTGACGACAGCGTGGCCCCGGTGCTGGCCTGCGGCCAGGGGATTGGCATCCATGCGGGAGGGGACGATTACGATGAGGCCTTCCATTTCCATCCCACGCCCGGACATTGCGCCGGACACATGTCCATCACGCTGCATTCCGCCGGCGAAACCGCCATCTTTACCGGCGACGCGATGCATTCGCCGGTGCAGGTCTACCACCCGGAGTGGAACTCAGCCTTCTGCCGGGAACAAGACGGCGCGCGCGCTTCCCGCCGTTGGCTGCTGGAATACGCCAGCGAGCACGAAGCCACCGTGTTCACCGCTCACTTTGGCGCGTCGTCGGCTGGTGTGGTGAGCCGGGAGGGGGATGGTTATGGGTGGCGGTTTCTGTGAGTGGGCACAATACCCCATGAGTATCGATGTCTGCAGTATTAAGACCCGCTAACAAAACCTGTCGACAAATCGCAGACATATCAATGAGAAAGCCAGCTTGAGCAAGGCGTAATGCGTATCCAGCCGCCGTTCGAAGCGGATGCGCAACTTGCCGAAGCCAGCTAGCCAAGAATGGGTACGTTCTACCACCCAGCGGTGGCGACCTAGTCTCTCGCTGCTTTCCACCCCGCGCCGAGCAATTCGCACCAAGATTCCGCGTCGGCTCAGGTGTGCACGACAACGGCGGTAGTCATAGCCTTTGTCAGCATGCAGCTTGTAAGGCTTTTGTCTGGGCCGTCCTGGCAAGCCAGGAACGGCAGGAATCGCATCGACCAAAGTTTCGAAGACCATGGAGTCGTGCCGATTGGCGCCGGTAATGCTCAGCGCCAATGGCAAACCTCGGCGATCTACGATGATGTGCCGTTTGCTGCCGCATTTACCTCGATCGGTGGGGTTGGGGCCGGTCTCTTGGCCCCCCGGGGGCTGGCAACGCTAGCCCCATCAATGCTGGCCCGGCTCCAATCAATTTGATCGTGTTGGCGCAGTTGTATCAGCAGAGCCAGGTGTAGGCGGTCCCAAATGCCTTGCGCTTGCCAATCCCGCAGCCTTCGCCAGCAGGTCATCCCGCTGCCAAAACCGAGTTCCTGCGGGAGGTCCTCCCAAGGAATGCCGGTAGTGAGAACAAACAAGATGCCGTTGAGGGCAGCAAAATCATCCAGCCGCGGCCTCCCACCCCGGCGGGAACGCGGCGGCGGAGAGAGTAGCGGCTGCAATGACTTCCAGAGCTTCTGGCTGATGACTTTTCGTTGCATCTTCGCCAGGTGAGGGCATACGCATCTGGCATCAAGAGGTTTTGTTAGCGGCTCTAAGGTTGGTAGATAGTTGACAGAATGATTTGTGGAAATTGTTACTTGTGGTGGTGTAGATCTATTAAGATGGGATAAATTAGATTTGTAGTTATGCTTTATTAATTCCAGTCAACTTTTAATGATAAGAAAAACTGCTCTAAGGCATTCAGCATTGTCATGTCATCTAGGTCGTTTGGTTTTGCTTTGTAAGCGGCATATACAGAGTAGACATCTTTTTTTGAAAAATAAAAATCCTTTTCTATCAAATTAACACCTCCTTCTTTGTTTTGATTGATAAAAGTATCTATCCATACATCACCGGTTAAATTTCTCACTAGATAGCTCTGATAGATGATTTTTGTACTTTCTCCTTTTGTATCATTAAGTGCCGCTATGGTTGAGTGCGCGCTATCGAGTTGATAGCTTTCACTTGGAAAATTAAGTTTTACAATCTTCTTTCCATTTTTTATTTTTATTTTTAGCTTATTCATGCAGTTGGGCTGAGTTGATTGTGATCGGATAAATCCATTGTCTAAAGTTTTTATTGAAATGAAACTGAACATGCCATTGCAGTAGCGAATCTGACCTGCTGCGACAGCGCTATTAGATATAAGAAATAAGAAAGACAATAATAGCACTAAGCCTAACTGCCATAGAGAAACCCTAGTGATTGTTAGGAAGAGGTCATTGCTACTGAATAGTTGCATCGATGCTAAATCTATCTTATAAATAGTCGTGCATGCGAGATTGCTGAATGACTTGGAGTGTCACCATTCTTTTTCAAAAATGCGGCTAATTATTAAAGAGGCATTTTTCTTACTCATCGAGCCGTTAAATTCTAGCATGAGGCATTTTTGAAAATTAGGGTACGTACATGCATAGTAAGTGTTATCTTTACTTTTTTGGCCATCACCGAAGATAGAATTGGAATGAATTACTTGCAATGGTTTACTGCCTGCTATTTTAAACTTGCTATCGATATGTGTTATGTATCTTCCAGTGTTGGCAGGGGTGATAAAGTCATTCTTTAGTTTCAGGTCAAAATTAGTATAGGCCTTTTCTCCATAGCTTATCGATCCTTGCATTTTTATTCTCTTCCCATGAGTATACCCAGTGATGTCGATTTTTTCTTTGCTACAATTGGCTATTGTAACTGTTTCTAATTCGGGGAAGAGGGCGTCACATTGAGTGTCGGCCTGGATAGTTACAGATACAATGGTTATAATTGAGAAGAGTAATATCTCTGGAAATTTTCCCATTATTTAACCCTCCGGTATTCAAAGTCTTTAGGGAAGTTGCCATCTGAGAACTGAGGACTATCTTGCAGCACCATAATTGCATTTATATAAGCAAAGTGTCTATCGATGAGGCCATTCATATTGTCAGGAGGGTCTCTCTGTATTTGTCCTGGTAGATTTACTGAGGCAGCGCATTTCGCAAATGATCTAGAGTAATACCAATTTTTTATACCTTTATTGGTTTTTATTGTTTTTAGATAGTTGGTTGATGCTTCGTCGGCATATAGATTAGAATTTTCTTTGGGAGATGCAGTCCATACCCAGTATGCTCCTGCGCTGTTTGATGCATGGAAACTAGATGTGGCTACTTCTTCTCTCCAATTTAATTCTATTTGAGTGGGAGGTGTTTTAGGGGTTTTGCCGCAGAATAAGAAGTACTTATAGTAGTTATTGTTCCCTCCATTAATGTTTCCGTTTGGATTCGTTAATTGTAAAAAACCACGGCCATACCATCCGTTGTGTAATGTTGGGCTGTTTCCATTTCCTTCTTTTGTCGTGCTTAACCATTGTGTTTCTTGTATTGCATTGCCAAGGAAGCAAGCGGTTCTCATTATGGTTTTTCGGATGAGGAATTTAGACAGTGCCTTGTTCAAGGATACATAGTGATTCTTTATAAACGGTGTCGACGCATTGGGGCTCTCCCAGTAAGCTGGCTTGTCAGATTTGTGTGATCCTTTTTTACGAATAACATTTTTAGGAATCAATTGTTCCCATTCTTTTGGACTGAGCCATTCAACGTCTCTAAACTGCATAAGAATGGTTTGGGGAGGTAGGTGCCAGTGTGTAGAGGGAATATCTAATGAAGCCTCCTCCCAGAAGGACTGTGCCTCCACGTATGCTTTGAAATCACCATACATCTCCTCTGTCATGGGCTCATCCAATACGTCGCTTTTTTTCTTCAACCAATCATATCGCGTATCAATCTGTCCCTTTTCCCACTCCGTTGGGAACTTGCAGATCGCACGTGAAAGCCGGGATTGTATCTTTGCATCTCCGAGCGCTGCTGCTAGGGCATCGGCAGTCAATTTCTTTCCCGAGTTACCTACAATCCACTTTTCAAGTGCTGGGGAGTTGCACTGGCTATCAGGTGTTGGATCGTCGTCAATCAAGCTCCAGCCTGACCAGTGAGGGAAGTCGGCATCGCTGAACTTCTTGATCGCCGCCGCATTTAGATCGACCCAACCTTGCCCGCCTGGATAGTTGACTTTGTGCCAGTGCGGAACGGCTCCCGCCGCGATGGGGGTTTCGTTCTCAGTATTGATAACACGGCCAAAACGGAGCAGTTCATAAGCGGCGCTGGGCGCGATATGGAAGGCGTCGCCTAGGGCTGCCGCTTTGCTGTAGAGGTTGTATTCGTATTTATCATCGCTATTGGCCAGTGGCTGGTCTAACTCAATGTATAAGCTTTCTTGCTGTGGGTCTTCCTGGCGGGTGGTCAACAAGCACTTTCCTCGCTCGAATCGCATCGTCACGAACAAAGGCACCGTGGAGGTATGCACTGGCACTCCGCTGTCGGTGGGCGCTTGCGGCGAGGCAATCGATGCGTAGAACAGTGTGCCGGGCGGCAGGTAGAAATGCATGTCGCCGTAGATGATCTTGTCCCGGCCATCCGTGCTGATGTCCAGCTTGCCCGAGCTTCTGCCGACGATCTTTTTCAGGTTGGCGTCGTCGCAAATGATTTCCAGATGAATGGCATTCTTGCCATTGCAGCTGCCTACGCTGCCCAGGCTGTCCTTCCGGTTCACCGGCTGTTTGTTTTTGACGAAAACTTCCTTCAGATGCATGTAGATGGAGTAGTACTCGATCTGGCCATCCGGGCCCTCGCCTATTTCCGTGCTGTGCTTGATCACCACGCAGCCGTTGTCGGTTTCTCCCTGGTAAGCCAGCGGTTTTTTGTCGGCATCGGGCGAGGGCGTTCTCTTATATACGACCACGCCGTCGGCGATGGCACGCACCGGTTCGCCGTGCGCACCGGTGTCCGTATGCTCGATGTGCTGGCCGCCATGCCACGCCATGCGGCTGGCGATGGGAAAGCCGCCACGAGAGGAGAACGGCATCAGGCTGGCAAGCCATTGCTCATCGCTGGCGTTGCCCTGGGGCGTTTTGAGAATGGGAGGGCTGATAATCATGCTGGTATCCGCTTATTCCGAGAACGGATGGGTATTGGGAGGGGTGTACTTGTCTTTGGGGAGCGTTGGCAGCGGAGGGTTCATGCTGGCCGGCCCGCTCAAATCATGGCTGGCGCCCTTGACGCTGACGGTGCCGGGGCAATGCACCTCGATATTGCCACCGACGATGCGGATGTAGCCGCTGCCAGCGGTGAGCAGGATTTCCTTTTTAGCGTTGACAACAACCCGTTCCTTGCAAGAAGTAATCGTCACATCCTGATCTGCCGTGATTTCCATCATGTCGCTCTGCGCCTGCACCTGCACCTTGCCCTTCGCCGCGATCAGCTTCAGCGCCACCTTGTCTTTCACCCCCGCCACGAACAGGCTGATGTGCTGGCCGACGTTGTGCAGCCAGCGTCGGCCGGTGGTGTGGTTGGCGTCGCGCTGGGCGACTAGATTCAGGTTCTGGCCGGCGGAGACGGTCTGGCTTTGTTCGGTGAGGGCGGCGATGCCGGCCGGGCCGGACAGGATCAGCAGCGGCTGCTGGCCGGCTTGATCCTTGGCGGTCTTGCCGTCCTTGTCGGTGTTCGATCCCGCTTCCCAGGCCTTCAGCGCGTCGGCGTGGTGTTGCAGGTGGCCGTCGCTCTTCTTGCCGGCCTTGGCGTTGTCCGGGCTGATCTCGTCGGGGCCGGTTTCCATGGCGTCGGCCAGTTGGCCGGCGGCGGTTTCGGCCAGCGCTTGGCTGAGGGAGAGCGCGGCGTCGAGCTGGCTCTGCGCGTGTTCTCTGGCGAGCTGTTTGCCGCCGGCGCCGTTCTGCGCCTCGGTGGACAGCAGCAGGCCGTGGGCGGCGCGGATGGCGCCGTGATTGTCGGTGCGCAGTTCGAAGCCGTCGCCGCGCGGCTGGGCTTTGCCGTTGCTGCGCGGATGGGCGAGGTAGCCCTGGTTGAGCTGGGTTTTGCCCGGTTCGCTGGACAGCTTGGCGCGCACTTCGCCGGGGGTGTCGTCGAACAGCAGCTCGTTGTAGCCGCCGCCCTGATGTTCTTTGGATTTGATGCCGGACAGGGTCTTGTTGGCGGGCAGGCTGCCGGCGCCGCTGAAGTCGGGCGTGGGGTGGCTGCCGTTGTACAGCACGCCGGTGATCAGCGGGCGGTCGATGTCGCCTTCGATGAAGTCGACCAGCACTTCCTGGCCGATGCGCGGGATGAACTGGTGGCCCCAGCCGGCGCCGGCCGACGGCATGGCGACGCGCAGCCAGCAACTGGATTTGTCGTCGAGGCCGGCGCCGATGGCGGGGTGCTCTTCCGGCCGCTGCCAGTGGAACTGCACCTTGATCCGGCCCTGGGCGTCGGTGTGGACTTCCTCGCCGGCGGGGCCAACCACGGTGGCGGTCTGCACGCCGCGAGATTTCGGCTTGGCGTGCTCGGTATCGGCAAACGCAGGCGTCAGTGGAATGCCGCGGCGCTGGGTTTGGATTGAGGTGGCGAAAGGGGGGGTGTTCTGGTCTGCGCCGATATGTTGCGCCAAGTCTGTCGGCAGGTTGTTGCGGACCTGGAAGCTTTGAGCGGTGACGACGAATTCTCGGCTTTCCGCCGCATCGCCGTCATGCGCGGGATGGTCGTCCAGACGAAACCACTCGCCCGGCAGCAGTCCGCGCACCGATCCGCTGCCGCTGAAGGATTTGGCCTGCAGGTCGTTGGCCTGCTGCCGCAGCTCGGCATAGCGGCCCAGTTGTTCCTCGTCGCCGGCATAGTAAAGGCCAGGCGCGTCGTATTGCGTCAGGCTGCTTTGCAGGGCTTGGCCGGTTTGGCCCTGGTCGATATGGCTGTCGTCGCGGTTTTGCTGAGTGTAGACCGGCTTGTAGTCGTAGCTGGCCAGCGCCGTGCCGCCCGGCACGATCTGGCGCGCGGCCTCCCAGCCGGTGAGGCCATCCTCTTCTTCTGTCGCATCGCTGCGGTGGAAGCGCACTCGTTCCAGTTTGGAACCCGGCAGACTGTGGGCATCGTCAAAGATGGCCAGTTCCACCTGCGGGCTATTTCCTCGCGACGCTTCGCTACCTCGCTCGGTCACTTCATCCAGATGAACGAATCGCCAGGCGTAGCCTTCCTCATGCAACAGCCTGACGATGAAATCGAAATCGCTCTCGCGATACTGCAGCGTGTAGCTGCGCGGCGATGCCGGCTTGACCTGGATGTCCAGCGTCTGCGCTCGGGCGAAGGCGGGGTTGGCAGCCTGATGCTCCGAGAGGATCTGTTTGACGATGTCCGGCACCGTCATGTCCTGGAACACCCGGGAGGTGCGGCGATGGCGCAGCAGCGCGATCGGCGGCTCGATGGTCAGTTGGTACTGGGAAAAGCCGCCGTCGGAGCCCAGCAGCCTGGCCTGGCTGACCACGCCGCAACGGATGGTCTCGCCTCCGTCCGCATCGGCAATGCCAATCCGGGCCGGCAGGCCCAGCAGCGTCTTGAGTTCGATATTGTCGTCCGGCGACAGGCAGCTCAGCGTGTATCGGTATGGCCGGGACAGGCCTTCCTCGCCGTCCAGGCTAAGCGGCAGCAGCCGTTCGGCAGCGAGGTGGCCGCTGCCAAGCTCCAGCGTCAACAAACGGTTTTCCTGGCCAAAGGCAGAAGCAAAGCTGGCCAACAATGCATTCAGATCCATTGCCATTCCAAACGAAAAACCCTCAGTGGAGGATATGTTATTGAACAGAAACAAGATTCAGATTCTATTGAAACGGTAAAGGCTGTAACAAGCGGGGTTAGGGCGGAAATCACCATGATGTGACGAAAGGACAGGTGTCGACGTCCCAGAGCAAGCCAACACAAATGGTGGAAATCTCAGGGCCTTGCTTGCGGCACCAATGGCTTTAGGCGATAGAAGCTGCATGGCCGCTACCATTTTGTGCAGGCAGGCCTTTGAGTAGAGCCGCCAACAAAATCTCCGATACTGCGGTGTGTCGACGGGTTGCACCGTTTGTATTACCTGCGCCGGCATGCCTTGTCTCATACGTTTTCCTTCTTGGCTGGCGGCTGTTGGTGTGATTCGTGGTGAGAAAGCACCTTTACACCTGACTTTTAGGCCAGGTTGGTGGGGGTATGTGAATCGTTGGATTGTTTGCATTTATTGCAAAAACATAAAATGGCGGCCGGTCTCAATTCTTTGAAATTTAAACCTTCTTGGTTTTAATTTTTACCTAGACACCATGAACCTTGACAGCCTCCTTGCCAGTTTCGCCTCCGCTTTCAATCAAGATCAACGTTTGCTAACCCTGGAGCTTGGCACCGGCCAGATAGCCGCCGAGCAGTTGCTGCCACTCAGCCTGGACGGCGAGGAAGGGGTGTCCCGGCCATACCGATACACGCTGAGCTGCCTGTCGCCGGACGGCAATATCGAACTCAAGACGCTGCTGGGCCTGCCGGCCCGGATTGGCATTGCCGATGCGGACGGAGGCGAGACCATCCGCTGCGGCGTGGTCAGCCAGGCCAGGCTGCTGGGCTCCGACGGCGGCTTTTCCCAGTACCAGCTGACCATCGAGCCGCCGATCGCGCTGCTGCGCCATCGCCGCACCTCCCGCGTGTTCCAGGACATGACGGTGCCGGACATCGTCCAGCAGATCGTCCACGAGCATCAGGCGGCCAACCCGGTGTTCGCCCGCGCGCAAGCCCTCGAGTTCAAGGTGGGGCCGGCCCAGCCCCGCAGTTATTGCTTACAATATCGCGAAGACGACTTCAGCTTCATCGTCCGCCTGCTGCATGAAGAGGGCTATGCCTGGCGCTTCGAGCACCTGGACGGAGACAGCCCCCAGGTCAAGCTGGCGGTGTTCGACGACGTCTACAGCCTGCCGCCGGCCGAAGTGGAGCGAGTGCGCTTCCACCGCAGCGACGCCACCGAAGAAGAGGACGGCCTCACCGACTGGAGCGCCAGCCGCCGGATCGTCCCCGGCAACGTGGCGCTGGCCACCTTCGACTACCAGCCGGTGTCCACCCAGCACACCGGCGACAGCAGCCAGATCGACCAGGGCCAGGGCGGCCAGGCGCTGCAATCCAGCCTGCAGGACTACGACCCGCAAAGTCTTTACTACGCCGGCGACGCCGAGCAGCTCAGCCACTACGCCCGGCTGCGGCAGCAGGCGCACGACCGGCTGGCCAAGCAATTCGAAGGCGCCGGCTCCATCCGCGGCCTCACCGCCGGCCAATGGTTCCGCCTGGACGACCACCCGGCGCACGACGGCGACAGCCACGAGCAGCGCGAATTCGTCGTCACCGGCCAACGCCTCCAGGCGCGCAACAACCTGCCGACCGACCTGAAAGCCATCCTGCCGGCCGGCGAACCCGCCGACGCCCCATTTAGCACCCAGATCCAGGCCCAGCGCCGCGGCATCCCGCTGACCCCGGCCTACGCCGGCACCGAATCGGCCAAGCCCACCAGCCTGGGCGTGCAGACCGCCACCGTGGTCGGCCCCGCCGGCGAAGAAGTCCACACCGATGCCCAGGGCCGGATCAAGGTGCAGTTCCACTGGCAGCGGCCGGAAGAACACCCCGCCATCGGCGCCGGCCTCGACGACAAATCCTCCTGCTGGCTGCGCGTCGCCATGCCATCAGCCGGCGCCGGCTGGGGCCACCAGTTCATCCCGCGCATCGGCCAGGAAGTGCTGGTCGACTTCATCGAAGGCGACATCGACCGCCCGCTGATCACCGGCGTGCTGTACAACGGCAGCCACCCCACGCCCGACTTCAGCGGCGCCGGCAGCCTGCCCGCCAACAAGACCCTGTCCGGCATCAAATCCAAAGAACATCAGGGCGGCGGCTACAACGAGCTGCTGTTCGACGACACCCCCGGCGAAGTGCGCGCCAAGCTGAGCTCTGAGCCCGGCAAAACCCAGCTCAACCAGGGCTACCTCGCCCATCCGCGCAGCAACGGCAAAGCCCAGCCGCGCGGCGAAGGTTTCGAACTGCGCACCGACCACCACGGCGCCATCCGCGCCGCCCACGGCCTGCTGCTGTCCACCGAGGCGCAAAACGGCGCCGGCGGCAAACAGCTCGCCAGAGAACACGCGCAATCGCAGCTCGACTCGGCCCTCAGCCTCTCGCAAGCGCTGGCCGAAACCGCCACCGGCCAACTGGCCGACGCCATGGAGACCGGCCCCGACGAGATCAGCTCGGACAACGCCAAGGCCGGCAAGAAGAGCGACGGCCACCTGCAACACCACGCCGACGCGCTGAAGGCCTGGGAAGCGGGATCGAACACCGACAAGGACGGCAAAACGGCGAAAGACCAAGCCGGCCAGCAGCCGCTGCTGATCCTGTCCGGCCCGGCCGGCATCGCCGCCCTCACCGAGCAAAGCCAAACCCTCAGCGCCGGGCAAAACCTCAACCTCATCGCCCAGCGCGACGCCAACCACGCGACCGGCCGGCGCTGGCTGCACAACGTCGGCCAGCACATCAGCCTGTTCGTGGCGGGGGTGAAAGACAAGGTGGCGCTGAAGCTGATCGCGGCGAAGGGCAAGGTGCAGGTGCAGGCGCAGAGCGACGCGATGGAGCTGACGGCGGATAAGGACCTCTCCATTACCTCGGTCAAACAGAAAATCCAGTTCAACGGCAAACAGGAAATCCTGCTGACCAGCGGAGGCGCATATGTGCGGATCAAGGGCGGCAAGATCGAGCTGCACGCGCCGGGCACCGTCAGCTTCAAGGGGGCGAGCCATGATTGGAGCGGGCCGGCGAGCAAGAAGGTAGAAATGCCTTATCTGCCAGGGATGAAAATTTTTGATGAGCAGTTAGTTTTGAAAGATGAAAGTGGGACTCTTCTTAAGAAGGTTGGATATGAGCTTGAGTTAGAGTCTGGAAGGATAGTAACTGGAGTGACTGATGAGGATGGTAAAACTGAGCGTATAGAAAGCACAGAGCCATTGAAGATACAAAATCTTAAAATTATTTATTGAGAGCAAAAATGAAATTTTGCGAAAGTGGGTGTTTTTCATTTGGTGAGGCTGTTCTGAATCAGAAGATTAGTATTAAGACAAATGACGAGAGTATTGGTGAGTCTTCTGTTACAGTCAAAGTCAATGTTGGTCGCCCTCTTACAAAAGGCGAGATTGAGATGTGTCAAGGCATATTTAGGGACTCAATTGACTATTCAGTTGTAAGGATCGTTAAAGCAATACATAAAACTCAGGTAGGTAGAACGCGACCAGCTGTCATTTCTGATCCTAGAAAGCCATGTATATATTTTCCGCCAAAATATGATAACGACCCAAGAAATAGTCATTATTATCAAGATGATTTTTTTACTCCCGCAGGAAATCAGTCTCAGGTCAGGGATGCTAAGATTCTATTTATGCATGAAATGACGCACATATGGCAAAGGATGAGATGGCGGAATTACTCATTAGAACAGCCAAGTGTGCTGGAGGCTGATGCGGGAGCATGGTATTATGATAAAATTGAAAAGAAAGAGAAATTAGATTTATATTATTTGCCATGGAAGGATGCAAATTCGCCAAGAGTGTTTTCCCAGTATAATCATGAGCAGCAGGCCGAAATAGTCGCTAATTACTATGATATTGAATTTTTGAAGACGCCGGGGATACCTGTGAAAAAAGTGAAGTATATGAGAGATGCAATTTCGTCTTTGCTAGTTAATCCCCGCAACTGGAACCTTCTTCCATTTAATGCAAACATCAATATTTTTGGGAAGGATTGAAATGGCAAGTCGTTTTTGTATTTTATTTTTTCTTCTTTTGGCGAGTGGTTGTGGCAAGTCAGATAAGAAAGATGAGTCTGATTTTGAAAATATCAGAGCTAAGCCGGTGATTTATGTGAAAAAAACTGATTCTGCGCTAATTTTTGATACGAGCGATGGTGTTAAAGAGATTGCTGGATCATTAGATGGTGAGAAGATTAAAATATTGACAATTTCAGTCACGCGGTCACGTAATGGCGTGTCAGATGATTTTGGATGGGTTGTTGTAAATAATTCCAACCCTCTTGAAAATTGTTCAGTAGAGCTTCCGACTATTTTCGAATATGGGAAAAAGTTTAATAGTTGCTTGGAAGTTAGACGGGCAGATAAGTATGATAAAAGCTTTGATTATAAAGTGGTGGTTACTGGTTTTTCAAACAAAGAGGGTGAGATAGAATTTTCTGCTGTTGATAGATAGTTGTATGTATATTTCTATTCTGGTGCGGCTTTGTTGCATAAATGAAATTAGTTGCGCTTTTTGTCTGATAAGTTACTGAAAATTGCCGCAATATGAGCGCAACTTTTTACAAAAAACACAGTAATTTATTGGCATATTTTTTGATTTATGCAACAAAGCCGGGCAAGTGCAATTGGTCCAATTCAATATGCTGCTGTGGAAAAATCAGGTATTGAAATAATATTCAAATTTTCCAGTGCTGACCCTGGATTGTCCAGAAATCTGAGTCGTTTGAATTGCCTGATAGGCAACGCGTCAGTGGGGAACTTCATTGAACTGGATCATGGGATAAATTGGACGGGAGCGATTGAGGATGCAGGTCAGGAGATAGGACTATTTTTTTTACAAAGCTAGCGGCATTGCTAATATGGTAGATGATGGTCGGTGGTCTCTTCCATCCGCTGATAAAATTGCACAAGCGCTATCTGATAAAAAAATCGTACGCTGCCGAGTCGTGCAAGGAAGTTATGTTGGCAAGCCTGTCGTTTCACCGGAAATGGTTGTGCCAGCAGAAAATATTATGGAGTTACATCAGAATTGATTGATGCTGCGCGATAAGCATGGCTAATAAACTGATAGAGTTGAGCCAAAAATGGCTTATAAAAAATCCACTCCGCCATCTGGCCGAGCGGGATTCTTACAGCATTCGTCCTTGTAATAGGTAGTGGGCTTGTAGTAACTCCTGATACAGTGGAGTGATGAGGCTGAATAGCTGGCACGAGAGTACAGGGATGGTATCGGCTGGGTGCCGAGAGGTTGGCAGCGACTGTATGCTCCCGCTGTGGCGGATTGGTACTATGGGGTTATTCGATGTTGCGGTCCTGTGCAGCCCGTAATTTTACCATCGGTTAGAGTCTGAATCTCATCGCCTAGAACGATATCAACCACATTGTATGCCGGTGCTGAAATAGCGATATAAGGAAGTGCGTATGAGAAAGTCGTTTAAAACTTTGAGCATAGGCTCCATTCTTATAGTCATAATTCTTGCTGTCCTGTTTGGAGCAATGGGTAGAGGTAAAGATAAATATTTTGAAAAGCAATCTAATGAAAAAGACTTAAGTGTGATAGAGCAAGATATTTCTAAAGATGGTGTAATAAAGTTTGATGGAAATGACTTTGATATAGCCATTATGAATGGCGATCCGCAACTTGATATTAGTATTGGCGTTCAGGGTTATTCTCAAGACTCTACAGAAAAGGGTTTGTATTCACTTTTGGTTAAGATTGGGTGTTTTCAAGATGTTAAAAAATTTACTATAGGGTTTGATGGTAATTCATTGAGGTTGAAAGGCCATAATTGCCCGGTTGATGAAGCTAAAGCTTTGGGCGAAATTCAGGCTTCGGATTGGGATAATTTTAATAAGTTCACGGTCTACTACATGTATGGTGGTGGTGGACGACTATCTGGGACTTCATTCTGCAAGCAAGGAACTGGATATTCTCCGTGCTAAGGTCGGTATATTTGAGCGTGATATCGCAAGCTGCTGAGGGTAGCTTTAAAAAGACATGAGATTACATCTTATTAGATACTGATTTAGTAAATTTAGGAAGTAGAATGGCTTGCCTGCGCTTGTGTAGTGAAATTGAGTAGACTTTTGATGTCGCGCAGCTAGCTTACGTGCCAGGCTATCTGCCTGTGCGCAAAACAAAAGCCAACCCGCCATCCGGCCGGGTGGGCTTTTTGCTACACCCGGCCTACCAGCTGGTAGCGGGCCAGCAGCAGTTCCTGGTGCAGCGGGGTGAGCAGGCTGAACAGCTGGCGGGCGGGGAATGGGGTGCCGTCTGCCAGGCGGAGCAGGTCTAGTAGCGATTGCATCCCTTCGCTGGTGCGGGCCAGGGTTTGGTTGCTGGTGCTGAGGGCTTGTTCGATTTCCTGGTTGAGCTCCGCCAGCCTTTCCACTAGCAGGCGCAGGGCGGTGGGGCTGTGGTGGGTGAGCGGGTTTTGCAGCTTGGCGATGATCTGATCCAACTCCACCAGCGCCGCTACGGTGGCGGGGAGGTGGTTGGGTTTGTTCGTGTCGGCGTCTTGATTGAATGTGGGCGGCACTAGCGGGGTGATGTTGGACATGCGTTTTCCTCCATGACTGGATAGCGGAAACCGCCGGGCCTGCGTGTGCGGGCCCGGCTGGCTTGTGCGTTTACAGCGCGCGGGTGAGCAAGTGGAGCGGCTGGTCCATACGCTTAACCAGCGGCTCAAGCAGCTCTTTCAGCCGGCTGGATGGCAGGCGCACGTCGTCGCCCAGGCATGAGAGCAGGTCCATCATGGATTCCAGGCCCAGCTGGGCGTGGGCCAGGTGGGGGATGGATGCCCTTACCGCGCCCTCCATCTCCCGGCACAGGTGGGCCAGCTGTGCCACCGGTTGGCGCAGGCTGGCTAGATCGGGGTCGGCCAATTGCGCCTGCAGCTGGGCAAAAATGTGGTTCAGCTTGGCCAGCGGCGCGGCTGGGTTGGATGGCCGCAGGTGGTGGTGTGGCCCGTGGCCACGTGCCTGGGGGCGGATGTGCACGGTAAACGGCGCAAATTCAGTGGGGTGGGACATGCGTATCCTCCAGCGAGAAAGTCCGCCCGCCCGGGCGCGAGCCAGCGCCTGTCCGGCCTGCGGCCGGGGAAAGGCCAACGCGCGCGGGCGAGCGGCAAGTCAGTGCGTCCCGTGCAGGGGCGGAGAAAGCGGCGAGGGCGGAGCGGTGCCTGATGCGCAGGCGGCGAGGGGCGCGGTGGGTGAGTGCGCCCCCAAGGTGCCGCCACGCCGCTGCCCACCCCAACACGGGGTTCTCAGCGGCCGCCGTGCCCGGATGGGCCGCGGCGGCAGCGGCTTACAGCACGCTGGTGAGCCGGCTGAGCGACGCTTCCATCCGCTTGTCCAGCGGCGCCAACAACTGCAGCAGGCGGCTGGAAGGCAGGCGCGCATCGTCGCCCAGCGCGGACAGCAGGCCCAACAACGCCTGCAAGCCCAGCTGGCCGTGGGCCAGGTGGCAGATGGTTTCCACCACCGCGTCCTCAATGTCGCGGCACACATGCGCCAGCTGCGCCGCCGGCACGCGGGCGCAGGCCTGCGGCTTGCGGGCAAGCTGGTCCTGCAAGGCGGCAAAGGCATCATGCAGCCTATGCATGGCCAGCAGGCTGGGCTGAGACAAAGAGGCAGACGCCCCGGAACGGAGCAAAGGGCTGGAGGATACGGCAGAGTGAGACGCACTGCGGGAAATGCTGGTCATGGCAGAACCCTTTTCAAGATGGATGCTCACCCCTGCCTTCCCGACGCCAATCGGGGGTGGCAGGCGCATGGCAGGATTGGCGTACCGGCCATCTTGAACCCGGCGTGTCTTGCGACACTCCCACCACGGCCCGCCATAAATTGCGCGTAGCAATAGTGTGAGGACCGGTGCTTTCGCCGCGGTCCGCCAAGATGGTGTCGGGACGCCAATCCCGGTGCCGCTATTGAACAGCACGGGAGGATTATCTAGCGGGGAGTCTTGCTAGGCAAGCGAAGAAGTACGTATTGGCAAGTGTTGTGAAGTGCGATGCAGAGGAATCCCAAGCGGTGTCTAGGTAAGTGAGAGTGATTAACCGTATTGATTCAGTACATTGCACAGTCAAGACCTCAATTTTACCTAGCCATTCCCTCCCCTACTGGATAAAATGTGTGTATTTCAGGACGATATGTCCGGTTTTTGTCCCAGAGAAGATCAATGAACGCATCAGACACTCTCCACGTCAAGGCCATGCTGGCGGAGGTTCGACAGCTGCGCAGCCAAGCCGAGATTGCGGCAACACTCAAGGTGGATGTGCGTACCATCCGCCGCTGGGAGGCTGGTGACTGTGAACCACCGTCTTTCTTGGTGCATGCTCTGCGCCAGATGTTGCCACCCTCTCTCCCCTTTAACCAAGACGGAGCCGACTTTACTTTCATTGACCTGTTTGCTGGCATTGGTGGCATCAGACAGGCTTTTGAAAGCATTGGCGGACGCTGTGTATTTACAAGCGAATGGGACAGTTACGCCCAGAAAACCTACGCCGAAAATTACAACCGTGACCAGCATGTTCTGAACGGTGACATCACCCAAGTCAATGCTGGTGACGTGCCAAATCATGACGTTCTGTTGGCTGGATTTCCCTGCCAGCCATTTTCCATTGCAGGAGTTTCCAAAAAGAATGCGCTGGGCCGCGCCCACGGTTTTCAGGATGAAACCCAAGGTACGCTTTTTTTCGATGTGGCCCGGATCATTGACGAAAAGCGTCCGCGTGCTTTTCTGCTTGAAAATGTGAAAAACCTGTTGTCCCATGACAAAGGCCGTACTTTTGACGTGATCCGTCGCACCCTGAGCGAGGAGTTGGGATATCACATTCATTACAAGGTGATAGATGGTGCCCATTTCACCCCGCAGCACCGTGAGCGTATCCTGATTGTTGGTTTCCGCGAACCGGTGGCCTTCGATTGGGATGCCTTGCCATTGCCTCCCAAGGGTAATATCCGGCTGGGGGAGATCCTGCACCGTACGGATGGTAGTGAACCCTTGTTACCTTGGGATGGGGACCGCTTTTTTGACCATGCAGCCCGCAAGGTGCAGGACAAATATACTCTTACGCCAAAGTTGTGGGCGTACTTGCAAGCCTATGCAGAGAAGCACCGGGCCAAGGGAAATGGTTTTGGTTTTGGGTTGGTGGGTGCCGACAGTGTCACTCGCACCCTGTCTGCCCGCTATTACAAGGATGGCTCGGAAATCCTCGTATATCAGGGAGAGAACAGGAATCCCCGTCGTTTGACTCCGCGAGAATGCGCACGGCTGATGGGCTTCCCAGACACATTCCGTATCCCGGTCTCTGATACCCGCGCTTACAAGCAATTCGGCAATTCGGTTGTAGTGGATGTGATGGCACATACGGCCCGGTTGATGCACCAGTTCCTGATTTTGGAAACGCTGGAACCGGAGCTACCGCTCCAGGCTGCAATGGCCTGACCTCCTGATGGCTGATATCGTTGACAAGGCTACCCGCAGTCGGATGATGTCGGGTATCCGTGGCAAGAACACCAAGCCTGAATTGTTGATACGCAAGGCCTTGCATGCGCGGGGCTTTCGTTACCGGTTGCACAACAAGAATTTGCCAGGTAAGCCGGACCTTGTATTTCCCAAATACAAGGCGGTGGTGTTTATCCATGGCTGTTTCTGGCATGGGCATGACTGCCACTATTTCAAAGTACCACAAACCCGTACGGCTTTCTGGCTGGAGAAGATCAACGGCAACAGGGAAAGGGATACCCGACAGCTGATGCAATTGAGGCTGGCAGGCTGGCGCATTCTTGTGGTCTGGGAGTGTGCAACACGAAAGAAGGAACCATCAGGAAATGACATACTGATTGACTGTATTTCCAACTGGTTGATAATGGGTACTTGTGACGCACATATCGAAGAGACCGGCATCCAGCCCCTGCCATGTTTGACGACCGAATCAGTGATTATACAGAAGGCGTTGCTGCCAAATACCTGAGTGCCGTGGATGCAGAGCCCGGCAAGTCCAACCAGCATGAAATTGGCGGCCTGCCAGCAGCCGGTTTCCGCGAATGGCTGGGCACTCCCGGCAAGCAAGAGGTATACCGCTTCCGCGCTCGCCAGATCTACATTTCCGATGATGATGACGAACCAGTTATCTGCGATAGTCACGTCACTTGGTACGACTGCCGACGAAGGGTGCTCCACCGAGGCCCGGAATACCGCCTCTACTACTATGATAGCCCGGTCACTGCCCGCATCAGCGAAGGAGATTTCTTTCTGGTGGCCAAGCTGCGCGAAGATGCCCTGCCGCTGCAGGATGTGTTCCTGCCGCTGGACGGGGCCGATCTGAAGCCCGGCAGCCTGCTGATGGTGTTTGCACCGGCCGGCAGCGCGGCTGAGCGGCAACTGCGCATCCTGTTTGGCTTGGGCGAAATCGGCGAACGCTTCAAGGCGGGCGAACTGGATGCCGGCAGCCTGCTGTTGCCACTGCGGATGATGCTGGAAGCGCTGGGCATCGAACTGAACAAGCCCGACCACTCCGACGACGAATGGACCGAACGCCTGCTGGACACCTTTGGTGGCAAGGCCTTTCCGGCCACCGCTGCCTTTTCGGCCTTCGCCCGCGACAGCATCGCCGATCATACCAATCCGCTGGCAGATCCGGATGGCACACTGATGGAGTGGATGGAGCAGGAAGAAAAACTGTTCCGCCTGTACGAACGCCAGCTGGTACAGGCTCAGCTGCGCGCCGGCTTTGGTGAGCACGGCGATGATGTGGATGCTTTCATCAACTATTCCCTCAGCGTGCAGAATCGCCGCAAGTCACGAGTAGGCCATGCCTTCGAAGGTCATTTGGACACACTGTTCCGTCTTCATGGCTTGCAGTTCCAGCAAGGTCGTGGCAAAGGCAACGTTACCGAAAACAACGCCCGGCCGGACTTCATGTTTCCCTCCTTTGCAGCCTACCACGACCCGACCTTTCCGGCAGAGCAGCTGTTGATGCTGGGTGCCAAGACCACCTGTAAGGACCGCTGGCGGCAAGTCCTAAGTGAAGCAGGCCGCATCATGCCCAAACATCTGGTTACTCTGGAGGCCTCGATCAGCGAGGCGCAGACCGACGAGATGGCCTCCCACCAGCTTCGACTCGTGATACCCACCAGCATCCATACTACTTACACGTTACGACAGCAGGATAGATTACTGGATTTGCAAGAGTTTATTCACGAGGTAAAAGCTGCGCAGGTGTGAAGTGAGGGGACGGGCTATCGCCATACATCCACCCAATGAGACTCATTGGGTGCAATGCGTTCTAAGCACTAACGAGGAGGGCAACACGCGTAGTGCTTATCTCACTGTTTCGAGACGGCACGCAAACGACGCAGCCATGCCTCATTGACAGGCGAGAGTTGGTTTCCCTTCATGAGCACTGCAATTTTTCCCGCGATGTCCGTCGCCCTATCAGAGAAGAGCCCGAGTGAAACAAACTCCACAGCCTGCGCACATTTGTAACTGACCTCGGATTTGCCGTTCGCCGATGTGTAATTCTTCGACTTGTACGTTGGGCGCTTACTGATCTTTGCGATGATCTCCTCGCCTAGCACGATAGCGACGAGCGCTGTGCGCTCACGCATCTTCATGTCGCCCAAGAGATACATAGACCCGATCTTTGTAGTCCAATACGGTTTAACAAGTACCGTATGCAGACAGCGAATATTGGCCCCGGCAAGCATGCCGAGTACAGAGAGCTCACCTTCGTTGATGCCGAAGTACAAGCCATACAAATCAATTGGGAATTTATGCTTAATCTCAAGAACCCACACATCCTCACCGACCACAAGGACGCGGTCAAGATTCCAAACATTTCGGAAGTACGGCTGAATCGCGCAATTGATGAAAATGCGCGGGAGAACAACACGATCACCGAGATAATCACCGTAATGGCTTGAGATATAGCCCCAATAGGCTTGTTTTTGGCGGTTTTTGTCTCGAACTGCTTCTGCTACTTCAAAAGGTTTCATTTGACCACCGGATAGCTCGTACATGAGCTCATGCAGCGCCCGACTTTTCCCGACTTTACGCCCCTTGCTCACCCGTACAGCATCGAAGCGGCCTTCGCTATACATCACGTAGTATGGAACGAAACATCTCTCGAGCGCGATGAAATACCGGCCCAAACCCTTGCTTTTGCTTCTTACCCATACAAACACGAGCCATCGCTCTTTCTCGCGCCCTGTATCCACGACGACTGTATCTACGTCAAGCTGGGTGATCGCATTACCGGTAGCCTCGGGTATACTCTCTACGATCTGGTCGAATAGTGACTCCACAACCAGCCCCTCAAGCAATGTATGCTTATCGCTGCTGAGGATCTCGGCCGCTATTTCGGTATCGTGGTAATTGAGTAGAGACAACGGTCCCCAAGGTGTATTCATTCTAGTTTAACTTGTGATCAAACATGCGTATGCGCATGATATATGAAGTATGCCCGCTTCTCTAGGCGCTTTTGAGCGGCAGCTGGACTGGGTCGGTTTTCAGATTGCACGGTAGTCAGTTGGTTCGAGGACATGGCGGCGCATCTTAGTCTGTCCCGATAGGGAGTGGCGACTTTCTGCTCTTGGCTTGAGTGGCAGCTATGGTTGAAGAGCAGCTACTATCATGACTTGGTACCAAAAAAATGGCCTCCAATCTTGGAGGCCGTCCTTCTTACCGCACAGGCTGTGCGTGAAATCCCAAACATCTAGAAAAGTGGGAAAAATCTAGATCTTCGTGGGATCCTACAAACTTACACGTCGATGTTCCGCGCAATCAGCGCATTGCCTTCGATGAACTGCCTGCGCGGCTCCACTTCGTCGCCCATCAGGGTGGTGAACACGTCGTCCGCGCCCATCACGTCTTCGATGCGTACCTTGAGCAGGCGGCGCACGGCCGGGTCCATGGTGGTTTCCCACAGCTGTTCCGGGTTCATCTCGCCCAGGCCTTTGTAGCGCTGGATGTTCATGCCCTTCTTCACTTCGGCCAGCAGCCAGTCCAGCGCTTCGCCAAATTCGGCCACCGGTTTGACGGTTTCGCCGCGCTTCACGTGGGCGCCCTGGCGCAGCAGGCCGCCCAGCAGGCTGCCGGTCTTCTTCAGCTCGGCGTAGTCGCCGCTGTCCAGGAAGTTCTGGTCCAGCACCGTCACCAGCACGTTGCCGTGCAGCTTGCGGATGATCTTCACCAGGTGGCCGTCGTTCTTTTCATCGCGCAGCAGCTGCAGGTCTATGGTTTCGGCCGGCAGGTGCTTGGAGAGTTCGGCCACGGTGTGGTCGGCCTGTTGTTGGCTTTCCAGCGACAGCGGGCCGGTTTTGAGCATGGCTTCCAGCACCAGCGGGTCGATGACGCGGCTTTCGCGTTCCATCACCGCGCGGGCCAGCAGGAACTGGCGGGCGATTTCGCCCAGGGTTTCGCCGGACAGGGCGGCTTCGCCTTCGGCCGGGATCAGTTCGGCTTTTTCCAGCGCCAGTTGCAGCAGGTATTGGTTGAGTTCGCCGTCGTCTTTCAGATAGCGTTCTTGCTTGCCGTGCTTGGCCTTATAGAGCGGCGGCTGGGCGATGTAGATGTGGCCACGTTCCACCAGCTCGGTCATCTGGCGGTAGAAGAAGGTGAGCAGCAGGGTGCGGATGTGCGCGCCGTCCACGTCGGCGTCGGTCATGATGATGATGCGGTGGTAGCGCAGCTTGTCCGGGTTGTACTCGTCCTTGCCGATGCCGCAGCCCATGGCGGTAATCAGCGTGGCCACTTCCTGGCTTTGCAGCATTTTGTCGAAGCGGGCGCGTTCCACGTTCAGGATCTTGCCCTTCAGCGGCAGAATGGCCTGGAATTTGCGGTCGCGGCCTTGCTTGGCGGAGCCGCCGGCGGAGTCACCCTCCACCAGGTACAGTTCGCACAGCGACGGGTCTTTTTCCTGGCAGTCCGCCAGCTTGCCGGGCAGGCCCAGGCCGTCCATCACGCCTTTGCGGCGGGTGATTTCGCGGGCCTTGCGCGCGGCCTCGCGGGCGCGGGCGGCTTCCACGATCTTGCCGCAGATGATCTTGGCGTCGTTGGGGTTTTCCAGCAGATAGGTTTTCAGCGCTTCGCTGATCACTTCGTTTACCACCGGGCCGATTTCGCTGGAGACCAGTTTGTCTTTGGTCTGGCTGGAGAACTTGGGGTCCGGCAGCTTGACGGACAGCACGCAGGTGAGGCCTTCGCGCATGTCGTCGCCGGTGGTGTCCACCTTGGCCTTTTTGGCGGCTTCGGTTTCTTCGATGAACTGGTTCAGCGTGCGGGTCATCACCTGGCGCAGCGCGGTCATGTGGGCGCCGCCGTCGCGCTGGGGGATGTTGTTGGTGAAGCACTGGACGCTCTCTTGATACGAGTCGTTCCATTGCATCGCCACTTCCACGCTCATGCCGTCCTTCTCGCCGATGCCGTAAAAGACTTTCGGGTGCAGCACGGTCTTGTTGCGGTTCATGTATTCCACGAAGCCGGCCACGCCGCCGGAGAAGGCGAAGTTTTCTTCCTTGCCGCTGCGCTTGTCGATCAGCTGGATGCCCACGCCCTGGTTCAGGAACGAGAGCTCGCGGATGCGCTTGGCCAGGATGTCGAAGTGGAATTCGATGTGGCCGAAGGTTTCCACGCTGGCGAAGAAGGTGACCTCGGTGCCGCGGTGGCTGGTATGGCCGGTGACGGTGAGCGGGGCCACGGCGTCGCCGCGGCGGAATTCCATCTCGTGCACCTTGCCGTCGCGCCAGATCTTAAGCCGTAGCCAGTCGGACAACGCGTTCACCACCGATACGCCCACGCCGTGCAGGCCGCCGGAGATCTTGTAGCTGTTGCTGTCGAATTTGCCGCCGGCGTGGAGGATGGTCATGATCACTTCCGCCGCCGACCGCCCTTCTTCCGGGTGGATGTCGGTGGGGATGCCGCGGCCGTTGTCTTCCACGGAAACGGAGTTGTCCGGATTGATGGTGACCTTGATGGTGTCGGCATGGCCGGCCAGCGCCTCGTCAATGGCGTTGTCCAGCACTTCAAACACCATGTGGTGCAAGCCGGTGCCGTCCTGGGTGTCGCCAATGTACATGCCGGGGCGCTTGCGCACCGCATCCAGGCCTTTAAGCACCTTGATACTGTCCGCGCCGTATTCTTGTTCGCTCATACTCAAACCTTCCAAATGGCGGCGGCTGCGCTGTGAGGCGGGCCGCGCCGGTCATTCTTGAGAGCCGCCCGCCCGGGGGAGGGGGCTCTTTAACCCGGTGGGCGGCTGGGCCGCCCGCTCCGTTCTACATTTAGATGCGCATCGGCATCACGATGTACTTGAAGTTGCTGACATCCGGAATGGTGAACAGCGCGCTGCGGTTGGAGTCGCCAAACGCCAGCTGCAGGGTGTCGGCCGGCAGATTGGTCAGCACGTCCAGCAGGTAATTGATGTTGAAGCCGATTTCCAGCGTGCCGCCCTGGAAGGCGATTTCCAGTTCTTCCTCGGCTTCTTCCTGTTCGCTGTTGGTGCACAGGATGGACATCTTGCCCGGCGCCAGCACCAGGCGCACGCCGCGGAATTTCTCGTTGGCCAGGATGGCGGCGCGTTGCAGCGCGTGCAGGAATTCCAGCCGTTCGATCAGGAAGATCTTTTCGTTGTCCAGCGGGATCACGCGGTTGTAGTCGGGGAACTTGCCGTCCACCACTTTGCTGATGATCACGGTGGCGCCGAAGCTGAAGCGCACCTGGTTGGCCAGCACTTCGATCTTGATCTCGTCGTCGCTGTCTTGCAGCAGCTTGTACAGCTCGATGATGGTCTTGCGCGGCAGGATCACCTCGGCCTTGGGCAGGGTGGCGGTGACGTCGGCGCTGGCGAAGGCCAGGCGGTGGCCGTCGGTGGCCACCAGGCGCACCTGGTTGCCATCGGTCTGCATCAACAGGCCGTTGAGGTAATAACGGATGTCCTGCACCGCCATCGAGTACTGCACCTGGGATATCAGGCGCTTCAGCTCGCGCTGGGACAGCGAGAAGCTGGATTCGCCGGCGCTGCCCACGGACAGCAGCGGAAAGTCTTCCGCCGGCAGGGTTTGCAGGTTGAAGCGGCTCTTGCCGGCCTTCAGCACCAGGCGGCCGCCGTCCAGCTGTTCCAGCGTGACGGTGGCGTTGCCGGGGATGGCGCGCAGGATGTCCTGCAGCTTCTTGGCCGAGGTGGTGAGACGGAAATCCTCGCCCGGCAGCTCGTCGCTGCTGGCGGTGGTGATCTGGATTTCCAGGTCGGTGGCCAGGAAGCCTACCTGTCCGCCCTTTTTCTCGATCAGGACGTTGGACAGGATGGGCAGCGTGTGGCGACGCTCGACAATGCCGGTGACTGCCAGCAAGGGCTTGAGCAGGGCATCGCGTTCGGCTTGCAGGATCAGCATGTGGCGGGCTCCCAATGAATGGTGAAGAGTCGGATCATGGTTTTAATTGCGCAGCATCGACAGCAGCGCTTCGTAATCGTGTGCGATGTCGGCGTCGTTGGCGCGCATCTCGGTGATGGTCTTGCAGGCGTGCAGCACCGTGGTGTGGTCGCGGCCGCCGAAGGCGTCGCCGATATTGGGCAAGGACAGCTGGGTGAGCTCCTTGGCCAGGGCCATCGCCACCTGGCGCGGGCGGGCGATGTCGCGGCTGCGCTTCTTGCTGTGCATGTCGGACAGCTTGATCTTGTAGTACTCGGCCACCGTCTTCTGGATGGCGTCCACGGTCACCTGGCGGTTGCCGGCGGCCAGGATGTCCTTCAGCGCTTCCTTCACCAGCTCCAGCGTGATGTTCTGGTTGGTGAAGCGGGCGTAGGCCACCACGCGCTTGAGCGCGCCTTCCAGCTCGCGGACGTTGGAGCGCACGTTCTGGGCGATGAAGAACGCCACGTTGTGCTCCAGCTTGATGCTGTCGGCCTCGGCCTTCTTCATCAGAATGGCCACGCGCATCTCCAGCTCCGGCGGCTGGATTTCCACGGTCAGGCCCCAGGAGAAGCGCGAGATCAGCCGCTCTTCCATGCCTTCTATCTGCTTGGGGTAGCTGTCACAGGTCATGATCACCTGCTTGCCGCCCTCGATCAGCGCGTTGAAGGCGTAGAAGAACTCTTCCTGGGTGCGGTTCTTGCCGGCGAAGAACTGGATGTCGTCAATCAGCAACAGATCCAGCGAGTGGTAGTAGCGCTTGAATTCATCAAAGGCCTTGTGCTGGTAGGCGCGCATGATGTCGGCCACGTAGCGTTCGGCGTGGATGTAGCGGATCTTGGCCTGCGGGTTCTTCTGGAACACGTGGTTGCCGATCGCCTGGATCAAGTGAGTCTTACCCAGGCCCACGCCGCCGTAGACGAACAGCGGGTTGTAGGCCTGGTCGCCCGGATTCTCGGCGATCTGCATCGCCGCGGCGCGCGCCAGCTGGTTGCCCTTGCCGGTCACCAGCGTGTCGAAGGTGAACGAAGGGTTCAGGCGCGTGCTTTCATGGCTGCCGCCAATGGCCTTCACCGCCGCCTGCTTGGCGGGCGACGGCGCGGCCGGGGCGCTGGCCGCGGCCTTGGCCGGCTCCTTGGCCTTGGGCTGGATGCCGCTGGCGGCCGGCTGCGCAGGCTTGGACACCGGCGCGCCCAAACGCAGCTCCACCGGGCATTCGCCCACCAGTTCCACGGCCAGTTCCTCGATGCGCGGCAGGAAGCGGTCCTTGATGAACTGCATGATGAAGCGGTTCGGCGCGAACAGCGCAATGCCTTCGTCGCCGGCTTCGGCGGTCAGCGGCTTGATCCAGGTGTTGAACTGTTGCGAAGACAGTTCGGCCTCCAGGCGGGCGAGGCAAGCAGGCCAGAATTGATCCAGTTCAGTCATTACATACCAAGTGAAAGCGAAAAACCCGCTGCCGGCGCGTGGCTTGCAACAGCGGGAAATGCCGCGCGCGGCGCGTGTTTCGCGCGCGCGAGCGACGGAAAGTTCGGCATGGAAGCGGCCGGCTGACTGCGGTGTTTCAAACGCTGCGGGCCAGCGGGGCCCTGAGTGCGTTCATTTGTTGTGCAGCCGGACGGCAACGGTAAACCTAGACATTCTAACGGTTTTTTGCAAAGTTATCCACAGGGCTGGAGAAAATTCCTCGTTGACAAACGGACGATTATCGAGTCAAATCACGCGTTTATTTCCGTTTCGAAACAGGAAACCCATATCATGAAACGTACTTACCAGCCTTCCAATACCCGTCGCAAACGCACTCACGGCTTCCTGGTCCGCATGAAGACCCGCGGCGGCCGCGCCGTCATCGCCGCTCGCCGCGCCAAGGGCCGCAAGAAGCTGGCCGTCTAAGCCCTTGTCGGCTTACCGCTTTCGCCGTGCGCACCGGCTGTTAAAAACGGATGAGTTCTCATCCGTTTTTAGTTTGCGGCAACAGCGCAGCAATGCGTTCTTCCAGGTGTTCGCCCGTCCCAACGGCCTGGACCATCCCCGCGTGGGCCTGGTGGTCGGCAAGAAGGTGGCCAAGCGGGCGGTACGCCGCAACTATATCAAGCGCTGCGTGCGCGAGTGGTTCCGCCTGAACCAGCAAGGCCTGGACGGCGTGGACTACGTGGTGCGCGCCAAGACGGCGTTTACCCGCGAGCAGCGCGCCGAAGCTGTAACGGCTTTGCAGGCGTTGTTTGCTAAACTGGCACGATGTCGCGCATCCTCATCCTCCTGATCCGTTTCTACCAGCTGGCTATCAGCCCGTGGTTGGCGCCGCGTTGCCGCTTCCAGCCCACCTGTTCCGGCTACGCGATCGAGGCGGTGAGAAAACACGGCGCGCTCAAGGGCGGCTGTCTGGCCGCCAGACGCATCTGCCGTTGCCACCCCTGGGGCGGCAGCGGCTATGACCCGGTTCCCTGAACTTTCCGGTATCGAGAAGATGGACTCCAAGCGACTGATAATCTTTGTTCTACTGTCCGTGGGCATCCTGTTTGGGTGGAATGAATATTTCATGCCCAAGCACACCCCGCAGCAGCAAGCGGCCAAGACCCAGGCCGCGACCGGCGCCGCCAATAATGTGGCGCAGCCGGCCGACGCCAACAAGCTGACCCGCGGCCAGCGCATCCAAGTCAAGACCGATCTGGTCGAAGCCGAGATCGATACCGTGGGCGGCGACCTGCGCTCGCTCAAGCTTTTGAAGCACGGCGCGGCGGAGGATCACAACCAGCCGTTCCAGCTGTTCCAGGACGACGGCAAGCGCACCTATGTGGCGCAAACCGGCCTGGTTGCCGCCAGCAACCCGGCGCTGCCCACCCATAAAACCGTATTCACCGCCGACAAGCCCAGCTACGCGCTGACCGGCGACAAGCTGGAAGTGAAGCTGACCGCGCCGGACGCCAATGGCGTCAAGGTGAGCAAGGTTTACACCTTCACCAAGGGCAGCTACGAGATCGGCGTCCGTTACGACATCGTGAACGGCGGCGCCGCGCCGCTGGCGCCCACCGCCTACTATCGCCTGCTGCGCGACAGCCAGGCGCCGGAAGGCGAAGGCCGCATGGCCCACACCTACACCGGCCCGGCCGTGTACACCTCTGAGCACAAGTTCCAGAAGGTGAGCTTCGACGATCTGGCCAAGGGCAAGGGCGACTACGCCAAGACCACCGCCGACGGCTGGGTGGCCATGCTGCAGCACTACTTCATGTCCGCCTGGATCCTGAAGCCGCTGGATGGCGCCTCCGTGTGCAAGGATGAGCGCTCCTGCCGCTTCGAGTTGAAGGAAACCGCCGGCCTGAACTCCGCCGCCGCGCTGGTGGACTACGCCACCGTCGCCCCGGGCAAGAGCCTGAGCGTGTCCGTGCCGCTGTACGCCGGTCCGGAAGAGTACAACATCATCTCCAAGCTGGCTGACGGCATGGAGTACGCCAAGGACTTCGGCATCTTCTACATCTTCGCCTCGCCGCTGTTCTGGCTGCTGGTGAAGCTGCATGGCCTGGTGAGCAACTGGGGCTGGGCGATCGTGCTGCTGACGCTGACGGTGAAGGCGGTGTTCTACCCGCTGACCGCCGCGTCCTACCGCTCGATGGCCAAGATGAAGGCGCTGGCGCCGCGCCTGGAGCGCCTGAAGGCGCAGCATGGCGACGACCGCATGAAGTTCCAGCAGGCGGTGATGGAGATGTACAAGACCGAGAAGGTCAATCCGCTGGGCGGCTGTCTGCCCATGCTGATCCAGATCCCGGTGTTCATCGGCCTGTACTGGGCGCTGCTGGCCTCCGTGGAACTGCGCGGCGCGCCGTGGATCCTGTGGTACACCGACCTGGCTCGCCCGGACCCGTACTACATCCTGCCGGTGATCATGGCGGCCACCATGTTCCTGCAGACCTTCCTGAACCCGCCGCCGGCCGACCCGATGCAGGCGAAGATGATGAAGATCATGCCGCTGGCCTTCTCCGCCCTGTTCTTCTTCTTCCCGGCCGGCCTGGTGCTGTACTACGTGGTCAACAACGTGCTGTCGATGACCCAGCAATGGTTCATCAACAAGCAGATCGAAAAGAGCAACAAGGCCGCGCTGCAATCGTAAGCGCATCGCCTGAATTGCTGATCGAACCCGGCCACTGGCCGGGTTTTTTGCTGGATAATTGAACAGGAGCAGCTAACAGAGCGCCTGATCCTGCGTTGCGCCTCCTTGCCGTACCATGTGTACTGTCTGCGTCGGCGCGCCTTGGCTCAGGCGCTCTGTTAGCCGCTCCAAATGAATTCGCCGCGGGCATGAAGCCGGCGCGGAGCATGAGCGCAAGGCGGCCGCCCCATGTGGCTGGTTTTCCCCTCCCTGGCGGGAGAAGGCCAGAGATAAGGGGACGACGCACCTCCAACCGCCTGCCCATGTTCCAGCCCACCATCCGCGGCCAAGCATCGAAGGAATGCCGATGAACCTCAGCTACACCCCCGCCACCATCTGCGCCGTCGCCACCGCTCCCGGACGCGGCGGCGTCGGCGTGATCCGCGTCTCCGGCAAGGACTTGCTGCCGTTCGCGCAGGCCATCTCCCATGGCAAGACGCCCAAGCCGCGCTACGCCACTTATACCGACTTCTTCGACGGCCACGGCCAGGCCATAGACAATGGCCTGCTGCTGTTCTTCCCCGGCCCCAACAGCTTCACCGGCGAAGACGTGATCGAGCTGCAGGGCCATGGCGGGCCGGTGGTGATGAAGATGCTGCTGGCGCGCTGCGTGGAACTGGGCGCGCGGCTGGCAGAGCCGGGCGAATTCACCAAGCGGGCCTTCCTCAACGACAAGCTGGACCTGGCTCAGGCGGAGAGCGTGGCCGACCTGATCGACGCCAGCAGCGAAACCGCCGCCCGCAGCGCCTTGAAGTCGTTGAAGGGCGCGTTCTCGCGCCAGGTGCACGGCCTGGTGGACGAGCTGATCAATCTGCGCATGCTGGTGGAGGCGACGCTGGACTTCCCGGAAGAGGAGATCGACTTCCTCAAGCAGGCCGACGCCATCGGCCGGCTGCGCCGGCTGCGCGCCACGCTGGTGGGCGTGCAGGCCACCGCCAAGCAGGGCGCCATCCTGCGCGAGGGCATGCACGTGGTGTTGGTGGGCCAGCCCAATGTCGGCAAGTCCAGCCTGATGAACGCGTTGGCCGGCGACGACATCGCCATCGTGACGGATATCGCCGGCACCACCCGCGACACGGTGCGCGAGGAGATCGTCATCGACGGCGTGCCGGTGCACGTGATCGACACCGCCGGCTTGCGCGACACCGACGACGTGGTGGAGAAGATCGGCATCGAGCGCACCTGGCAGGCGGTGGAGCGCGCCGACCTGGCCCTGGTACTGACCGACAGCCGCCACGGCCTCACCGACGAGGTGCAGGCCATTCTGGCGCGCATCCCGGCCGGCCTGCCGCGCGTGCACGTCTTCAATAAGGTGGACCTGACCGCAGATGCGCCCGGCATCGCCGATGAGGACGGCCACCCGCTGGTGCGCCTGTCCGCCAAGACGCATCAGGGCGTGGACCTGCTCAAGGCCAAGTTGCTGGAAATGATAGGCTTCAGCGGCGCCGACGAGGGCGTGTTCCTGGCCCGCCAGCGCCACCTGGACGCCATCGCCCGCGCGGCGGATCATCTGGAGCTGGCCGAGGCCGACTGGGAGCAGGTGGAAATCTTCGCCGAAGAGCTGAGGATGGCGCAGAACGCCTTGTCCGAGATCACCGGCGAATTCAGCGCCGACGATCTGTTGGGCGTGATTTTCTCCCGCTTCTGCATCGGCAAGTAAGCGGTAGCCGGCTTCGCGGCGGATGGAATCAGCCGCCGCGCTGGCGCTTGGGGCCGATGGGCAGCATCCGCGCCAGGCCTTGGCCGGGATGGGCGAGCTGGTGCCAGAGCGCGGCGGCGATGTGCAGGCCGATCAAGGCGGCGAACAAGGTGGCCGTGGCCGCGTGCAGGTCGCCGAACAGGTGGGACAGCTGCCGGTTTCTTTCCACCAGGGTCGGCAGCGCCCAGCCGAGCGCGCTCAGGCCGTGGCCGGCGGCATTGGTTTTCAGCCACCCGAGTAAGGGGATGGCGATCAGGCACAGATACAGCAGCCCGTGCGCCAGCTTTTCCCCCAAATGCGGCAATGAGCCTGCCGGATTGACCGAAGCCGGCAACCGGCGACGCACGCGCATCGTGTTGACGATCCGCAGCAGGGCGAGCCCCAGGATCGCGATCCCCAGCGCCCTATGCGCGGCCATCAACGCTTCCATATCGTCAAGCAGCCAGCCAAGCGCGAAATTGGCGCCGACCAGCGCGGCCAGCAGCCAATGCATGGCGCTGACGGTCCAAGGGTAACGATGGTGGGTGGACATCTCATTCTCCCCGGTTTGGGAAACGATTAAGAGTGGTTAACAACAATCCTGATGCGCCGACTGGGCGTACTCCTTGTACTGTCCGCATCGGCGCGCCTTGCCTCAGACGTAAACTGAATTTTGTTAGCCGCTTTAAGCCCGAATCCGCGCGACGGCACGCCGTCCGCGTTAATTGAGCAAGCGGTGGTAATGCTTCCTGGTCTGGTTGGCGGCCTGCAGCGACTGTTTGGCCGCCGCCAAGTCGCCGGTGTGGGCCAGTTGTTCGGTCTTGTCCAGATTGGCGCTCAGCGCGCGCATGCCTTCACGGTAGTCGGCCGGATTGTCGGCGTAGGGCAGCTTCCCGGCCTTGTCCGCATCGTTCCGCAAACGCGCCAGATAGCGGGAGAATTCCGGCATGCTGGCGCTGCCCAGCGCGCCGTTCAGCGCCGTTTTCATGTCTTTCATCAGGACTTTCAGCTCGCCGGCCTGGGCGGGCGCGGGGGCCAGCAGCGTGAGCGCCAGCAGAATGGAGCTCAGGGCGGCAAGGGATGGTTGGTGTTTTCTCAAGGCGCTCATGGGGTCCTCGCGCAAGTTGTCTGAGCGGCGGCGGAAAGCCGGCGATCCGCGCCGGGGCATCCGGCGTTTCCCGCAGCATAGCCAGCGAGACTTACGCGAAACTTAAGAACGGCCGGCCAGTCCAGGGACTTTGCAAGATTTTGTTAGCGGGGCGAAAGCCGTCTGCCGGGCTGGAGGAGCGGGGCCGCATGCGCGCGAAGCCGCTCCCGCGGTGTTGGCCGGCAGGATTGCGGCTCGCGGCATGCTTATCCACAACGGCGCGCGGACGCCGTTTTTATCCACAGCGTGGCCCGGCCGATTCGCTCAGGCCTGGCGCTGCGGCGTCAGCCACTCCCCCAGCCACTGAAACACCTGGTCGACGACGATGGCCAGCAACGCCACCGGCAGCGCGCCCTGGATCACGTAGGCGGTGTTGAAGCCGGACAGGCCGACGATGATGGGCAGGCCCAGCGTGCGCGCGCCGACGGTGGAGGCCAGCGCGGCGGTGCCGATATTGATCACCATCGCGGTGCGCAGGCCGGCCACGATCACCGGCGCGGCCAGGGGCAGTTCCACCCGCCACAGCATTTGCCGCGGACTCATGCCCATGCCGCGGGCGGTTTCCAGCGCGTCCTCCGGCACCGATGCCAGGCCGGCCAGCGCGGCGTGGGTGATGGGCAGCAGGCTGTACAGCGCCAGCGCGGCCAGCGCCGGCGCGGCGCCGAAGCCGATCAGCGGCACCGTCAGCGCCAGCACCGCCACCGGCGGAAACGATTGGGCGATGGACAGCAGCGTTTCCAACAGCGGGCGGAAATCGCGCCCGGCGGGCCGGCTGGACCACAGCGCGGCGCTTATCCCCAGCAGGGCCGCCGTGCCGCCGGACAGCGCGACAATGGCCAGATGCGCCAGCAGCAGCTCGCCGAAGCCGTCCTGCAGATACAGAGGACGGTCCAGTTCGGGAAACCAGTAGTGAAACAATGGCGCGCTGCGCGGCAGGCCCAGCAGCAGCGCGGCCAGGGCCAGCGAGCCGGCGATCAGCCCCACGCGCCGCCTCATTCTGATGCGCCCAGCAGGTCTTCGAAGCACAGCGCGCCCACTTCCGCTCCCGTGGCATCGATCACCGGCAGCGCCGCCGCGCCCTGGACGATGAATGCCGACAGCGCCTCGCGCAGCGTGGCGTCGGCGCGCAGGGCGGGACCGGCGGCGCGCTCGCCCGGGCGCAGCCTATCCGCCACGCGTAGCAGCCCCAGCAGCCGCACGCCGGCTTCGTCCGGCTGGAAGAAACCGCGGACGAAATCGTTGGCGGGATGCAGCAAGATGTCGCGCGGGCTGCCCTGCTGCTGGACGCGGCCCTGGTCCATCACCGCGATGCGCTGGCCCAGCAGCAGCGCCTCGTCGATGTCGTGGGTGACCAAGATGATGGTCTTGCCGGACAGCCGGTGGATGCGCGCCAGTTCCTGTTGCAGGCTGGCGCGGGTCACCGGGTCCAGCGCGCCGAAGGGCTCGTCCATCAGCAGCAGGTCGGGATCGGCCGCCAGCGCCCGCGCCACGCCGACGCGCTGCTGCTGGCCACCGGACAGCTGGTGCGGGTAGCGGCGGCGGAAGTCGGCGGGGAGCCGCAGCAGCGCCAGCAATTCGTCCACCCGCGCCAGTATCCGCGGACGCGGCCATTTCAGCAGTTGCGGCACGGCGGCGATGTTCTGCTCGACGGTCCAGTGCGGGAACAGGCCGACGGACTGAATCGCGTAGCCGATATGGCGGCGCAGCCGTTCCGGCGGCTGGGCGCGGATGTCGCGGCCGGCGATGCGGATCTCGCCGCTGTCCGGCTCGAGCAGCCGGTTCAGCATTTTCAGCAGGGTGGATTTGCCGGAGCCGGAGGTGCCCACCAGCACCGCGAATTCGCCTGCGGCGACGGTCAGCGACAAATCGGTCACCGCGGGCGCGCCGTGGAAGGTTTTGTTGACGTTGGCGATTTCAATCATCGGGGTACGGGTTCCAGCCGGGAGGCCAGCAGTTTGAAGGCGGCGTCGCAGCACAGGGTGAGCAGCACGATGGGCAGCACGCCCAGCAGCACTTGATCCGGCGCGCTGGCCGACAGGCCCTGGAACAGGATGGCGCCGAAGCCACCGGCACCGATCAGCGCCGCCACCGCGGCCAGGCCCACCGCCTGCACCGTGGTGACGCGCAGGCCGGCGATGAACACCGGCAGCGCCAGCGGCAGCTCCACCCGGCGGAAGATCTGCCACGGCGACATGCCGATGCCGCGCGCGCTGTCGCGGGCGGCGGCCGGCACTTGGCGCAGCGCGGCCAGCGTGCCGTGGGTCATCGGCAGCAGCGAGTACAGCGTCAGCGCGGTCACGGCCGGCGCCAGGCCGACGCCGGCGATGCCCGATTGCGGCCACAGCCGTCCCAGCCAGGCCAGCGGCGCGATCAGCAGCGCGAACAAGGCCAGCGAGGGAATGGTCTGCAAGGTGTTCAATAGCGGGAACAGCCAGGCCTCCGCGCGCGGCCGGCGGAAGGCGGCCAGTCCCAGCGCCGCGCCCAGCAGCGCCGCGGGCAGCACCGAGAGCCCTACCAGCTGCAGATGGCGCAGCAGCGCCTGGCGGAAGGCGTCCGGATCGTTATGGTATTCGCGCAGCAGCGCCAGCGCGTCAAGTTGTCCGTATGCCAGCAAAGCCAGCGCCGGGATGCAGGCGGCGCAGATCGCCAGCGCGCGGGCGGGGGAACTCAAGGCCAGGCCGCGCAGAGATTCGGCCAGTTGCAGGCAGGCGGCCAGCTGCAGCAGCCAGAAACCTGCGCCGAAGGCGGTGCGGGCCAGCGAGTCGGGATCGCCTCCTCCCAGCCGCGCGGCTTCGCCGCCGGCCAGCCACAACAGCCCATTGGCCAGCAGCGCGGCGCACAGCGCCAGCAGGCCGTGCGTCCGGCTGGAGGCGGGCAGCCAGGGCGACAGCAGCAGCGGCAGCGCCGGAACGATCAGCCAGAACGCGCCGGGCAGCGCGGGCAGGTACAGCCCCTGGCCGCTGAGCAGGCGGTTGGGCGCGTGGCTGAGCAACGGGCTGCAAAAGCCGGCCAGCCACAGCAAGGCCAGCGCCAGTTGCATCCGGTTGCGCATCCGCATCAGGCGAGCGCCGCCAGGATCACTGGACGAATCCCTTGCGCTTCAGGTAGCCGGCGGCTACCTGGCGCGCGTTGCGCCCTTCCAGCGCGATGCTGGCGTTGAGTTTCTGCAAGGTCGCCTCGTCCAGCGACTGGAACACCGGCTTGAGCCAGGCGGCGATGTCCGGATGGCGGGCCAGCGCGTCGGCGCGGATGATGGGCGTCGGCGCGTACACCGGCTGCACGCCCTTGGGATCGGCCAGCGCCACCAGGCCCAGCGCGGCCACCGGGCCGTCGGTGCCGTAGGCCATCGCCGCGTTGACGCCGGAGGTTTGCTCGGCCGCGGCCTTGATGGTGGCCGAGGTGTCGCCGCCGGCCAGCGCCAGCAGCTGTTCCTGGCGCAGCTTGAAGCCGTAGGCGTTCTGGAAGGCGGGCAGCGCGTCCGGTCGTTCGATGAATTCCGCCGAGGCGGCCAGCTTGAAGCGGCCGCCGCGGCCCAGCCAGGCGCCCAGGTCGGCCAGCGTGCGCAGGCGGTTGGCGTCGGCCACGTCGCGGCGAACGGCGATGGTCCAGGTGTTGTTGGCAGGGGCCGGGGCGAGCCAGACGATGCGGTTCTTGTCGTAGTCCAGCTGCTTGACGCGCTGGTAGCCGGCGGCGGCGGATTTCCACGCCGGATTCTTTTCGTCGGAGAAAAAGAAGGCGCCGTTGCCGGTGTATTCGGGGTAGATGTCGATTTCGCCGGCGGCGATGGCGGTGCGCACCACCTTGGTGTTGCCCAGCGACAGCCTGCTCTCGGTCTTGACGCCATGGGCGGCCAGCACCTGCTGGATGAGGTTGCCGAGCAGCGCGCCCTCGGTGTCTATCTTGGAGCCGACGCGGACGGCGTCGGCCGCGCCGGCGGCGGAAGCCAGCAGGATGCCGGCCAGCAGCGCGGCGATGCGGGACATGCGGTTTGACATGGCTTTCCCCATGGTGGACTGGACGCGGTTGCCGCCGCCGTCGCGCAGCGGACGACATGACAACGGCGTCCACTATACCGCCCATCGGGAGGAGGAGGCCAGCCTGGCGCCGCCAACCTTCCCTCTGGTCCATCGTTGCGGCTCTTTGACGCACGGCGGACGCGGATCGGTCCAGCTTCTCTGCGCGGTTTCGTCGATGGCGGTCAGGGGGCCCGCATGGCCGCTTGAAGCGGCGGGCTCAGTCTGGGATCAAGGCATCGCCATGCTGGGCCAGGAAATCCCGTTTGGCGGCGGCGGAGAGCCGCTTGAACGCGTGCTCCGCCTGCAGCGCGGCGGAGCGGCCCGGGTATTCGATCACCAGTTGGACGGCGATGGGAGGGTTGATGCGGGTGTAGCGCGCGCCTTTGCCGGCCAGGTGCTGGCGAAAGCGGCGCGCCACGTCGGTGCTGACGCCGGTGTAAAGCGCGCCGTCCAGGCAGCGCAACACATAGAGAAACCAGGGCCGTGGCGGCCCTGGCTCATGCTCAGATGGAGGCGTCGAAGCCATCGGTCAGCGGGCTGATCAGCACGCGCTCGGTGCGGTTGCCCTTCTGCGCGGTGACGCGCAGCTTCCATTCGCCGACGGTCACTTCGTCGCCTTCGCGCGGGATGCGCTCCAGGCAGTCCATCAGCAGGCCGGCCACGGTATGGAAGTCTTCGTCTTCGAAATCGCCCAGCGTCAGGTACTGCTCCAGCGTGACGAGCTCCAGGCTGCCTTCCACGTCGTAGCCGCCGTCCGGCTGGACGACGATGGCCGGCAGCTCGTGGCGCTCGTGTTCTTCCGGAAACTCGCCGGCGATCGCCTCCATCAGGTCTTTCTGGGTGACGATGCCTTCCAGGCTGCCGAATTCGTTGACCACGAAGGCCATGTCGGCGGCGTGCTGGCGGAAGCTTTCCAGCGCCTTCAGCACGGTGACGGTTTCCGGCAGCACCAGCGGCTGGCGCAGCGCGGCGTCGATATCCAGCGGCCGGCCGTCCAGCAATTGGGCCAGCAGGTCCTTGCGGGCGACGATGCCCAGCGGCTCGTCTATGCTGCCGTCGCGGATCACCACCAGGCGGGAGTAGGGGCTGTCGCGCAGCGCCTGGCGCTGTGCCGCCTCCGGCTGGCTCAGGTCCAGCTTGTGGATGTCGGCGCGGGGGGTGGCGATCACGCGGATCGGCCGTTCTGCCAGCGTCAGCACGCTGTGTATCATCGCGCGCTCGTTGTGGCCGAAGGCGGTGTCTTCCACCGGCTGCGGGCCGGCTTCGGGCTTGGCTTCTGCCTGGGCGGCCTCGGACAGGCGGCTGCCCATCAGGCTCAGCACCGCGTTGGCGGTGCGCTCGCGGAAGCTCTGGCTGCGGTTGAGGTAGCGGATGCGGTTGGCTTGCGAGACTTGGTTGAACGCTTCGATCAGCACCGAGAAGCCGATGGCCGCGTACAGATAGCCCTTGGGAATGTGGAAGCCGAAGCCTTCCGCCACCAGGCTGAAACCGATCATCAGCAGGAAGCCCAGGCACAGCATCACCACGGTCGGGTGGGCGTTGACGAAGGCGGTCAGCGGCTTGCTGGCGGCGATCATCAGGACCATGGCGATGACGACGGCCAGCATCATCACCGGCAGGTGTTCGGACATGCCGATGGCGGTGATCACCGAGTCGATGGAGAACACCGCGTCCAGCACCAGGATCTGCGCCACCACGGTGGCGAAGGACGCGTAGGCGCGCTGCGCGCCGCCTTGCACGTGCTCTACTCCCTCCAGCCGCTCATGCAGCTCGGTGGTGGCCTTGAACAGCAGGAACACGCCGCCGCCCAGCATGATCAGGTCGCGTCCGGCGAAACTGACGCCCATGACCGAGAACAGCGGAGTCGTGAGCGTGACCAGCCAGGAGATGCTCGCCAGCAGGATCAGGCGCATCACCAGCGCCAGCGACAGGCCGATGACGCGGGCGCGGTCTCTTTGTTCCGGCGGGAGTTTTTCGGCCAGGATGGCCACGAAGATCAGGTTGTCGATGCCCAGAACGATTTCGAGAATGATCAGGGTCAGGAGGCCCAGCCAGGCGGCGGGGTCGGACAGCCATGAAAAGTCCATGATGGTGTAACGTGTTCCTTGAGTGATAAAAAAACGATAAAAGCGCTACAAGGATACCAAATGCCAGCGCCAATGATGGGGAAAATGCGAAAAGCCCGGCGCGCGGCCGGGCTTGGCTCGGGCGGACGCCGCCTACAGGCCGCCGTAGGAGTGCAGGCCGGACAGGAACATGTTGACGCCGAGGAAGGCGAAGGTGGTGACGGCCAGGCCTATCACCGCCCACCAGGCCAGCGGCGCGCCGCGCCAGCCCTTGACCAGCCGGATGTGCAGCCAGGCGGCGTAGTTCAGCCATACGATCAGCGCCCAGGTTTCCTTCGGATCCCAGCTCCAATAGCCGCCCCAGGCGTCGGCCGCCCACATCGCGCCCAGGATGGTGGCGATGGTGAAGAACAGGAAACCGACGGAAATGGCCTGGTACATCATTTCGTCCATCACTTCGGCCGCTGGCAGACGGTCTTTCAGCCAGCCTTTCTGCACCAGCAGCTGGCCCACGCCCAGCATCGCCGCCAGCGAAAAAGCGCCGTAGCCGACGAAGTTGGCCGGCACGTGTATCTTCATCCACCACGACTGCAGCGCCGGGATCAGCGGCTGGATGCCGTGGGCTTGGCGGTCGAAGCTGTACCACAGGATGAAGCCCACCGCGGCGCTGATCACCGGCAGCACCAGCGCGCCGGCTTGGGCGGCGGCGAACTTGGCCTGGTAATACAGATACATCAGCGCGGTGATCAGCGTGAACAGCACGAAGACTTCGTACAGGTTGGACACCGGGATGTGACCGACGTCCGGCGCGATCAGGTAGCTTTCGTACCAGCGCACGAACAGGCCGGCCAGCCCCATCACCGAGGCGGCCCAGGTCAGGCCGGCGCCCATCCGCGCC
Source organism: Chromobacterium phragmitis (assembly GCF_003325475.1). Classification (NCBI taxonomy): domain Bacteria; kingdom Pseudomonadati; phylum Pseudomonadota; class Betaproteobacteria; order Neisseriales; family Chromobacteriaceae; genus Chromobacterium; species Chromobacterium phragmitis. The sequence continues at coordinate 1,981,162 of NZ_CP029495.1, forward strand.
AGCTGCGCCGAGCGGCGGGCCAGGCCTATCCAGTACACGGCAGTGGCCAGGAAGAACAGCGTGCACATCCACATGATGGCGGATTGGCTGGCCAGCGCGTATTTGAGCCAGAACGCGCTCTGGCCGCGGGCCAGGTCGTGCTGGTACAGCTGGATGCCCAGCAGGGCCACGCCGCCCGACAGCGGGAAGAACCAGCGCCAGGCGGGCCAGAACCAGCCCAGGGCGACCAGGCCCAGCGCCGAGCCGGCCAGGATGGCCTGTTCGTAGACGTCCATCGCGTGGCGGTAGAGCGAGAAGGCATAGCCAGCGGCGACGGCGATCAGCAGCGCGTATGCCCAGTCCCGGCGGTCCAGCCTGCGCCACAGCGGCAGGCGGTCGTATGTGGTGGTTGCCAGTTCCATCAGATTCCCCGTGTCAGCTGTTTGATCGCGTCGAGGTGACGCTGGAAGTCGGTGTCCAGATCGCGGTTATGGCGGTTGGAGGTCATCGCCACCCGCAGTTTGCGGCCATCGATGCGTATCCACAGGCGCAGTTCGCGCACATAGAACATTAGCACGATGCCGAGCACCAGCAAGACCGAGCCCAGGTAGACCAGCGTCTTGCCGGGCGAGCGGGTCAGCTGCAGGCCGGACGATTGCACCTGGTCGAAGCCCTCCAGCTGCAGGAACACCGGCGAGCCGTAATCCTGCAGCGCGCTGGCGGCCACCAGGCCGTCCAGCAGGAAGCGGTAGTGGGCGGCGTCGGCTTGCAGCGGCTTGACGCCGGCTTTCTCGTCGGCCACCGCCATCACGTCCACCACCGCGCCCTGCAGGATCTTGATGTAGGTTTGCGCCACCGCCTGCCGCTTGTCGGCCGGCACCCGCTCGTCGAGGAACTGCTCCAGCGCAGTGAAGCCGCCGGCGGCGAAGCGCTCCAGCACGCCCTTGACGCTGTCGCCGAACTGCTTGGCCAGCTTGTCGTCTATCACGCCGCCCTGCTGCGCCTTGCGCGCGGCGCGCGCGGCGATCTCGCCGTACAGCGCCGGGTCGCGCAGCGCGGCATAGAGGCGCATGAAGCGGTCCAGGCCCATGTCGTCGTCCAGCGGGATGCGCAGGTACTGGAAGGGCTCGGCCGGCGTCTTGCGCATGCCGGCCATCATGTAGCTGGCGCCTTCCTGTTCTATCGGCGCCATGTAATGGACGTATTCCACCGCCTGGCCCTGGGCGTCGCGCAGCTTGAAGGTGATGGAGGGGCCGTAGTTCTTCAAGTCCTTGTGCTGCTTGACCTCGCGCGCGTCGTGCATGCGCTGCGTGAGCGTGGGATCGGTCTCGCCGGGTTTGGCCACGTTCTCGATGTTGAACACCCTGAGCTCGCCGAACTCCAGCGAATAATCCTTGCCGTTGGCGAGCAGCGGCTGGCGGTTCATCGACAACCCCTTGAGCGCGGTCGGCGCGGCGCCGGGCGCGGCCAGGTTCCAGGCCTTGAGCCGCAGCGGGGAGCCGCCGTCGCCGAAGCTGGACTGGTAGATGGCCACGCCGTCCACGATCAGCGGATGGTTGACCTTGACCGTGGCCTCGGTGGTCTTGCCGCTGGCCTTGTCGGTCACCACGATGTCGCTGGCGAACAACTTGGGCATGCCGTTGCTGTAGTAGTCGACGTGGAACTTCTTCAGCGAGACGATGAAGGGCAGTTCCTGCACCAGGTAGCCGTTGCCGGAATTGAGGAAGGTGACGTCGGCGCTCTTGCCCTCTGCGACGGTGACGGTGCCGCGGAAGGACAGGTTGGACGGCCCCAGCCGGCTCTGCTCCGGAATCTGGCTTTGCGGGACGTCCCGGGTTTCCGGCACGACGCGGCCGGCCATTTCGGCCAGCTTCAGCGGCAGGTTGCCGTCCAGCAGGCCGCCGACGCAGATCACGATCAGCGCGATGTGGGCGAGGAAATAGCCCAGTTTGCCGGCGGCGCCCTTTTTGGCGGCGATCAGCTTCACGCCGCCGTCGCGCTCGGCTTCGCGCCAGCGGAAGCCCTGGCCGTGCAGATAGCCCAGCAGCGTGGCCGCGTGCGCTTCTTCAGCCTCGAAGGCCTGGCTGTGGGGCATCGCCGCCAGCGAGTTGTCGCTGGCCTTCTCGCGATAGCCGCGCATCTGCTTGATGAAGCCCGGACCGTTGCGGATGATGCACAGCGTGGTGGACAGCACCAAGAAGGCCAGAATGATCAGGAACCAGGCAGAATGGTAGACGTCGTACAATCCTAGCATCTCGAAAGCCTGGAACCAGAACTGGCCGAACTCGAAAGCGTAATTGGGATAGGGTTCGTTCTGCTTGAGCACGGTGCCGATGATGGAGGCGATGCCGAGCACGGTGAGCAGCCCGATGGCGAAGCGCATCGAGCTGAACAGCTCGTACAGCGCGCGGGACAGGGTTTGGCGGCGGTGTGTGGGTTTCATTATTATGGACAGGAAAAGGGAAGCCCTTCCGGGGCTTCCCTTTTGAACGGACCGGAGCGGCAAAGTTGCGCCTGGCCGCGCGGACGCTGCCGCGCGGCATGTCGGGCTCCGGCTGCTGGGGGCACGGCTTAGCGCAGGCCGGAAATGTACTCGGCCACCGCCTTCATTTCAGCATCGGTCATCCGGCTGGCGATGTCGGTCATCATCAGGTTTTTGCGGTCGGTGCCGGCCTTGAAGTCGGCCAACTGCTTGGCGATGTAGCCGGCGTGCTGGCTGCCGATGCGCGGGAACTGCTCGGGCAGGCCCTTGCCGGACGGACCGTGGCAAGCCATACAGGCGGGCACATGGCTGGCGGCGTTGCCGACGCGGTAGATCTTGGCGCCCAGCGGCATCAGCTCCTTGTTGGCCGCCTCGCGGTCCTTGGGCTTTTGCTGGCTGAAGTAGGCGGCCAGATTGTGCATGTCGTCGTCGGACAGGGTGGCGGTCATGCCCAGCATGGTCGGGTTCTTGCGTTCGCCGCTCTTGAAGGCCTTGAGCTGGCTATACAGATATTGATGGCTCTGGCCCGCAATGGTCGGATTGGCCGCTGCGACGCTGTTGCCGTCGACGCCATGGCAGGCCGCGCATACGGCATCCACGATCTGCTTGCCTTTCGCCGGGTCACCCTTGACCGCCGGAGTGGCTGCCAGCACGTTGCCGGCCAGGGTTAGGGATGCCATCGCCAACAGCATTTTACGTCTCATGGTCGCTCCTTAGGGTGAGCCCCTAAAATATCTGTAAAAGTAGCAATTCCAAACCTGTTATTCTATACCAATTGATTTCAACCTTACTACCATGTCGATTTTTCAAAACGCCCGGTTTTATACCACTGTCAACCACATGAAGGACCTGCCGGCCACCCGCGCCGAGGTCGCTTTCGTCGGCAGATCCAATGCCGGCAAGTCCAGCGCCATCAACACCCTGGCCAACCGCACCCGGCTGGCCTACGTGTCCAAGACGCCGGGCCGCACCCAGCACATCAACTTTTTCGAGCTGGGCGACGAGTGCTTTCTGGTGGATTTGCCGGGCTACGGCTACGCCGAAGTGCCCGAAGCGGTACGCGCCCACTGGGTGGAGCTGCTGGGCCGCTACCTGCAGACGCGGCAGAGCCTGATCGGCCTACTGTTGATTATGGACGCCCGCCACCCATTGAAAGAGCTGGATCGACGCATGCTGGAATTTTTCCGCGTCGCGGGGCGGCCGGTGCATATCCTGTTGTCCAAGGCTGACAAGATGTCGCGCCAGGAGCAGAACAAGGTGCTGGCGTTGGTGAAGCGCGAGCTGGCCGATTATCCTTCGGTCAGCGTGCAGATGTTCTCCAGCCTGAAGAAGACCGGGGTGGAAGAGGTGGAGCAGGTGGTGAAAGGCTGGTTCGACGCGCTGCCGCCGCAAGACGACGGCATGGAGGAACTTTGAGCGATGGCCCGCGCCTAAGCTTGCAGGTGCATCGCACCTCCCGCTTGGCTCCCTGAGCGGGGCCTGAATCGTTGCTATCCAGGCTTTTGCCCCGGCTGACTTGGCCGGGGCTTTTTATTGGCCGTGGGGGGCGGGCATGAAAAAAGGCGAAGGATGCACCTTCGCCTTTTGCCCTGTTGCCATACGATTCAAGCGTGGCGCATCACAGACTGGTGATGACGGTCTCCACGTGCAGGTTCTCTGCCGCGCTGCGCACTGCCTCGTCCGAGGAGAACGGTCCCAGGCGCACCTTGTACACGCCCTGCTGGTTGACGATGCCGAGCTTGGAGTCGTACTTGTCATCCATCTCGGACAGCGTCTTCTGCAGCGCCGCTTCGGCGTTGGCCAGCGTATTGAACGAGCCCAGCTGCAGATATTTCGGATTGTCTCCCGCCCTCAACTCGCGGTTGGCCGGTTGCGTCACCGGCTGAGCGGAGGCGGAGTAGGTATTGCCCTCCGCCGGCCAGACGCGGTCGATCGCGATCTTGGCGCTGCCTTGCTGGATGAAGCCCAGTTTGAAGGCGGCGGCGTAGGACAAGTCCATCAGGCGCTTCTTGTGGAACGGGCCGCGGTCGTTGACGCGCACCACCACCGACTTGCCATTGGTCAGATTGGTCACCCGGGCGTAGCTCGGGATAGGCAGAGTCGGATGCGCGGCGCTCATCGCGAACATGTCGTAGCGTTCGCCGGACGACGTCTTGCGGCCGTGGAACTGCTTGCCGTACCAGGAGGCACGGCCGACGGCGTGATACGGCTTTTCACGCACATCGGGACGGAAGCTCATGCCCAGCGCCGTGTAGGGCAGGTTGGCCGACTTGATCAGCGGCTCGTCCTGCGGAACGGCGTCGGGAACCAGATTCAGGTTGACCGGGATATGATCGGCCGGACCGTCGTTCTGGAAATAAGCTCCGTTTTTGGCAACGGACTTCTTGTTAGCCGGCGAAGCCGACTGGTTTGTGGCACTGGCCGTCTTCACGGTGGAACAGGCCACAAGCACGAGACTGACAAATAGAAGCCACAGCCATCGGAGAACAGGTTGCATAAACCTCCCTATGCTGTTGGGCCAACCTTGTGAACTGCTATACCCCCCCTTCGAAACCGATCTGGCGCCAAGCCTCGAACACCGTTATCGCGACGGCGTTGGAGAGATTGAGGCTTCTCGACTCGGGACGCATCGGCAAGCGAATCCGTTGCTGTGCCGGCAGGGCAGCCAGCACATCTTGCGGCAAGCCGCGGGATTCGGGACCGAACAAAAAAACGTCCCCGGGTTGGTAGGCGATCCGGTCATGGCGCGTGGCGCCCTTGGTCGTCGCGGCGAAAATCCGCCGTCCCTGAAGCGAACGCAGGCATGCGTCCCAGTCTTCATGGACGACGAGACGCGCATACTCGTGGTAATCGAGTCCCGCTCGCCGCAACTTGGCATCCTCAAGCGGGAAGCCCATGGGTTTGACCAGATGCAGTTCACAGCCGGTGTTGGCACATAAACGAATCACATTGCCCGTGTTGGGCGGAATTTCCGGCTGAAATAGAACAACAGTGAACATCGTTGGCAGGCTGGATTGTTCCAAGGAATCAAAATCTTGGTCAAGTTTTTGGGGAAAACGCCCGGGCAAGCACCCATGCGTCGACCCGTTCCGCGCCCTGTTTTTTGATCATTTTAGACAAGGCGGAGAGGGTTGCGCCGCTGGTGGCGACGTCGTCGACTATGGCAATGGAAAGCCCGTCGCACCGGCATTTTACGCCGAACGCATGGCGAACGTTTCGCAGTCTTTCGGCGCGGCCGAGCGAGGCCTGCGGCAAAGTGTTGCTTTTTCGCCAACACAGATTGTCCGAAAAACGGCTGTTTATTGTATCAGCGAACGCTTTGGCAAGCTCGGAACTCTGATTGAAGCCTCTTTCGGCAAGTCGTTCATTTGCCAGCGGAACGGGAATGACAAGATCGTACCTTGGGGCTTGACAGCGGGCGTAATCAGTGAAAAGTCCACATAGCGCGCCCGCCAGCTGCAGCCGTTTTCCGTACTTGTAGGCATGAATCAGATGGCTCAGGGGGTAGCCAAACAGATAGGGAGCGTGTAGCGCGTCGAAGCCGGGCGGCCGGTGCTGGCAATGGCCGCAGAGCGCGCCGCAGACTGTCGGTTCCGCGCAACGCGGACAGTGCTCGGCCGGCATCGCCGGCAGCATCGCGCGGCAACCGCCGCACAGGCCGTCACGAGCGCTTCGACATCCGCACAACACGCAAATTTGATTAATTATTGTGCAATTGTCAATTATTAACCTTCTGATGTTTGACAGCATGGCGGGCGGCCCCCAAGATTTTGTCGCCTGCCCATCGGAGCAGGATGACGAGCTGTATGGTTCGCAGTGAAAATGACAAACAGTTTTTGGAGCATACGATGCATTCTGCCACGATGGTGTTCAAGCGCCCGTCCACACCTCACCCGGAAAAGACCGCCTGGAGCGTGGACGACGTGGAGGCCCTGCTGGGCCTGCCCTTCATGGAGCTGCTGTTCCGCGCCGCCGAGATTCATCGCCAGTTTTTCGACCCGACCAAGGTGCAGCTGTCGACGCTGGTGTCCATCAAGACCGGCGGCTGTCCTGAGGATTGCGGCTACTGTCCGCAGTCGGTGCATCATGACACCCCGGTGGAGGATGAGCCGATGATGACGGTGGACGAGGTGGTGGAGGCGGCCCGCCAGGCCAAGGCCAACGGCGCCGGCCGCTTCTGCATGGGCGCAGCCTGGCGGGGCCCCAAGGATGCGGATCTGCAGAAGACGCTGGAGATGGTGCGAGAGGTGAAGGCGTTGGGCCTGGAAACCTGCGCCACCTTCGGCCTGCTGCGAGAAGGGCAGGCCGAGCAGCTGAAAGATGCCGGACTCGATTACTACAACCATAACCTGGACACCGCGCCGGACAAGTACGCCGACATCATCCAGACCCGCGAGTACGAAGACAGGCTGGATACATTGGGCAAGGTGCGCCAAGCCGGGCTGTCGGTGTGTTGCGGGGGCATCGTCGGCATGAACGAAACGCGCCGCGACCGCGCCGGCCTGATTGTGCAGCTGGCGAATCTGGACCCGCAGCCGGAGTCGGTGCCGGTCAACAATCTGGTCAAAGTGGTGGGTACGCCGCTGGAGGGCGCCGGGACGCTGGACTGGACCGAGTTCGTGCGCACCATCGCGGTGGCGCGGATCACGATGCCGGCCAGTTACGTCCGGCTGTCGGCCGGGCGGCGGGAAATGGACGAGGCGACGCAGGCGCTGTGCTTTCTGGCCGGCGCCAACTCCATTTTCTATGGCGACAAGCTGCTGACCACCGGCAACCCCGATGTGACGGCGGACCAGATGCTGATGGCCAAACTGGATCTGTACGCATTATAAGATTAAGAAACATTAGTGATTCTGTGCTGTCAGCTGAAATGCAAACATATATAGTGTGACGTGCCGGGGCGGCTTGCCGCGGTTCTGTCCATATAAAGAAACCGGGGGCAAGCATGCGTTTACAAGATCTTTCCGCCGCGCTGGAGGAACTGCAAGGCCAGCACAGGCTGCGTTGTCGGACAGTGTTGGCGTCGCCGCAAGGCGTAGAGGTCGAAATCGATGGCCAGCATTACCTTTCTTTCGCCAGCAACGACTATCTTGGCCTGGCGGATCATCCCGCCTTGGTTCGGGCCTTGCGGGAAGGGGCGGACCGATGGGGGGCCGGCAGCGGCGCGTCCCATCTGCTGACCGGGCACAGCCTGGCGCATCAGCAGGCGGAGGAGGCGCTGGCGCGCTTCGTCGGGCGCGAGGCCGCCTTGTTGTTCGGCTCCGGCTACGCGGCCAATCTGGCGGTGATCACCAGCCTGGTGGGGCGCGGCGACGCGGTGTTCGCCGACAAGCTGAACCACGCCTCGCTGAACGACGGCTGTCTGCTGTCGCGCGCTGACTTCCAGCGCTTTCGCCACAACGACGTCGAACATCTCGCGCAGCTGCTGGCCGACAGCAAGGCGCCGACCAAGCTGATCGCGGTGGACGCGGTATACAGCATGGACGGCGACCAGGCGCCGCTGCCGGCATTGCTGGAGCTGGCCGAGCGTTTCGACGCCTGGCTGTACGTCGACGACGCGCACGGCTTCGGTGTGCTGGGCGACGGCAGGGGATCGGCTGCCGCGCATGGCCTTCGCAGCGAACGTCTGATCTACATGGCGACGCTGGGCAAAGCCGCGGGCCTGGCCGGCGCCTTCGTCGCCGGCAGCCAGCCGTTGATGGACTGGCTGGTGAACAAGGCGCGCACCTATATTTTCACCACAGCCCAGCCGCCCGCGTTGGCGGCCGCGGTGGAAACCAGCTTGCGGCTGATCGCCGAAGGCGGCGAGCGGCGCGAGCGGTTGCGGCAGCTGGCGGCCCTGTGCCGGCAGCGGCTGGAGGGCTCGCCTTACGCTGGCGATTCCACCACGCCCATTCAGCCCTTCCTCGTCGGCTCGGACGAGCGCACGGTCCGGCTGGCCGCCATGCTGCGCGACCGCGGCTATTGGGTGCCGGCGATCCGTCCGCCCACGGTGCCGGAAAACGGCGGGCGGCTGCGGATCTCGTTGTCGGCGAACCATGAGCTTTCCCAATTAGACGCATTACTGGATGTGATGCTGCAGTTGGCCGAGGATTGAGGCTGACTTGTGTCGGCGGCGTCCGCGCCACAGGAAAACACCGCAGCCCGGGGCATTTGTCCCGGGCTTTGGTTTGGCTCAGGACTTTGGCGGCGCGTCGTACTACGATACTGACATGAAGAGTGTGGCTGAATATCTGGACAGTCCGGAACAGGCGGCCGATCGCGCCTTGTGTTTATTGAGAGACGCGGGCGGCATGTCCGCGGCGGCGGTGTGGGCGCAGAGCGGCGGGACGTGGCGGCGCTTGGCCTGCATGGGCGATGCCGACGCCCTGCCGGATGGGGCCGCCTTGTCCGCCGGAAAGCGCCCGCCCGCCGGGGTGAGCGGTTTGGCCTTGCGCGGCGGGGATGCGACCCTGGGCTGGCTGAGCTGGCGCGGGACGGCCCCGGCTTGCTTGGAGGCGGTGGCGGCCCTGCTGACGGGATATCTGCGCTGCGAAGCGCTGCGGGCGGAGCAGGCGGCGGCGCGGACCGCAAACGAGACCATGCTGGAGATCAGCTTGCTGGCCGGCGAATGTCCCGCGCTGGATCGTCTCTTGCCGCGATTGCACCGGCTGATGCAGCGGCTGATGGACGCCGACAATTTCTACATCGCGCTGCGCGACGAAGATTGCGCCGCGCTGCATTTTCCCTTCTACGCGGACCGGCGAGATCCCGCGCCGCCCGATCCCGATCAAGTCTTTCCTCTGGCAGGCGACCAGGTGTCCCTGGCCGCCTGGTTGTTGCGGGGGGGCGCGCCGATGGTGTTGACCGGCGAGCGGATCGAGGCGCTATGCGCGCAGGAGAGCCTGGCGCGGCCGGCGCAACTGCCGGCTTTCTGGATGGGCGCGCCGCTGCGCAACGCCGCGGACGAGTTGATAGGCGCGGCGGTGTTGCAGCGCTATGAGGACCAGCCGCCGCTGACCTCGGCCGAGCAGCAGCTGTTCATGTTCGCCGCCCGCCATGTCGGCTTCGCGCTGGATCGCGTGTTGTACCACGGCAGGCTGGAACGGCAGGTGGCGCTGCGCACCAGCGAGCTGGAGGGCGCCAATGCCAGACTGCGGGCCGAGGTGGCTATCCGCAAGCGCGCCGAGCAGTTCCAGGACGTGTTGTTCCGGATCGCCGAGCTGTCCAATACCAGCCTGTCGCTGGAAGCTTTCCTCAGCGGCCTGCACCGGTTGTTGGGCGAGATGGTGGCGGCGCGCAATTGCGTGGTGGCGCTGTACGACATGGGCCGCGATCTGATCAGTTTCCCTTATTGCTCCGACGAGTACGCGCCGGCGCTGAAGCCGCGCAAGCCGGGCAAGGGCTTGATCGAGCAGGTGCTGCATAGCGGGCGGCCGCTGTTGCTGGACCCGTACGGCGGCATGCGGGGCATGGCGGCGACGCAAGGCGGGATGCCGCCCAAGAGCTGGCTGGGCGTGCCGCTGTACTGCGACCACGAGCTGCTGGGCGTGCTGGCGGTGCAAAGCTACGACGCCGACGTGGTCTACACCTTCCGCGATCAGGAAGTGTTGGAGTTCGTCGCCAACCACATCGGCGCCGCGCTGGCGAGGGTGCGGGCGCTGGAAGGCCTGCAGCAGGCTTACGCCGACCTGGAGCAGCGGGTGCGCGAGCGCACCAGCGAGCTGGACGCGGTCAACGCCCAGCTGGAATTCGACAGCCTGCACGATCCGCTGACCAAGCTGCCCAACCGCAATTACTTTTCCAAGGCGCTGCGCCGGGCCTGGGATGCTTACGTCGACGGCGGTGAACGTTTCGCCGTGGTGTTCATCGACCTGGATCGCTTCAAACTGGTCAACGACACGCTAGGCCATCTGGCCGGCGACCACCTGTTGTTCGAGGCCGGCGCCCGCATTCGCTCCTGCCTGCGCCATTACGATTTCCTGGCCCGGTTGGGCGGCGACGAGTTCGCGGTGCTGATGTTCGGCATGGACGCGGTGGAGGAGTGCGAGGTGATCGCCCGCCGCATCGTCAGCGAGTTCGAGCGGCCGGTGGTGCTGGCGGGGCGCGAGGTGTTTTCCACCGCCAGCGTCGGCGTGGTGCTGGCCGACCGCGAGCATTACCACAAGGCCGACGACCTGCTGCGCGACGCCGACCACGCGATGTACTGCACCAAGCAACAGGGCCGCCAGGGTTATACCTTGTTCAGCCACCAGCTGCGGATAGACCAGGCCGACCAGCTGGCGCTGGAGACCGAGCTCCGGCGCGCGCTGGAGGAGGAGGGGCAGTTGGTGCCCTACTACCAGCCATTCGTCGCCGCCGCCAGCGGCGAGCTGGCCGGCTTCGAGACGCTGGTGCGCTGGCAGCATCCGCAGCGCGGGCTGGTGTCGCCCGCGGCGTTCTTGCCCATCGCCGAGGAAAGCGGACTGATCACCCGGCTGGACCGCTACATGATCAACGCTGCTTGCGCCCAGTTGCAAGCCTGGCGGGCCGAGGGTTTGGCGGGCGAGGACATCGCGCTGCACATCAACCTGTCGTCGGCCAATTTCCGCGACCCGGACCTGGTCGGCTGGATAGGCGAGCGCATCGCCCATTACCGGCTGCCGCCGGCGATGCTGCACCTGGAAATCACCGAAAGCGCGCTGATCGACCAGCCGCAGGCCGCTGCCACCGCGATGCAGGCGCTGCACGGCCTGGGCGTCAGGCTGGCGCTGGATGATTTCGGCACCGGTTACTCGGCGCTGTCCTATCTGCATCGCTATCGTTTCGACGTGTTGAAGATCGACCAGTCCTTCGTGTTCGATCTGGACCGCAAGCAGGAGTCGGTGGCCATCGTCCGCGCCATTCTGGCGTTGGCGCGCGCGCTGGATCTGGAGGTAGTGGCCGAAGGCGTGGAAACCGCCAGCCAGCGGGACAAGCTGACCGAGATGGGCTGCGGCATGCTGCAGGGCTATTATTTCGCCGCGCCGGCCCCGGCCTGGGCGCTGGACTGGGACAAGCTGGCGCGTTTCAAGGAGCCGGGCGATGTGGCGTGAGTGCGCGACCCGTTTCAACCGCTGGCGCTACGATCTGTACGCCCCGGTCTACGACAAGGTGGCGCAGGGCTTCGCCCGCCATCGCCGCCGCGCGATCGGCCTGCTCAACCCGCAGCCGGACGAGCGCCTGCTGCTGGTGGGCGCCGGCACCGGCCTGGATCTGGATTACCTGGTGCGCTGCCGCCATGTGGCCGCGATCGACATCGCGCCGGCGATGCTGGAGCGGCTGCGCGAGCGGGCGGTCAAATTGGGCATGGAAGTGGACGCCAGGGTGATGGACGGGCAGAAGCTGGACTATCCCGACGGCTGCTTCGACGCGGTGGCGCTGCACCTGGTGCTGGCGGTGATTCCGGACCCGCAGGCCTGCATCCGCGAGGTGGAGCGGGTGCTGAAGCCGGGCGGTCGGGTGGTGGTGTTCGACAAGTTTCTGGCCGACCGCCGGCGCGCGCCGCTGTGGCGGCGGGCCGGCAATGTGCTGGCCCGCATCGTGGCCACCGACATCAATCGTCGGCTGGGCGACATCGTCGCGGTTACCAAACTGCAACCTTTTCACGACGAAGATGCCGGTCTTGGAGGTTTCCTTCGCATCGTACTCTTGCGAAAATAACGTTTTCGCCCAATTTGACCGTTCATGAATCTGTTTGTCGAAACGCTGGGCCAGGGGCCGGACGTGGTCATGCTGCACGGCTGGGGGCTGCATGGCGGCGTGTTCTCCCGCGTGGCCGAACAACTGGCGGCGCGTTTCTGCGTCCACCTGGTGGACTTGCCCGGCCACGGCGCGTCGCCGGCGCTGCACCGTTTCGACGCCGACGCGGTGGCCGACCTGGTGGCTTCCCACTTCCCGCTGCCGGCGCAAGTGGTGGGTTGGTCATTGGGCGGCCTGATCGCCCAGCACTGGGCCGCCCGCCATCCGGCTCAGGTGAAGAGCCTGTCCCTGATCGCCACCAGCCCGCGCTTCGTCCGCGACGACAGCTGGCCGCACGCGCAGGAGCGCAAATCGATAGAAGCCGTCGCGCAAAGCCTGGACGGCGCCTTCGAACAGACGCTGGAGCGTTTTCTCGCCTTGCAGATGATGGGCGCGCCGGCGGCGCGCGACACCTTGAAGGCGCTGCGCGGCGAGCTGTTCTCGCATGGCAGGCCGCAGGGCCTGCTGCCGGCGCTGGAACTGTTGCTGCAGGCCGACGCGCGCGCGCTGGCCGGCCGCATCCAGTGTCCGACGGCGCTGTTCTACGGCGCGCGCGACGCCATCACCCCGATCGGCGCCGGCCGCTGGCTGGAAGCTTCGCTGCCCGACGCCGTCCTTTACGAATTTCCGCAAGCGTCGCACGCGCCCTTCCTGTCGCATGAGCAGGATTTCGTGCGCGCGCTTGCCGAGCATCTGGAAACCCAGGCATGAGTGAAGCGTTTTACACCGACAAGGCGCGCGTGCGCGCCTCGTTTGAAAAGGCCGCGGCCAGCTACGATTCCGCCGCGGTGCTGCAGCGCGAAGTGTCCGACCGCATGGCCGAGCGTCTCGACTACATCAAGCACCAGCCGGCGATGATTCTGGATGCCGGCGCCGGCACCGGCTATGGCGCGGCCGAGTTGCGGCGGCGCTACCCGCAGGCGAGGGTGATCGAGCTGGACCTGGCGCGCGCGATGTTGCTGGCCTCGCGCGAACGCGCCCGCGAAGGCGACGGCCTGCTGAAGAAGCTGTTCAAGCCCAGCGCGCCGTGGCAGATCAACGCCGACATCGAACGCCTGCCGCTGGCCGACGCCAGCGTGGACATGATCTGGTCCAACCTGACCATCCAGTGGGTCAACGTGCCGGACAAGATGTTCGCCGAGCTGCGCCGCGTGCTGAAGCCGGAAGGCCTGCTGATGTTCTCCACGCTGGGGCCGGACACGCTGTCCGAGCTGCGGGGGGCTTTCGCCGGCGTGGACGGCGCCACCCACGTCAACCAGTTCATCGACATGCACGACATCGGCGACGCGCTGATGCGGGCCGGTTTCGCCGAGCCGGTGATGGACATGGAGAAAATCGTGCTGACTTACGGCGACGCCAAGTCGGTGATGCGCGATCTGAAGGCCATCGGCGCGCACAACGCCACCGCCGGCCGCGGCCGCGGCCTGATGGGCAAGGCGGCCTGGCGCAAGGTGGAAGAGGCTTATGAGCAGCATCGCCGCGACGGCAAGCTGCCGGCCAGCTACGAGGTGGTGTACGGCCATGCCTGGAAGGGCAGCGGCAAGAAGCTGGCCAAAATGAGCGAGGATGGCCGGCAAGTGATCGAATTCGTCAAGAAAGCGCCGCGGGCCGATTGACCGGAAACCGGCGGCGCGCGCAGGAGAAAGCCGTGATGAGAGTGGAAATCCGCAGCGCCCGTCCCGATGACGCGGCTTGTCTGGCCGCGCTGTCGATACAGGTATGGCTGAATACCTATTTGATCGGCGGCGGCATCCGCCGCGGCATCGCCGATTTTGTGCTGTCCGAATTTTCGCCGGAAGCGCTCAAGGCCTTGATCGCCGATCCGGCGCGCCATCTGCTGCTGATGGAAGATGACGGCCATCTGCTCGGCTATGCGCAAATGAAATTGGACAGCGCGTGCCAGGGCTGCGATTTCCCGACGCTGGAAGTGGAACGGCTTTATCTGCTGGAAAGCCATGTCGGCAAAGGTCTGGGCAGGCGGCTGATGGATGCTGCGCGGCAATGGGCGCGCGCCCAGTCTGGCCAGCCGCGCCTGTGGCTGACGGTGTGGCACGGCAATGCGCGCGCCATCGCCTTCTACCGCCGCATCGGCATGGCTGTCCATGGCGAAACCCATTTCGAATTGGAGGGCGCGCAGCATCTGAATTACGTGATGCTGGACCCCGCGCCCGTTGGGGTGGCCTCCGCGGCCGCCGTTGTCTGAAAGACCGATGCAATCATGATGAGCAAGAAACTTCTGCGTCCCGCGCTGCTGGCCGGGGTCGCCTCTTTATTGTCCGCCTGTATTTCCACCTCGACTCCGAACGCCGCGCAGCCGGCTGCGGCGCCGGTCAAGCCCAAGATCGCGCTGGCGCTGGGCGGCGGCGCGGTGAAGGGCTTCGCCCACATCGGCGTGATCAAGGTGCTGGAGGGCGCGGGCATCACGCCGGACATCATCGTCGGCACCAGCGCCGGCAGCGTGGTGGGCAGCCTGTACGCGTCCGGCCTTAACGGCATGCAGCTGCAGCAGCGCGCCATCGCGCTCGATCAGGCCGATCTGACCGACTGGACGCTGTCCACCAAGGGGGTGATCAAGGGCGAGAAGCTGCAGAACTGGATCAACGCGCAAGTGGGCAACCGCCCGCTGGAGAAGCTGAGCCGGCCGTTCGCCGCGGTGGCCACCGAGCTGGACTCCGGCCGCCGGATCGTGTTCCGCACCGGCAACACCGGCCAGGCGGTGCGCGCTTCGGCCAGCATCCCCAACGTGTTCCTGCCGGTGAAGATAGGCGGCAGGAGCTATGTCGACGGCGGCCTGGTCAGCCCGGTGCCGGTCAGCGCCGCGCGCGAGATGGGCGCGCAGTTCGTCATCGCCGTCGACATCACCGGCCGTCCCAAGGCCGGCCGCGCCACGGGTTTCCTGTCCATGCTGGATCAGAGTCTGAGCATCATGAATGGCCCGGCGCTGGCGCAGGAACTGAAACAGGCCGACGTGGTGATCCATCCCAATGTGCTGAACATCGGCGCGGCGGAGTTCGAAGCCCGCAACCAGGCCATCCTGGAGGGCGAGAAGGCGGCGCAGCAGATGTTGCCGCAGATCCGCCAATTGTTGCAGCAAAAGAGCGTGGCGCTGGCTAAATAAGGGAATAGGCTGGATGATGTAGTCCGCGCGCCGCCGCCTTGCCCGCGCCGCGGCGCTTACGAACCCATCGTTATTGGAGTCGGCATGATCAAACTGCATGGTATCCCGCTGTCGCCCTACTACAACAAGGTGAAGATCGCCTTGCTGGAGAAGGGCGTCAATTTCCAGGAAGTGGTGACGACGCCCTCGCAGGAGGATGAGCTGCTGGAAAAGAGTCCGATGGGCAAGATTCCCTACGTCGAAATCAACGGCCATCCGCTGGCCGAGTCCACCGTGATCCTGGAGTGGCTGGAGGATGCCTATCCCACCGCCTCGCTGCTGCCGCCGACGCCGAATGGCCGCGCGCTGGCGCGCGAACTGACGGCGATGCTGGAGTTGTACGTGATGCAGCCTGCCAGCCCGCTGATCCGCCACATGTTGAAAGGCAGCAAGCCGGACGCGGCCAAGTGCGAGGACATCCGCCAAGCCTTGGCGCGCGGCATCGGCGCGGTGGCGAAGCTGGCGCAGTTCCGGCCTTGGCTGGCCGGCGAAGACTTCAGCTTCGCCGATCTCAGCGCCGCCGGCGTCTTGCCGGTGGTGGCGCGGCTGAGCCAGAGCTTTCTCGGCGAGGACATGACCCAGCGGCTGGAAGGCTGTCCCGACTACCTGCGCCGGCTGGGCGAGCGGCCCAGCGTGGCTCGGGTGTGGACCGAGCGCGACGTATCGCTGGCCGCGCTGATGGCCCGCCGCGACTGAATGCGGCATCCGCGGCCGCAGCTGCGGCTGCCAGGCGGCTATCTCCGATGATTCGGGATAGCCGCTTTTGATATGGCGTTCCCGCCACAGCGCGCCGGGAAAGCGCGCCGACCGGATGGCGGCGATTGACAGCCCTACATGCATAGAGCTTAAACTTCAATCAAGTGTTTGCTCCATGGTGTCTCGCAATGAACTTTCCGGTTGAGCTGATTCTGCTGGCGCTGGCGCCGGTATTCCTGTTGTTCGTCGCCTGGGAGCTGTGGCTGTTCCGCCGCCAGAGGCGGCTTGGGCTGTACAACTGGCGCGACTCGCTGTGCAGCGCGGCGCTGGGCCTGCTGCATCAGGGGGCGGACAAGCTGGCCTGGGTGCTGGTGCTGCCGTTGTACGGCTGGATCTACCAGCATCGGTTGTTCGATTTTTCTCCCGGATGGCTCAGCTTCTTCCTGCTGTTCATCGGCCAGGACTTCCTTTATTACTGGTTCCACCGCGTCAGCCACCGCGTGCGCTGGTTATGGGCGGCCCACAGCGTCCACCACAGCTCGACGCGGATGAATTTCACCACCGCTTTCCGCCAAAGCCTGATGTATCCGCTGGCCGGCATGTGGGCGTTCTGGTTGCCGCTGGCCTGGCTGGGCTTTCCGCCGGAGCAGGTGGTGGCGGTAGTGCTGCTCAACCTGGCCTTCCAGTTTTTCGTCCATACCCAGGCCGCGCCCAAGCTCGGCTGGCTGGAATACGTGTTCAATACGCCGTCGATACACCGCGGTCATCATGCCAAGAACCCGCGCTACATCGACCACAACTACGCCGGCGTGCTGGTGATCTGGGATCGGATGTTCGGCACCTACGCCGAGGAACTGGCCAGCGACCCGTGCGACTACGGCACGGTCAAGCCGGTGAATAGCTTCAATCCGCTGTGGGTGAGTCTGGCGGAGTGGCGAGACATGCTGGTCGAGGCCTGGCGGGCTGATGGCTGGCGCGACCGGCTGGTGTTGCTGTTCGGCCCGCCGGAGGCGGCGGAGAAGGTGGCTGAGCGGCAGCGCGCGGACGGCGCGAGGCGGGCGGCGGCCTGAGAACCTGTTCAAAGTCAGCTGCGCTTCGGCGATACGGCGTTGAAAACAAGCTCAAAATGCTCATGTACCATTTGTACATTCCGCTTTTTCGCTTGTTTTCGCCTTGTCTCGCTCTTGCTCGCGAGACTTTGAACAGGTTCTGAAGCGCGCGAGCAAAAAGGCCCGGCAGCGCCGGGCCTTGCCTTGGCGGATGAGCCGGAATCAGATCAGCAGCTTGCCGTCCTTGGCCGGCAGCGTCTTGCCCTTCGGCTTCTCGTCCATGCGCACGGTGCCGGTCTTGCCGTCCAGCGAATAGCGCACGTTGTAGCCGATGATCTTCTCGGTCTTCACCTCCTCGGTATTGCAGATGGTGCGGGTGCTGTTGACCTGGTCGCGCCGCTGCATGCCCTCTTGCACCTGGTTGCCGGCATAGCCTCCGGCCAGCGCGCCGATCACGGTGGCGGCCTTCTTGCCGTTGCCGCCGCCCACCTGGTTGCCCAGCAGGCCGCCGACCACGCCGCCGATCACCGAGCCGGCGATGCGGTTTTCATCCTGCACCGGCGCCTGGTGCACCACCTGCTCCTGATGGCAGACCTGCTTGGGTTCGGTGCCGGCCTCGCGGATCGGCGTTACCGCCAGGATCTTGGCGTGGGTGGCATGGACCGGCTTGGCCGGCGCCGGTTTGGCGTTCATCTTGGGCGCGGCGGCGGCAGCCGGCGTGGACGCTTGCGGCGCGGGTTGGGCGAGCGCCGACGAGGCGGCGCTGGGCGCCAGCGTCTGGAGCGCGGGGGCCGAGGCCTGGGCCAGAGGCGCGCTGGCGACGGCGGCGGTTTCCGGCTTCGACGACTTCAGCGCCTGGATGCCGGCCACGCCCACCGCGCCGAGCGCGATGCCGCCGCCGAGCACGCCGGCGATCAATACGGATTGTTTCATTGTTCTCTCCCTGATGTGACGCACAAGGTCACCTGATGGCTTCGACTGTGATTATCGACAAACAGTTGCAAGACTTGTGTTTGCCAATTGTCACTGCGGGTAACGGAACGTTCGTGCCGGAAATGGCGGAGCGGAGCAGACAATTCGCAGCTAGATAGGCACGATTCAGCAATTTATGGTTTGAAATTGCAAAATATAGGGAATTATATTTTTAATATGCAATCAATGGGCATATTTTGGGCATTTATATTGTATCCAGTCGTTTGACGGCAATGCCGTGCCGGTGTTTAGATGAACGCGCACCCGTTCGGGCGCGCGTTTGGCGTCCGCACCTCAAGGAGAATTCACTGTGAGCGAAGCCCACACCGGTTTGCAGCGCGAGCTGAAAAACCGCCATATCCAGCTGATCGCGCTGGGCGGCGCCGTCGGCACCGGCCTGTTCCTCGGCTCGGCCAGCGTGCTAAAGTCCGCCGGCCCCTCGATGATTCTCGGCTACGCGATCGCCGGCTTCATCGCCTTCCTCATCATGCGCCAGCTGGGCGAGATGGTGGCCGAGGAGCCGGTCGCCGGCTCGTTCAGCCATTTCGCCTATCGTTACTGGGGCCGCTTCCCCGGCTTCCTGTCCGGTTGGAACTACTGGGTGCTGTACGTGCTGGTGAGCATGGCGGAACTGACTGCGGTCGGGGCCTATGTCCAGTACTGGTGGCCGCACGTGCCCGCCTGGCTGACCGCGCTGGTGTGTTTCGTCTGCATCAACGGGATCAATCTCGCCAACGTCAAATCCTACGGCGAGACCGAGTTCTGGTTCGCGCTGATCAAGGTGGCGGCGGTGATCGGCATGATCGCCTTCGGCGGCTATCTGCTGTTGTCCGGCACCGGCGGCCCGCAGGCCTCGGTCAGCAATCTGTGGAACGACGGCGGCTTCTTCCCGCACGGTGTCAAAGGCCTGTTCATGATGATGGCGGTGATCATGTTCTCCTTCGGCGGCCTGGAGCTGATCGGCATGACCGCGGCCGAAGCGGCCGATCCGCAGAAGACCATTCCCAAGGCGGTGAATCAGGTGATCTACCGCATCCTGATCTTCTATATCGGCTCGCTGGTGGTGCTGCTGTCGCTGTATCCGTGGAGCAAGGTGGCCGCCGGCGGCAGCCCCTTCGTGATGATCTTCGAGCAGATCGGCGCCGGCTTCACCGCGCATGCGCTGAATTTCGTGGTGCTGACCGCGGCGCTGTCGGTGTACAACAGCTGCGTCTACGCTACCAGCCGCATGCTGTTCGGTTTGGCCAAGCAAGGCAACGCGCCCAAGGCGCTGGGCTCGCTGGACAAGCGCGGCGTGCCGGTGAACGCCACCCTGTTCTCCGCCGTGGCGACCTTCGCCTGCGTGATCCTGAACTATTTGCTGCCGGGCGAGGCGCTGGGCCTGCTGATGTCGCTGGTGGTGGCCGCGCTGGTGACCAACTGGGCGATGATCAGCCTGACCCACATGAAGTTCCGCCGCGCCAAGGCCGGCCAGAAGCTGGTGTTCCCGTCGCTCTGGCATCCGGTTTCCAACTGGGTCTGCCTGGCCTTCATGGTGATGATCCTGGGCATTTTGCTGTTCACCCCGGGAATGGAAGTGTCGGTGTACGCGTTGCCGATCTGGCTGGGTGTGTTGTGGCTGGGTTTCCGCATGAAGCGCGCGCCGCAGCCGGACGCCGAGCTGGCGCGCCAGCTGCCGTAAACCACGGGGCCGGCCAAGGCCGGTTTCGCGACGCCGGGCCGCCCCAAGGGGCGGCCTTGTCATTGGGTCTTCGCAGGCTACTGATAAGATTGGACCATTTGTCCAATTGTCTCCGAGTGAGAACGACGCGCATGCGAGCCGTGATCACTCTTTTGACGCATTGCCTGGAGTTGTTTTAATCTTTAGTTAATTGGCACTGATTAGTACATATTTTGAACGAGTTGTGCGTTTGGTTTTAGACGTATTGTCTGATTTTGGGCGATTCCCGATAAGCTCCCTGTTTCCAGCGCCGTTCCCATTCACCCACATATGGAGGCGCCAAGGTGAGCGTTCCCTCGACTTCCGGCGGTTTGAAGCGCGAGCTGAAAAACCGGCACATTCAGTTGATCGCATTGGGCGGCGCCATCGGCACCGGCCTGTTCCTCGGTTCGGCCAGCGTGCTGAAGTCCGCCGGCCCCTCGATGATTCTCGGCTATGCGATCGCCGGCTTCGTCATCTTCCTGATCATGCGCCAGTTGGGCGAAATGCTGACCGAGGAGCCGGTGGCCGGCTCGCTCAGCCATTTCGCCGGCCGCTACTGGGGCCGATTCCCGGCTTTCCTCGCCGGCTGGAACTACTGGGCGCTGTATGTGCTGGCGGGCATGGCGGAACTGACCGCCGCCGGCGAATACGTCCGCTACTGGTGGCCGGAGGTGCCGACCTGGCTGACCGCGCTGGTCTGCTTCGCGGCGATCACCGGGGTCAATCTCGCCAGCGTCAAATACTATGGCGAGACCGAGTTCTGGTTCGCGCTGATCAAGGTGGGCGCGGTGATTTCAATGATCGCGTTCGGCGGCTACCTGCTGCTGTCCGGCACCGGCGGCCCGCAGGCTTCGGTCGGCAATCTGTGGAACGACGGCGGTTTCTTTCCGCACGGCTCCGGCGGACTGTTCATGTCGATGGCGGTGATCATGTTCTCTTTCGGCGGGCTGGAGCTGATCGGCATGGCCGCCGCGGAGACCCGCGATCCGCAGAAAACCATTCCTCGGGCGGTCAACC
Organism: Chromobacterium phragmitis; assembly: GCF_003325475.1. Lineage (NCBI taxonomy): Bacteria > Pseudomonadati > Pseudomonadota > Betaproteobacteria > Neisseriales > Chromobacteriaceae > Chromobacterium > Chromobacterium phragmitis. The sequence goes on from NZ_CP029495.1 coordinate 2,001,954, forward strand.
AGGTGATCTACCGCGTGCTGATCTTCTACATCGGTTCGCTGGCGGTGCTGTTGTCGCTGTACCCGTGGAGCAAGGTGGCCGCCGGCGGCAGCCCCTTCGTGATGATCTTCGACCAGATCGGCGTTGGTTTCGCCGCGCACGCGCTGAACTTCGTGGTGCTGACGGCGGCGCTGTCGGTGTACAACGGCGGCGTTTACGCCACCAGCCGCATGCTGTTCAGCATGGCGGAGCAGGGCAACGCGCCGCGCGGCCTGGGCAAGGTGGACACGCGCGGCGTGCCGGTGAACGCCACCCTGGCTTCGGCGCTGGCCACCTTCGTCGGCGTGATCGTCAACTATCTGCTGCCCAGCGGCGCGCTGGCGCTATTGATGTCGCTGGTGGTGACGGCGCTGGTGATCAACTGGGTGCTGATCAGCCTGACCCACCTGAAGTTTCGCCGCGCCCGCGCCGGCAGCCGCTCGCTGTTTCCGGCGCTGTGGCATCCGTTCGCCAACTGGCTGTGCCTGGGCTTCATGGCGGCGATACTCGGCGTGATGCTGCTCACGCCCGGCATCGCGGTGTCGGTGTACGTGCTGCCGTTGTGGCTGGGCCTGCTGTGGCTGGGTTTCCGGTTGCGCCGGCCGCCGCGCGCCGAGGGCGGGCTGGCGGCCGAGAATGCCTGAGCCGGCATGCCGGACTTGACGCCGGAGGGCGCAAGACGGCATGCTTGGACAATGATGAAGCAGATTATTGCATTCCAGACCCAATATTGGTGGTGGCGCGGCTAACCGGCGCGCCAGGAGTGTTTGCATCCGCTTTCCGGGCCGCCGTCATGGGCGGCCTTGTTGTATCCAGCTTCATCCCGTGCGGCGGCGAAATATTCTGACTCAGGAGTTGTCATGCCTCGCACGCAATGGGGTTCCCGCCTCGGTTTCATTCTGGCTTCGGCCGGCGCCACGGTGGGCCTCGGTTCCATCTGGAAATTTCCTTACGTTACCGCCATGAACGGCGGCGGCGCCTTCCTGCTGGTCTATCTGCTGTTCACCTTCACTCTCGGACTGGCCCTGCTGCAGGCCGAGCTGGCGATAGGACGGGCCGCAGGCTGCGGCGCGGTCGGCGCTTTCGCCAAGCTGGGGACGCCGCGCTGGCGGCTGATCGGTTATGGCGGCGTGCTGTGCTGTTTCCTGGTGTTCGCCTTTTACAGCGTGGTCGGCGGCTGGACGCTGGGTTATCTGCTGCGCGCGGTGGACGGCCGGGTGATGAGCGACGATGTCCACGCGCTGGGTGCGCTGTTCGGCCAGTATGTCGGCGACCCGGTGGAGGCATTGCTGACCCACGCGCTGTTCGCCGGCCTGACGCTGCTGGTGGTGGCCGGCGGCATCCAGAAGGGCATCGAGCGCGCCGGCAAGCTGCTGATGCCGCTGTTGTTCCTGCTGATGCTGGCGCTGATCGCCCGCGCCTTGACCTTGCCCGGCGCGATGGCCGGCGTGGAGGCACTGTTCCGGCCGGACTTCGCCAAGCTGACGCCGTCCATGCTGGTGGAAGCGCTCGGATTGGCATGCTTTTCGCTGTCGGTGGGCGCCGGCTGCATGCTGGCCTATGGCTCTTATCTGGGGCCGGATACCCGGCTCGGCAACTCCGCGCTGTGGGTGACGGGGCTGACCGCGCTGACCTCGGTGCTGGCCGGGCTGATGATTTTTCCGGCCATCTACGCCTTCGGTCTCGACCCTCAGGCCGGCCCCGGGCTCACCTATATGGTGATGCCGGCGGTATTCAATCATCTGCCTTACGGCCAGCTGTTCGCGGTGGTGTTCTTCGCGCTGCTGCTGATGGCGGCGCTGACCTCGGCGGTGTCGCTGCTGGAGGTGGTGGTGATCCTGCCGATAGACGAGTTCGGCGTCAGCCGGCGCAAAGCCACGCTGGCGGTGACCCTGTTGGTGTTTCTGGCCGGGGTGCCGGCGGCGCTGTCTTTCGGGCCGCTGGCCGACTACAAATTGTTTGGCCGCAATGTGTTCGAGTTGATGGATTACGCCGCGTCCAACGTGCTGCTGCCGCTGGGCTGCATCGGCACCGCGCTGTTCGCCGGCCGGGTGGCGTGGCCGGCGGTCAGCGAGCAACTGCGCCTGTCCGCGCCAGCGGCGCTGCTCATGCGCGTCGCCTGCCGCTGGCTGGCGCCGCTGATGATAGGCTTGGTCTTGGCCTACAACCTATAGCAGCCAGCGCAGCGCGCCGTAGACGGCGAAGCTGACCACGATGGCCAGCAGCGTCTTGCCGTTTTTCCAGGCGACGGCGATGGCGACGACGGTGCCGACCAGATAGGCGTTATGCCAGGACAGGTCTATGCTTCCGGCCGGCGCCAGCGCCATCGGCGCCACCAGCGCCGACAGCACCGCCGCCGGCACGTAGTGCAGCGAGCGGTTCAGCCAGCCGGGAAAGGCCAGCCGCTGGCCGAAGACCAGGAAACTGGCGCGTATCGCCAGCGTGGCGGCCAGCATGCCGATGATGGCCGCCCAGTGTTGCCATGAGTTCATGCCGCCTCCCGTTTCTGTCCGCGTTCAAGCAGCATGCCGGCGGCGACGCCGGCCAGCGCCGCCAGCATCAGGTCCAGCTTGTAGGGCAGGCCGCGCGCCAGCAGCGCGACCGCGCCCGCGGCCAGCGCCGCGGCCAGCGTCGGCCGCCTCTTCAACTGCGGCGCGACGATGGCGGCGAAAGTGGCCACCATCGCGAAATCCAGTCCCAGTCTGTCCAGTCCCGGCACCGAGCGGCCCAGCGCCACGCCGGCCAGCGTCCATAGCTGCCAGTTCAGATACATGGACAGCGACGATCCCAGCCAATACCACTGGCCGCCGTCCGCGCCCAGGCTGCGGAAGCGGTGCTCGACCACGGCGAAGGTTTCGTCGGTGAGCCAGAACGCCAGCGGCCAGCGCCAGGCCAGCGGCCAAGGCCGGGCGTACGGCAGCAGCGTGGCGCTGTACAGCGCGTGGCGCAGGTTGACGACGAAGGTGGTCAGCCAGATCACCGGCAGGGCGGCGCCGGCGGAAACCAGGCTGACGGCGATGAACTGCGAGGAGCCGGCGAAGACCAGCAGCGACATCGCCGCCGTGGCGGCGGGCGACAGTCCGGCGGCGATGGCCAGGGTGCCGAAGATCACGCCGAACGGCGCCGCGCCCACCATCATCGGAATGGTGTCGCGCGCGCCGTCCAGCAGCCAGCGGCGGCGGTCGGATAAGGAGGGCATGGATGAGTCCTGCGTGCGGCGGGGCCGGACATCGGCCCTCTGTTCCTGATGATGGAGCAGGCCGTCCGGCCTGTCTTGAACGATTTTGCGGCCGGCTCAGCGGGCGCGCGCCACCCGCAGCTGGTTGCGCCAGGCCACCGGCGGCAGACCGGTCTCGCGCTTGAACTGGCGGCACAGCTGCCAGGGCGACAGGCCGACGGCCGCCGCCAGTTGCTGCAGCGAGTGGTTGGCGGCGGGATCGTCGGCCAGCATCTGCCTGACGGTTTCCACGGCGCCGGGGGCGGATGCCTGCTCGTCCGGGCGCAGCCGCATGTATTTGACCAACACCTCGCTGAACACCGCGGCCAGCGCCGATTCGCGCCGCAGCGCGTCGCGGCTGTCGCGCAGCAGCAGGTGCAGGCTGTCCAGCCGGCGCGCCAGGCCGGGGTCGATCACCACGGTGTCGCGGAAATAGGGCAGGCCCGCCTTACCGTTCAGGTCGGCGGCCAGGCCGCCTATCATGTCGACGCCGGGATAGAAGCCGCGATAGGCCCAGCCGTTTTCGTGGGCGGTTTCGCCGGTGTGCACCTCGCCGGGATTGATCAGCACCAGCGCGCCGACGCCGGCGCGGTGCAGGCCGCCGCGGTGGCGGTAGGACTGCGCGCCCAGGGTCAGCGTGTTGACGACGAACTGCTCGTGGAAATGGGGCGGGAAGGTCCGCTCGGCGTATTGCGCGTCCAGGCACTCCAGCGCGCCGAGGTCGTCGGCGCGGAACAGTTCGGAGCGTTCGGCGGAAAGGGCGGGCATGGCGCGGACCTGCGGTGAGGGTCCGCCCATTGTGGCAGAGGCGGCGCGGCTTGTGCGCGCCGGCTTGCTTGGCTTGGGCGCCGCCTCAGGAGCCGGCCATGAAGGTGCGGATGCCGGAGCCGACGAATTGCACGCCGATGCAGATCAGCAGGAAGCCCATCAGCCGGGTCATCACCTCGCGGCCGCCGCGGCCCAGCCGCTCCGAGATCAGCAGCGACGACTTCAGCGTCAGCCACATGCCGGCGCAGGTCAGGCCGATGGCGGTAAAGGTCATGAAGAAGGCGATCGCCTTGGCCGGCAGCGTGGCCAGTTCGGCGATTTCGGTGGAGATGCCGATCACCACCGCGATGGTGCCGGGGCCGCTGATGCCGGGCATGGCCAGCGGGAAGAAGGCGTAGTCCTCGCGCTCGCCGGACTGTTTGGGCGCCTGGCCGGGGTCCTGCGACAGGAACAGCATGCGGTAGCCCAGCACCGCCACCACGAAGCCGCCGGCGATGCGCAGCGCGCCGTAGGAAATGCCGAAGGCGGCCATGATCAGGTTGCCGGCCAGCAGGCTCACCAGCATGATGGCGCCGGCGAACACGCAGGCGCGCTTGGCCTGGGATTCGCGGCGCATGTCGCTCATTTCGCGGGTCAGCGTGATGAACAGCGGAATCTTGGACAGGGGGTTGGTGATGGTGATCAGGCTGAGCAGACCGCCAAACAGGAATTGCAGCGACAGGGTTTTGAACATGGCGTGGAATCGGGTATCTAGCCCGACGATTGTAGAGGCTTGCGCGGGCGGCGGGTAGCTGGCCGGCGCGCTTTAAACCGACGGCATGAAAAGGTGTGGCGGGACGCAGACGACTGCGGCAATTTGTCGCGCCGGAGCGGCGGCCGGCCATGATACAGTGGCCCCATTTTTGATCGGAGACTCCGCGATGAAACGTTTCGCCGCCGCCTTGTTCGCTCTGTGCCTGTCCGGCCTGGCCGCCGCCCACTCCTTCCAGCTGGGCGCCATTCACATCGGCCATCCGTGGAGCCGCGCGATGCCGGCAGCCAGCCCGACCGGCGGCGTCTACCTGTCGCTGGAGAACCAGGGCAAGACCGAGGACAAGCTGGTGTCGGCCAGCACGCCGCGCGCCGAGCGCGCCGAGCTGCACACCCATGTCAACGACAACGGCGTGATGCGGATGCGCAAGGTGGAAGGCGGGGTGGCGATCGCGCCGGGCCAGACCGTCAAGTTCGCGCCGGGCAGCTACCACGTGATGCTGATGGGACTGAAGCAGCCGCTGAAGGTGGGCGACCGCTTCCCGCTGACGCTGAATTTCGAAAAGGCGGGCAAGGTGGATGTGCAGGTGGTGGTGCAGGAAGGCAACGACGACCACGCGCACTGATAGCGCTACCAAGCATCGCTCGCAGCAGCTTGCGGCCGTTTTCGGCGGCAAGCTGCTGTTTTTTTGGGGAATGGCCGACGTTGCGCCGAAGTTACATGCTGCTTCGCAGCAATGCTAAGGCCGACCATTCCGGGCTTTACAGTCCGGCCTCGGCTGGGCACACTGGCCCGAGCAACACCGTTTGAACAAGACGACTATCCGCGACGCCGGCCCCCGACTCGGCACTGCGCCAAGTCTGCCTGACAAAAGAGAACGATGGAGGAGACGGGTGTCCGCACCCGCAAAACAAGCTGCAAACAGGGGGTCGGCGCCACTTTTTGCGCTATGCTGTCGTTTTGTCTCCTTCCCGCCTTTCCCATCATGCATCCGTCCGACACTTCCGCCGCGCTTCCCCGCGTCGTCATTCATTATTGCACCGGCTGCCGTTGGCTATTGCGCGCCGGCTGGCTGGCGCAGGAGCTGCTGACCACCTTTGAGAAAGAGTTGTCGGAAGTGGCGCTGCGCCCCGGCAGCGGCGGCGTGTTCCGCGTCGAGGTGGACGGCGAGCCGTTGTGGGATCGCAAGCGGGATGATGGCTTTCCCGAGCTCAAAGTCCTCAAGCAGCGGTTGCGCGACCGCATCGCCCCGGACAAGCCGCTGGGGCACAGCGATCGTCCCTGAGCCTTGATGAACGCCCCGCAACGCAAGATCATCCACGTCGACTGCGACTGCTTCTACGCCGCCATCGAGATGCGCGACGACCCCTGCCTGCGGGATGTGCCGCTGGCGGTGGGCGGCCGGCCGGAGACGCGCGGCGTGGTCGCCACCTGCAATTACATCGCCCGCCGCTACGGCGTGCATTCGGCGATGTCGTCGGCGCGCGCGCTCAGGCTGTGCCCGGAACTGGTGATCCTGCCGCCGGACATGGCGCGCTACCGGCTGGCCAGCCAGCAGATCATGGCCATTTACCAGCGCTACACCGACGTGATCGAGCCGCTGTCGCTGGACGAGGCCTATCTGGACGTCACCGGCCAGCCGCACGAGCAGGGCAGCGCCACCTTGATGGCGGAGGCGATACGGCGGCAGATACGCGAGGAGGTGGGCATCACCGCCTCGGCCGGCATCGCGCCCAATAAATTCCTGGCCAAGGTGGCCAGCGACTGGAACAAGCCGGACGGCCAGTTCCTGATCCGTCCGCGCGACATCGACGCCTTCGTCGTCACCTTGCCGGTGGAGAAGATACACGGCGTCGGACGCGTCACCGCCGAACGGCTGCACCGGCTGGGCATACGCAGCTGCGGCGATCTCAGGCGCTGGTCGCCCGCCGATCTGTTCCGCCATTTCGGCAGTTTCGGCGAACGGCTGCTGGCGCTGTCGCAGGGCCGCGACGAGCGGCCGGTGTCCACCGACCGCAGCCGCAAGACGATCAGCGTCGAGGAGACTTACGCGCAGGATCTGCCCGACCTCGCCAGCTGCCTGGCCAAGCTGCCGGAGCTGGCGGATCGGCTGCAGGCGCGGCTGGCGCGCAGCGGCAGCCCGGCGTTCAAGGGTTTGTCGGTGAAACTCAAGTTCGACGATTTCAGCCAGACCACGGTGGAACAACCGGGCTACGGGTTGTCGATGGCGGCGTTAGGCCAGTTGCTGCGCACCGGCTACGCCCGCGGCGCCCGCCCGGTGCGTTTGCTGGGCGTAGGCGTGAAGCTGGCCGACGACTTCGACCTGCCGCGCCAGCTGCGGCTGTTCGGCCGCGACGGCCGGCCGCTGCCGGACAGCGCGCCGGCCGGCGAGGAAAGCCCGCCGGCGGAACCAGCCTAGGCTATTTGCCGGCGGCCGGCTTGGCGGAGAAGTCGCCGGCGTAGACCTGGGTCAGTTGTTCCGGCTTCAGGTGCTTGCGCAAGGCGGCGTTGACGTCGGCGACGGTCAGCTTTTCCAACTGTTCCAGACGGCTCTGGATATAGGCCATGTTCCGGCGCTGCTCCATGTGCTCCTCCAGCAGGCTGGCCAGCGAATCGTCCTCGGCCAGCATCAGCTTCAGCGTTTGCGACAGCGCGCGTTTGGCGTTGGCGAGTTCTTGTTCGCTGACGCCGTCGCGCAGCAGGCGGGACAGCTCCTCGCCGACGCCCTGCTTCAGTCTGGCCAGGTTTTCCGGCGCGTAGCTCGCCTCCAGGTTCCACCAGCCGCTTTCCACGCGGCTGGAAGCGCTGACGCCGCTGCCGGCGCCGTAGCTGATGCCGTCGCGTTGGCGCAGGCGCTTGACCAGCCTGGACTCCGGTCCGCCGCCCAGGATGTAGTTGCCCAGCATCAGCGGCACGTAGTCCGGCGTGTCGTCGCGCAGCGCCAGCGGCATCGTGGCGGCGTACACCGCGTTGGCCTTGTCCGGCGTTCGCAGGGTGATCGCGTCCGGCTGGACCGAGGGCCGCAGCGGGTCCAGCTGGCGGTAGGGCGCCGGGCTGGTCCAGCCGCCGAAGCGTTGTTCCAGCTGGGTCTTGACCGCGGAGGCGTCGAAGTCGCCGACCAGGGCCAGCCTGGCGTGGCTGGCGCCGTAGAACTGCTGGTGGAAGCGCCGCAGGTCGTCCAGGCTCAGCGCGTTCATGATGGCCTGGCTCTCGTCCAGCGTCGGGCGGTAGCGGAAGTCGTCCTGGGCGTAGGCGTTCAGTTTCTGGTCCAGCGCTTGTTCGGCCAGCGCGCCCGGCTCGTGGCGGGAGCCGTCGATGCCGACCTGGGCCTGCTGCTTGAGCTGGGCGAGCTCGCCGGCCGGGAAGGCCGGACGCTGCAGCAGCTCGGCGATCAGATCGATCAGCTGCGGCAGGTGCTCGCGGGTGGTCTTGAAGCGCACCGCGACGCCCTGGCCGGAGAGGCCGATGCTGATGCCGGCCTGAAGCGCGTCCAGCTTGTCGGCGATGGCGGCGCGGTCAAGCGATTGGCTGCCGCGCGCCAGCATGGCGGCGCTGATGCCGGCGGCGGCATGGCGGCCGCGCAGCGAGTCCTCGTCGCCGAAGCCGAAGAACCAGTTGCCGCTGACGGTGGCGCCGCGGGTTTTCTTGGCCAGCAGCGCCAGTTCCGCGCCGTTGGACAGCTTGGCGCGCTCGGTGCGGGCGTCGATATGGGACGGCGTGGGATCGAAGGCCTCGCCCTGCTCCAGCGCGGGTTTGCCGCGATAGCCGTCCACCAGCTTGGCCACGTCCGGCGCGGCGGGAATGCTGGCGCGGTCCGGCTGGGCGGCGGGAATGAATTGGCCGAAGCTGCGGTTGTCGCGCTTGAAGTAGTTTTCCGCCGCTCGCTGCGCGTCGGCGACGGTCAGCGCTTCGATGCGGTCGCGCTGCAGGAAGAACAATCTCCAGTCTCCGGCGGCGATGGCTTCGGACAGGTGGATGGCCAGGCCTTGCGGATTGCGCAGCGTCTGGTCGAACTGGTTGAGCAGTATGGTTTTGGCGCGCTTGAGTTCGGCCTCGGTGATCGGCTGAGAGCGGATGTCCTCGATGGCGGCCTGGAAGTCAGGACGCAGCTTGGCGAGGGTCTGGTTCTTGCCCAGCTCGGCGTAGAAGATGATGTAGCCGCCCTCGGCCAGGCTGTAGGGCATGGCGCCGATATTGACGGCCAGGCCTTTCTGGCTCAGCGCCGCGTGCAACCGGCCATTGGGCGTGTCGCCCAGGATCAGCGCCAGCGCCTCGATCGCCGCGCTGTCGGGATGGCTGGCCGGCGCGGTGCGGTAAAGCAGGGCCGCCAGGCTCACGTCGCCGACGCGGCGCACGGTGACCTCGCGCTCGCCGTCGCGGACCGGCTCTTCGGTCCAGGTGGGCGCCAGCGCGCGCGCCGGACGGGGAATCTTGCCGAAATGGCGCTGAACCATGGCCAGCGCGGCGGCGGGCTCGAACTTGCCGGCGATGACCAGCACCGCGTTGTCCGGCTGGTAGTATTTGCGATAGAAGGCCCGCAAGTTCTCGATGCGGACTTTTTCCACGTCGGAGCGCGCGCCTATGGTGTCGTGGCCGTAGTTGTGCCAGTCGAAGCTGATCGCGGCCAGTTGCTGGGTCAGCGCGGAGGCCGGGCTGTTTTCGCCGCGTTCCATCTCGTTGCGGACGACCGAGAACTCGGTGTCCAGATCGCTCTTGGCGATCTTGCTGTTGACCATGCGGTCGGCTTCCATCGCCAGCGCCCAGTCCAGGTTGGCGTCGCCGGCGGGGAAGCTTTCGTAGTAGTTGGTGCGGTCGAAATAGGTGGTGCCGTTGAACTGCATGCCGCGCCGAGACAGCTCGGTCATCAGGTTGCCGCTGCGGGGCGTGCCTTTGAACAGCATGTGTTCCAGCAGGTGGGCCATGCCGGTTTCGCCGTAACCTTCGTGGCGGCTGCCGACCAGATAGGTCAGGTTGACGGTGGCGGTGGGCTTGGAAGCGTCAGGCGCCAGCAGCACGCGCAGGCCGTTGGCCAGCCGGTATTCGCTGATTCCTTCCACGCTGGCGTAGGGCGCGGCGGCGCGGGGGGCTTGTACGGCGGTCGGGGTGGGCGTTGCGAGGGCGGGCAGGGACGGCGCCAGGGCGAGCGCCAGCAAAAGGCTGAGGGTTTTCAATCGTGTCATCGAGAATGCGGTAGTGGTGGCAATAAAAATAATGATTCTTATTTAAAATGCACGGAATAGGCCAGTCATGTCAAATGGACTGGCATTTTCCGCCCTTCTCTCCGCGCGATCAGCGCCGCAGATTGCTGATGCCCATCAACATGCCCATGCCGATGAACAGCGTCACGGTGGCGGTGCCGCCATAGGACATGAAGGGCAAAGGCACGCCCACTACCGGCAGGATGCCGGACACCATGCCCATGTTGACGAAGGCGTAGACGAAGAAGGACATGGTGATCGATCCCGCCATCAATCTGCCGTACAGCGTCTGGGCGCTGGCGGTGATCATCATCGCTCGGCTCAGGATCAGCAGGTAGAGCACCAGCAGCACAGCGTTGCCAGCCAGGCCGAATTCTTCGGAATAGACGGCGAAAATGAAGTCCGTCGTCCGCTCCGGGATGTAATCCAGGTGGGTTTGGGTGCCGTTGAGCCAGCCCTTGCCCCAGGGGCCGCCGGAGCCGATGGCGATCATGGACTGGATGATGTGGTAACCGGTGCCCAGCGGGTCGGTAGTGGGGTCGATCAGCGTCAGCACCCGCTTGCGCTGGTAGTCGTGCAGATGGTTCCAGACGACGGGCAGGCTGGCGGCGGCCATCACCGCGCCGGCCAGAATCACTTTCCACGGCAGTCCGGCGAAGAACAATACGAAAAAACCGGCGGCGGTGATCAGCAGCGCGGTGCCGAGATCAGGCTGCTTCAGCACCAGGCCCACCGGCACCAGCATGATGGCGGCGGCGATCAGGTAATGCCACCAGCGCAGCGACAGCTCGTATTTCTGGAAGAACCAGGCCAGCATCATCGGCAGCGCGATCTTCAGGATTTCCGACGGCTGGATGCGGGTGATGCCCAGGCTCAGCCAGCGGGTGGAGCCGTTGACCGTGATGCCCTTGAAGTGCACGGCGATCAACAGCAGCACGCCCAGCACATAGATGGGCGGCGCGAAGTTCATCACGCTTTGCGGCCGCATCCGCGCGATCACCCACATCACGGCCAGCGCCATCGCGGTGTAGATCAGCTTGTTGTCTATCTTGTCGAAAGACTGGTTGTTGGCGGAGTAGAGCAGCACCATGCTGACCGCGAAGATCAGGCCGAGGAACAGCATCAGCCAGCCGTCGAGCGGCTCGCGGATTTGTTGCCAGATGTGTTTAATCAGCGGCGTCTTCACGTACGTCTCCGTTTTCCATCGGCACGGTCTTGAGCAGGCCGGCCAGGTCGCTGCGGATCTTGCCGGTCAGGTAGAAGTCGAACAGGCCGCGGGCCACCGGCGCGGCGGCGGCGGCGCCGAAGCCGGCGTTCTCCACGATGATGGCCACCGCGATCTTGGGTTTTTCCACCGGCGCGAAGGCGATGAACCAGCTATGGTCGCGGTACTGCTCGGCCAGCGCGGCGGCGTTGTACTTGGCGCCCTGCTTGATCGCCACCACCTGGGCGGTGCCGGTTTTACCGGCCATCGAGTACTGCAGGCCGACGCCGACGCGGGCGCCGGTGCCGGAAATCATCACGTTGCGCATGCCTTCCTTGATGTAGTCGAAGTACTCCTGCGGATATGGCAGCTGCTTGACCGGGCGCGGCTCGATCTGGCGCACGGTGCCGGTCTGGGAGTCCACCACCTGCTGCACCAGGTGAGGCTTGAACACCGCGCCGCCGTTGGCCATGATGGCGGTGGCGTTGGCCATTTGCAGCGGCGTGTAGGCGTTGAAGCCCTGGCCGATGCCGATGCTGACCACGTCGGCCGGATACCAGCGCCGCACTTCGGGTTTGTAGCGGGCGAAGCGCTTGGCTTTCCATTCTTTGGACGGCAGCACGCCGGTGGCTTCGCCGTCCAGATCGATGCCGGTCCTGCTGCCCAGGCCGAAGGAGCCGACCACCGGGTGGATCTTGTCTATGCCCATGTCCCAGGCCAGCTTGTAGAAGAAGGTGTCGCTGGACACGGTGATCGCGCGCTGCAGGTTGACCATGCCGTTGCCGCTTTTTTTGCTGTCGCGGAACTGGTGGCTGGAGCCTGGCAGGGTGAAATAGCCGGGCGCCGGGCGGATGTCGTGCATGCCTATGCTGTGGGTGACCAGCGCCGCCATCGCCATGAAGGGCTTGAAGGTGGAGCCGGGCGGGTAGGTGCCGCGCAGCGCGCGGTTGATCAGCGGCTTTTGCCAGTCGGCGTTGAGCGCGGTCCAGGTCTGGGTATCGATGCCGTCGATGAACAGGCTGGGGTCGAAGCCCGGTTTGGACAGGAAGGCCAGCACGCCGCCGGTATTGGGGTCGATCGCCACCAGCGCGCCGCGCCGCGCGCCGAACAGCTTGTCAGCCACCTCCTGCAGCCGGATGTCCAGCGCCAGCTTCAGCGTGTTGCCATTGACCGGCGGCGTGCGGCGCAGGCTGCGTACCGCGCGGCCGCCGGAGTCGGTTTCCATTTCCTCGAAGCCCACCTGGCCGTGCAGGTCTTCCTCGTACACCGCTTCCAGGCCGGTTTTGCCGATGTAGTTGGTGCCCTTGTAGTTGGTGGTCTTGTCCTCTTCCTCCAGCCGTTCCTTGTCTCGTTGGTTGATGCGGCCGATATAGCCCAGCACGTGGCTGGTCATCTCTTTGTAGGGATAGTCGCGGAACAGCCGGGCCTTGACTTCGACGCCGGGCAGCTCGTAGCCGTGGGCGGCCACGCGGGCGGCCTCCTCGTCGGTCAGCTTCACCTTCAGCGGCACCGCTTCGAAATTCTTGCTTTCGCCCAGCAGCTTCTTGAACAGCTTCTCGTCGCGGGGGCTGACGTCGGCCAGCGTTTTCAGCTTGGCGACAGTGGCGGCGAGGTCGGGAATCTTGCTGGGGGTCAGCTCCAGCGTGTAGGCCGAGTAGTTGCGCGCCAGCACCACGCCGTTGCGGTCCAGTATCAGGCCGCGGCTGGGCAGGATGGGCACCAGCGAGATGCGGTTGTTCTGCGCCAGCGTGGAGAAATGGTCGTGCTGCAGCACCTGCAGCCAGACGAAGCGCGCGAGCAGCACCAGAAACATCAGGATGATCAGCGCGTAGGCGATGATCAGCCGCAGCTCGAACTGGGCTTCTTCGGACTGCGGGTTTTTGAAACGGTTGGGGCGGCGCATGGATCAGTCGGGTTTCATGCCGTGTGGTGGCGGTAGGGAATCAGCATCAGCTTGGTCAGCAGCGGCCACAGCAGCGCGCCGATCAGCGGCGGCAGGAAATAGCTCCAGCCGACGAAGGCGGAGCCGGTCAGCATCCGCGCCACCACCATGATCAGCTGGTTGGTCAGCATCAGCCCCAGGACCACCAGCGCCTGCTGGCCCAGGTTGAACATCACCAGCTGGCGCTGGCGGGACAGGGCGAGGAAGGCGGTGACGGAGTAGGCCAGCGCGTGCTGGCCGAACACGCCGGCGGTGGTCACGTCGGCGACGATGCCCATCATGAAGGCGATGCCGATGTTGACTCGCCGCGGCTGGTTGATCACCCAGTACAGGATCAACAGGCCGATGAAGTCCGGCAGCCAGCGCGTGCTGCCGTGCGGCAGCGGCACCAGCTCGATCAGCACCGCGATCACGAAGGTGGTCAGGATGAAGCGGCGCTTGACCGGCTTGAGCAGTTCCTTGGGACGGTCCAACGACATCTGGGCTTACTCCTCGTCGGCGGACTTCTTGCCGCCCTTGGTCTTCTTGTCCGGCGCCGGCGCAGGCTCCGCCGGCCGCGGCCGGGTCTCCTTGGCCTGCATCACCAGCACGTAGCGGGTCTGCTGCACGCCGGCCAGCGGCAGCGTGCTGACGCGGGTGAAGGCGGCGCCCGGATTGCGCTCCACCTTGCTCACCACTGCGACCGGGATGCCTTCCGGATAAATGCCGTCCAGGCCGGAGGTGACGATGCGGTCGTTTTCCTTCACGTCCGCGCTTTGCGGCAGGTAGCGCAGTTCGATGCCGCCACCGTAACCATAGAGGATGGCGCGCTCGCCGGTGCGAGCCACCATCACCGGCACCATCTGGTTCTTGTCGATGATCAGCGTCACTTCGGCGGTCAGCGGCTGCACGCGCGTCACCTGGCCCAGCAGGCCGCGCGAATCCACCACCGGCTGGCCGGCCTGCAGCTTGGCGTCGTCGCCCTTGTCGATGATGATCTTGTAGGAAAACGGGTCGCGCCCGGTGTACAGCGTCTCGGCGATCTGAGCCGAATCGTCGCGTTGCGGACGAATGCCGTTCAGCTGGCGCAGTTCGTTCAACTCGCGCTCCAGCGTCTGCAGCCGCCCGAGCTGGGCCGCCATCTGCAGTTGCTTCTCGCGCAGTTCGGTGTTTTCCTGCTTCAGCTCCGCTTGCGAGGTCAGGTAGTCGCCGGCGTGGCGCATCGCCTGGGCCGGCATGTTGACCGCGCGCTGCACCGGGTACAGCGCCAGCGACAGCGCCTCGCGCGCCTGCTCCATCAGGCCGTAGCGGCTATCGCCGATCAGCAAGGCGATAGACGCGACCACGCTCATGGCCAGGCGCGCAGCCGGAGGCGGCCCGGAGCGGAAGAAGCTTGGGGTGTTGGCGAAATCCATGGCCACAGCCACCGCGCCTTGACGGCGCGGCGTTCGCTCGGGTTAGTTCGTTGCTGGAAGTTTAAGGCACGTTGGTGAAAATGGTGCCGATCTTGTCCATTTTCTCCAGCGCCTTGCCGGAGCCGCGCACCACGCAGGTCAGCGGTTCTTCGGCCACGAATACCGGCAGGCCGGTCTCTTCCGCCAGCAGGCGGTCGATGTCCTTCAGCAGCGCGCCGCCGCCGGTCAGCACCATGCCCTTCTCGGCGATGTCGGCGCCCAGTTCCGGCGGGGTTTGCTCCAGCGCGATCTTCACCGCGGAAACGATCTGGTTCAAGGGTTCGGTCAGCGCTTCCAGGATTTCATTGGAAGACACGGTGAACGCGCGCGGGATGCCTTCGGCCAGGTTGCGGCCCTTGACTTCCATTTCGCGCACCTCGGCGCCCGGGAAGGCGGAGCCGATGGTTTTCTTGATTTCCTCGGCGGTGGTTTCGCCGATCAGCATGCCGTAGTTGCGGCGGATGTAGTTGATGATGGCTTCGTCGAACTTGTCGCCGCCGACGCGCACCGAGTTGGAATAGACCACGCCGCCCAGCGAGATCACGCCCACTTCAGTGGTGCCGCCGCCGATGTCCACCACCATGGAGCCGGTCGGCTCTTCCACCGGCAGGCCGGCGCCGATCGCGGCCGCCATCGGCTCTTCGATCAGCTCGACCCGCCGCGCGCCGGCGGCCAGGGCCGAGTCGCGGATCGCCTTGCGTTCCACCTGGGTGGAGCCGCAGGGCACGCAGATCACGATGCGCGGGCTGGCGGCGAAGAAGCGGTTGGGGTTCACCTTCTTGATGAACTGCTTCAGCATTTGCTCGGTGACGGTGAAGTCGGCGATCACGCCGTCCTTCATCGGACGGATGGCCTGGATGCTGCCCGGGGTGCGGCCCAGCATGCGCTTGGCTTCCAGGCCGACGGCCAGGATCGATTTCTTGTTGGTCGGCGCGTCGTTGTGGATGGCGACGACCGAGGGCTCGTCGAGGACGATGCCCTTGCTGCGCATGTAAATCAGGGTGTTGGCGGTGCCGAGGTCGATGGCGAGGTCGTTGGAGAAGTATCCGGTCAGCGAACGAAACATTGGGCGGTCCTGGTCAGTTTTCGTCAGTGGCGGACGCCGGCGGCGTCCGTAAAAATCCAGTTTAATCTGTAGCAGGCCCGTCTCCCCGCCTTTTTAACAGGGGTGGCAACTATTCACCGTCATCCGGCGCGGCGCGGGGGCGCATCCTTGCGCCGGCGCGGCCCTTTCCGGAACGGTTTTTGCCGGCGGCGCCCGGCGGCGGAGCTGGCCTGCGTTTCTTGGCCCCGGCGCAAGCTTTCATGGGGTGGAAAATGCCCCCGGAATGCGTCGCGGCGCAATGTCGATCTTGGGAGAATCAAACGGGGTATGATACCCTATAAAGCTTGAAATATTAAAGGTTTTAACGAGGAAGCCATGTCGCTGACGCATCAGGATGTCGCACGGATCGCCAAGCTTGCCCGCATCAATGTGAGCGAGGCGGAAATCGCCGCCACCGCGGACCAGCTCAACAATATTTTCGGCCTGATCGAGAAGATGCAGGCCGTGGACACCGCCGGCATCGAGCCGATGGCTCACCCGCAGGACGTTTCGCTGCGCCTGCGCGACGACGTGGTGACGGAAGCCAACCGGCGCGAGGCCTTCCAGGCGGTCGCGCCGCAAGTGGAAAAAGGCCTGTTCCTCGTTCCCAAAGTGATCGAGTAAGCCTGTGAGCCGTCCCGGCGCGATTGGTTCCCGAAAAATCGCCGGCGGGGCCCGACTATTCGGATAGCAAGATTTGATTGAAATGACACAAGCCACCCTCAAGCAATTGTCGCAACAGTTGGCGGCCAAGCAAGTCTCCAGCGTGGAGCTGGCCGGCCAGTATCTGGATCGCATCGAAGCGCTGAACCCGAGGCTCAACGCCATCGTCACCGTTGACCGCGAGAAGACGCTGGCCGAGGCGAAGGCCGCCGACGTCCGCCTCGCGGCCGGCAATGCCCACGCGCTGACCGGCGTGCCGCTGCTGCACAAGGATCTGTTTTGCCAGCAAGGCTGGAAGACCAGCTGCGGCTCCAGGATGCTGGACAACTTCGTTTCTCCGTACAGCGCCCATGTGGTGGAGCAATGCGCCGCCGCCGGCATGGTGACGCTGGGCCGCGCCAATATGGATGAATTCGCGATGGGTTCGTCCAATGAGAACTCGTTTTACGGCGCGGTGAAGAACCCGTGGGATCTGAGCGCCATCCCGGGCGGCAGCTCGGGCGGCTCGGCCGCCGCGGTCGCCGCGCGCCTGGCGCCGGCGGCCACAGCCACCGATACCGGGGGCTCCATCCGCCAGCCGGCCAGCCATTGCGGCGTCACCGGCATCAAGCCGACCTACGGCGTGGTGTCGCGCTACGGCATGGTGGCCTACGCGTCTTCGCTGGATCAGGGCGGCCCGATCGCCCAGACCGCCGAAGACTGCGCGCTGATGCTGAACGTGATGGCCGGCTTCGACGAGCGGGACTCCACCAGCCTGGAGCGCGCCAAGGAAGATTATGCGCGCGATCTGAACCAGTCCTTGGCTGGCCTGAAGGTGGGCTTGCCCAAGGAGTACTTCGCCGCCGGCCTGGACGCCGATGTCGCGCGGGCCGTCGACAATGCCGTGGCCGAACTGAAGAAGCTGGGCGCGGAGGCGGTGGAGATCGCGCTGCCGAACACCGAGCTGTCGATCCCGGCCTATTACGTGATCGCGCCGGCCGAGGCCTCGACCAACCTGTCCCGCTACGACGGCGTCCGCTACGGCCACCGGGCCAAGGAATACAAGGACCTGGTGGAAATGTACGAGAAGACTCGCGCCGAAGGCTTCGGCGACGAGGTCAAGCGCCGCATCCTGGTGGGCAGCTATGTGCTGAGCCATGGCTACTACGACGCCTACTACCTGAAGGCGCAGAAGATCCGCCGCCTGATCGCCAATGATTTCCAGGCCGCGTTCCAGCAGTGCGACGTGATCCTGGGGCCGGTGGCGCCGACCGCCGCCTTCAATATCGGCGAGAAGTCCGGCGATCCGGTGCAGATGTACCTGTCCGACATTTACACCTTGTCGGTGAATCTGGCCGGCCTGCCCGGCATGAGCGTGCCGGCCGGCTTCGCCGCCAACGGCCGACCGATCGGCCTGCAGATCATCGGCAATTACTTCGCCGAGGCCAAGATGCTGAACGTCGCGCACCAGTTCCAGCAGGCGACAGACTGGCACGCCAAGGCGCCGGCGCTGTAATGCCGGCGGCTGCGCGACGCGAATGCCGCGTAGGGCGCGCCGTGTTGAATGTTTGCTGCCTGCGCGCGCCTGGTCTTCGCGCCGCTCGCGCGGGCTCAGAATTTAAGTTTCCATGGGTGCGGCTGCGCCCTGGCATGAAAAGGATTTTCCGACCATGAAATGGGAAGTCGTCATCGGTATCGAGGTGCACGTGCAGCTCAATACCGCCTCCAAGATTTTCTCCGGCTCCAGCACCGCCTTCGGCGCGGAACCGAACACCCAGGCTTCGGCCGTGGAGCTGGCGCTGCCCGGCGTGCTCCCGGTGCTGAACCGCGCCGTGGTGGACAAGGCGATTCGCCTGGGCCTGGCGCTGGACGCCAAGATCAACCAGAAGAATGTGTTCGCGCGCAAGAACTACTTCTATCCCGATCTCCCCAAAGGCTACCAGATCAGCCAGATGGACCTGCCCATCGTCGAGCACGGCCAGCTGAAAATCCTGGTCGGCGATCAGGAAAAAGTCATCGGCGTGACCCGAGCCCACATGGAAGAAGATGCCGGCAAGAGCCTGCATGAAGACTTCCAGGGTCTGTCCGGCATCGACCTCAACCGCGCCGGCACCCCGCTCTTGGAAGTGGTGTCCGAGCCGGACATGCGTTCGGTCGACGAGGCGCTGGCCTACGTCAAGGCCTTGTACACGCTGGTGACCTGGCTGGGCATCTGCGACGGCAATATGCAGGAAGGCAGCTTCCGCATGGACGTCAACGTGTCGGTGCGTCCGGAAGGCCAGAAGGCATTCGGCACCCGCCGCGAGATCAAGAACCTCAACTCCTTCCGCTTCCTGGAGCAGGCCGCCAAGTACGAAATCCAGTGGCAGATCGACACGCTGGAAGACGGCGGCAAGGTGCAGCAAGCTACCGTGCTGTTCGACCCGGACAGCGGCGAAACCCGCATGATGCGCAGCAAGGAAGACGCGCATGATTACCGTTACTTTCCGGACCCGGACCTGCTCCCGGTGCGCATCTCCGACGAGCAGATCGCCCGCATCCAGGGCGAAATGCCGGAGCTGCCGGGCGCGATGCAGGGCCGTTTCGTGGAAAGCTACGGCGTCTCCGCCTACGACGCGGCGCTGCTGACTTCCAGCCTCAAGCAGGCGGAGTATTTCGAAGCCGCGGCCAAGGCATCCGGCCAGGGCAAGCTGGCCGCCAACTGGATCAACGGCGAAATCGCCGCGCGCCTGAACCGCGACGGCAAGGACATCGCCGACTGCCCGATCTCTGCGGAGCGCCTGTCCGGCCTGATCGCGCGCATTGCCGACAACACCCTGTCCAGCAAGCTGGCCAAGCAGGTATTCGACGCCTTGTGGGACAGCGATCTGTCCGCCGATGACATCATCGAGCGCGACGGCTTGAAGCAGGTGTCCGACGTCGGCGCCATCGAGAAAATGGTGGAAGAAGCCATCGCCGCCAACCCCAAGGCGGTGGAGGAATTCCGCGCCGGCAAGGAAAAGGCGCTGAACGCGCTGGCCGGCCAAGTGATGAAAGCGTCCAAGGGCAAGGCCAATCCGGCCCAGGTGCAGGACATCCTGCGTCAGAAGCTGTCCTGATCGCTGGATCGCGAGCGGCGACATGGCGGCCATAGCGGCCGTCATGTCGTTTTTTAAATACATGGGTAAAAATTGCCGCGGTTAATGTGTTGCTTTTCCTGAAGATGCTTGTTGTTCAAACAGTTCCATCGGCAATTATTGCCGCCCTGTTGCATTCCTTGCGACTCGCAATGTTCACATCCCACTTTTACTGGCGGATTTAAGTCTCTGATTTGTTTCAGATTCCGTTTTGAAGCGCGCCCGTAAGTCATTGTCTCAAAAGGCGAATTAGAAAAACCCTATGTTGACCGTAGGGCGGTTCTTTCTTATAGTGGCGGAAAGTGGGGTAAAGTGGGTGAAAGTGGGGAAATTCTTCCCCCAGAGCGACGGCTCTGTTTTCTCGGTCAGCGGGTTCTCAAATCATGATTGGTGGCGTCAGCATCTTGTCTCTCGATAGCAAGGGGCGCTTGGCTATTCCGGCCAAGCACCGCGAGACGCTGCTGTCCGCGTTTGGGCACAAGCTGGTCGTCACCCTCGAATCCCAGGACCACCTGCTGCTGTACCCCGAACCCAACTGGCGCCCGGTCGAGGCCCGTCTGCTGGCTCTTCCCACCGGCAATCCCACCCTGAAACGCTATCAACGACTGGTGCTCGGCCATGCCGAAACCCTGGAGATGGATTCCGCCGGCCGCGTCCTGCTGCCGGCCCGCCTGCGCGAACTGACCGCGCTGGACAAGGACGTTGCCCTGGTAGGCATGGGCAATCGATTCGAACTGTGGAATGCCGAGGAATGGGACAGCCAGACCGCTGACGCGCTGGCCATAGACCCTGCCGATTTGGCGCAACACCTTGGAGATTTCACGCTGTGAGCACCCCCACCTTCGTGCACCGCACGGTATTGCTGACCGAAGCGGTCGACGCCCTCGCCATCCGCCCTGATGGCGTCTACGTTGACTGCACCTTCGGTCGCGGAGGCCACAGCCGGTTGATCCTGTCGAAGCTAGGCCCCTCAGGCCGGCTGATCGCTTTCGACAAGGACTTGGAGGCCATCGCCGTCGCCGACAGGCTGGCGGCGGAAGACTCCCGCTTCAACATCGTGCACAACGGTTTCGAGACGCTGTCCGCCGAACTCGCCCGCCTGGGCGTGGCCGGCGTCGACGGCGTGCTGATGGACCTGGGCGTGTCGTCGCCGCAGATCGACGACGGCAGCCGCGGTTTCAGTTTCCGCTTCGACGCGCCGCTGGACATGCGTATGGATACCACCCGCGGCGTCACCGCCGCCGAGTGGTTGGCAACGGCCGACGAGGCCGATATCAGAGAGGTCATCAAGACTTATGGTGAAGAGCGGTTTGCTCGCAAGATCGCAGCAGCCATTGTTGCGCAACGGGGGGAAATCCCCATCACGACCACCCGCGAGCTCGCTGTGCTCGTTGGGCAAAACGTCCGTACTCGGGAACCGGGTCAAGACCCGGCTACGCGCACCTTCCAGGCGATCCGGATCTTTGTGAATCGGGAGCTGGACGAACTGAAGGCGGTATTGCCGCAGGCTGCCCGCCTCTTGAACGAGAACGGCCGCTTGGCGGTGATCAGCTTCCACTCGCTGGAGGACCGCATCGTCAAGCAGTATCTGCGCGACGTCAGCAGCGAGGAAAAGCTGCCGGCCTGGGCGATGGTGCGCGCGGCCGACATGGCCAAGCCGCCGATCGATCTGGTCGGCAAGGCGATTCGCGCCGGCGACGAGGAAGTGCGCGAGAACCCGCGCGCGCGCAGCGCCATCATGCGCGTGGCCGAGCGCACCGCCGCGCCGTGGCGGGAGGTCGACGCATGAACAAGCTCAACGCGACGCTATTGGCGATGGCCGTGTTCTCCGCCTGGTCGGTGATCACGTCCACGCATGTGTCGCGCAAGCTCTACAGCGACTTGCAGAAGGAAACCAAGTCCGCGCAGCAGCTGGAGGTCGAGTTCGGCCAGCTGCAGCTTGAGCAGAGCACCTGGGGCGCGCACGCGGTGATAGAGAAGGCTGCGTCCACTCGCCTCGACATGCACACGCCCGATCCGCGCCAGATCCAGGTGATCTCGGCCAAGGGGGCGCTGTGATGCGCGCCGGTTCCAGCTACAGCGTCCGCACCCGTCCCGCGCCGGCCAGCCCGGCGTTGCGGATGACCAGCGTGCGGGTGCGCTGCGTGCTGCTGATGCTGGCCTTGCTGTTTCTGGCGCTGATCGCCCGCGCGGTCTATCTGCAGGTGGTGCAGCAGGACTTCCTGCAGAATCAGGGCGAAGCCCGTTTCCGCCGCACGCTGACGCTGGAAGCCAACCGCGGCGTGATCACCGATCGCAACGGCGAGCCGCTGGCCATCAGCACGCCGGTGCAGACCATTTGGGCGAGTCCCGCCGACATGGAGCCGGTGCCGCCTGCCAAATTGCGCGAACTGGCCGGCCTGCTCGATCTGTCGCCGGAAGAGTTGTCGGCCAAACTGTCCGACCGCAAGAAAGAGTTCGTCTACATCAAGCGCCAGATCAGCCCGGAGCTGGCGGAGAAGGTGATGGCGCTGGGCGTGCCAGGCATCGCCAAGCAACAGGAATTCCGCCGCTTCTACCCGACCGGTGAAATCATGTCCCACATCATTGGCTTCACCGGTGTGGATGGCAAAGGCCAGGAAGGCGTCGAGCTGGCGCGCGAGAAGATGCTGTCCGGCAAGGACGGCCGCCGCGTGGTGTTGAAGGATAGGCGCGGCCACATCATCGAAGACGTGGCCGCCATCGAGCCGCCGCGCGACGGCCAGAAGCTGGCGCTGGCGGTGGACCAGCGCATCCAGTACCTGGCCTACAGGGAGATCAAGGCCGCGGTGGAGGCGAACAAGGCGAAGGCCGGCAGCGTGGTCGTGCTGGACGCGCACAGCGGCGAGCTGCTGGCGCTGGCTAATTTCCCGTCGTTCAACCCCAATAATCGGGTCGGCGTGACGCCGGAAATGATGCGCAACCGCGGCGTGATCGACTTGTTCGAGCCTGGCTCCACCATGAAGCCGTTGTCGATCTCGCTGGCGTTGGAGCATCACAAGGCCAGCCTGAAAACGGTGCTGGACACGCACAGCTACATGATAGGGCCGGCCACCATCCGCGATGTGTCGCCGCAAGCCAGCCTGGACATCCTCGGCATCATCCAGAAATCGTCCAATGTCGGCACCAGCAAGCTGGCGCTGATGAGCAGTCCGGAGGAGTTCTGGAAGCATTACGACGCGCTGGGCTTTGGCCGCGCGCCTGAAACCGGCTTTCCCGGCGAGGCCGGCGGCCGCCTGCGGGATTGGCACAAGTGGCGGCCGATCGAGCAGGCCACCATGTCTTTCGGCTACGGCGTGTCGGTCAGCCTGATCCAGATGGCGCGCGCCTACACCATCTTCGCCAACGACGGCGTGATGTTGCCCATCTCTTTGTATCGGACGGCGAATCCGATGCCGGGCAAGCGAGTGCTGGACACCGGCACCGCGCATGAAATGCGCGATCTGCTGATCGCCAACAGCCAGCCGGGCGGGGGCGCGGTCAACGGCCGCATCATCGGTTACAGCATCGGCGCCAAGAGCGGCACCGCGCGCAAATTGGAGGGCCGCAGCTACGTGGCCAACAAGCACCGAGCGCTGTTCATGGGCTTCGCGCCGGGCCATGCGCCCAAAGTGATCGTGGCGGTGATGATAGATGAACCCTCGGCGGGCAAATATTACGGCGGCGCGGTGGCAGCGCCGGTGTTCGCCAATGTGGCCGGCGGCGCGCTGCGGACGTTGAACGTGCCGCCCGACGAGCCATCCAACAACACTTTATTGCCGGAATCGACCCCGGTTCCGGCGGATTTCTAAGATCATGAAGAGCCGTTTGACTGCGTTGCCGGATTGGGATCCGGCCTTGTTGCAACAGCTGGGCCTCCCCATCAAGCGGGTAGAGGCCGACAGCCGCCGCGTGCTGCCGGGCGACGTGTTTCTCGCCTGCCGGGGCGAGTACGTCGACGGCCGCGATTTCATTCCCGCCGCGCTGGAAAAAGGCGCTGCCGCGGTGCTGTGGGACGACGCCGACGGCTTTGTCTGGAAAGCCGAGTGGCAGGCGCCCAATTTGGCGGTGCCCAATCTGCGCGAGCGCGCCGGCATCGTCGCCGCCCACGTGCTGGGCCAACCGTCGCGCGATCTGACCGTGGTCGGCATCACCGGCACCAACGGCAAGACCTCCATTTCCCATTGGCTGGCGCAGGCTTTCTCGCTGCTGGGCCAGAAAGCGGCCTTGATCGGCACCGTCGGCAACGGCTTCTATGGCCAATTGACCGAAACCACCCACACCACGCCGGATCCGGTGACGGTGCAGCAGAAGCTGGCCGAGTACCGCCGCCAGGGCGCGCACGTGGTGACGATGGAAGTGTCCAGCCATGGCCTGGACCAGTTCCGCGTCAACGGCGTCGAGTTCGCCACCGCGGTGTTCACCAACCTGACCCGCGACCACCTCGACTACCACGGTTCGATGGAAGCCTACGGCGAGTCGAAGAAGAAGCTGTTCTTCTGGGAAGGCCTGAAACACGCGGTGATCAACGCCGACGACGCTTTCGGCCGCCAGTTGGCCGCCGGGATCGATCCTAAGCAGACCCGCGTGGTCACCTACGGCCTGGAGCAGGGCGATGTGCGTCCGCTGGCGCTGGCCGCCACGCTGGAAGGCCTGCAGCTGACCGTGGCCACGCCGTGGGGCGCGGTCGACGTGCGCACCGGCCTGGTCGGCCGCTTCAACGCCGCCAATCTGCTGGCCTGTCTGGCCACGCTGTGCGTCAACGGCGTCAGCCTGCGCGACGCCGCCGCGGTGATGGCGCGCATCCAGCCGGCGCGCGGCCGCATGCAGAGCGTGGGCGGCGCGCATGAGCCGCTGGTGGTGATCGATTACGCCCATACCCCCGACGCGCTGGAAAAAGCGTTGGCCACGTTGTCAGAGATCCGCCCCGCCGGCGGCAGGCTGTTCTGCGTGTTCGGCTGCGGCGGCGACCGCGATCCCGGCAAGCGTCCGATGATGGGCGCCATCGCCGAAAAGCACGCCGACGTGGCGGTGCTGACCAGCGACAACCCGCGCAGCGAGGACCCGCAGGCCATCATTCGCGATGTGCTTTCCGGCATGGATGCCGCCAAGACGCACGTGGAGGCCGACCGCGAGGCCGCCATCCACTGGGCGGTGGGCCAGGCCAGGGTGGGCGACGTGGTGCTGGTGGCCGGCAAGGGCCACGAGGAATACCAGGACATCGCCGGCGTCAAGCGGCCGTTCTCCGACTTCCGCGTGGCGGAAGAAGCGCTGACCGCGTGGGGAAAGCCGCGATGATGACGCTGAGCCAAGCCGCCCGCTTCGCGCAAGGCCGCCTGATCGGCGCCGACGGCGAAGTGCTGCGCGTGATCACCGACAGCCGCCAGGCGCAGCCGGGCGACCTGTTTGTCGCGCTCAAGGGCGAGCGTTTCGACGCCCATGATTTCGTCGCCGAGGTGGTGGCCAAGGGCGCCGCCGCGCTGGTGCGCGACGGCTTCGAATTGGCCGGCGCCAGCCTGATCCAGGCGGGCGACGACACCCGGCTGGCGCTGGGCCGCCTGGCCGCCGGCTGGCGCGAGACGCAGCCGGCCGTCCGTATCGGCGTCACTGGCTCCAACGGCAAGACCACGGTCAAGGAAATGCTGGCCGCGATTCTGCGCGCCCACGCCGGCGACGACGCCGTGCTGGCCACCGCCGGCAATTTCAACAACGACATCGGCCTGCCGCTGACGCTGCTGCAACTGAAGCCGCAACATCGCTACGCGGTGATCGAGATGGGCATGAACCATCACGGCGAACTCCGCTACCTGACCGGGCTGACCCGGCCGCAGGTGGCGCTGGTCAATAACGCGATGCGCGCCCACTTCGGCCATTTCGGCTCCACCGAGGACGTTGCCCGCGCCAAAGCCGAAATTTTCGAAGGCCTGGCCGACGGCGGCGTGGCGGTGGTCAACGCCGACGATGCCAATCTGCCGCTGTTCCGCGCGGCCGCAGGCGGCCATCGCCAGCTCAGCTTCGGCCTGGAGCAGGCTGACGTGAGTGCGCGCGGCCTGGTCCTGTCGGCGCTGGGCAGCCGCTTCACGCTGCGCTCTCCGGCGGGTGAAGCGGAGATTTCGCTGCCGGCCCCGGGCGAGCACAACGTCAGGAACGCGCTGGCCGCTGCCGCCGTCGCCTTGGCGCTGGACGTGCCGCTGACCGCCATCGCCCAGGGACTGGCCGCCTTTGGCGGCGCCAAGGGACGTCT
Source organism: Chromobacterium phragmitis (assembly GCF_003325475.1). Taxonomy (NCBI): domain Bacteria; kingdom Pseudomonadati; phylum Pseudomonadota; class Betaproteobacteria; order Neisseriales; family Chromobacteriaceae; genus Chromobacterium; species Chromobacterium phragmitis. The sequence continues at coordinate 2,027,568 of NZ_CP029495.1, forward strand.
GCAGATCAAGCAAAGCCCGCGCGGCCTGACCGTGATCGACGATAGCTACAACGCGAACCCGGATTCGATGAAGGCCGGCATCGACGTGCTGGCCGGCCTGCCTGGTCCGCGCTGCTTCGTGATGGGCGATATCGGCGAGCTGGGCGAGGCTGCGCCGGCGCTGCATGCCGAAGTCGGGGAACACGCGCGCCTGCGCGGCATCGAACAGCTCTTCGCGCTGGGCGAGGCCTCGCGGCGCGCGGTGGCCGCCTTTGGCGAGACGGGACAAGGTTTTGATTCGATTGACGAGCTGTTGGAGTGCCTGGATAGCCGGCTGGCGTCGGGTACCGCCGTTCTGGTCAAGGGGTCGCGCTTCATGCGCATGGAACGGGTGGTGGAACACCTGATGCAAGCAAAGAAAGAAGGAGTGTAAGGTGCTGCTCTGGCTAGCTGACCTGTTGGGCTCGCATATCCGGGCCTTCAATGTTTTCAACTACACCACGCTGCGCGCGGTGATGGCGGCGCTGACCGCGCTGGCCATCTCGTTGTTGATGGGGCCTTGGGTGATCCGCAAACTGACCGAGTTGAAGGTGGGCCAGGCGGTGCGCAACGATGGTCCGCAGACCCACCTGGTCAAGGCCGGCACGCCGACCATGGGCGGTTCGCTGATCCTGCTGGCGATCACCCTGACCACGCTGTTGTGGGCTGACCTGTCCAACAAATACGTGTGGCTGCTGCTGGCGGTGATGCTGGGCACCGGCGCGCTGGGCTTCTACGACGACTGGCGCAAGGTGGTGTACAAGGACCCCAAAGGCGTGTCCGCCAAGTTCAAGATGGCGTGGCAGTCGGCCATCGCCATCGGCGCCGGCGTGTTCCTGATCGCCACCGCCAAGCTCCCGGCGTCCACCGAGCTGATCGTGCCCTTCTTCAAGACCGTCGCGTATCCGCTGGGCGCGGTGGGTTTTTGCGTGCTGACCTATTTCGTCATCGTCGGCACCTCCAACGCCGTCAATCTGACCGATGGACTGGATGGCCTGGCGGCGCTGCCGACGGTGCTGGTGGCGGCCGGCTTGGCGGTTTTCGCTTATGTCGCCGGCCATGCGGTGTTCTCCAAATACCTGGGCTTGCCCTTCATTCCCGGCGCGCACGAGGTGGTGGTGTTCTGCGCGGCGATGTGCGGCGCTTGTCTCGGCTTCCTGTGGTTCAACGCCTATCCGGCCCAGGTATTCATGGGCGACGTCGGCGCGCTGGCGCTGGGCGCCGCGCTCGGCGCAGTGGCCGTGATCGTGCGCCAGGAGATCGTGCTGTTCTTCATGGGCGGTCTGTTCGTGATGGAAGCGTTGTCGGTGATGATACAGGTGACCTCGTTCAAGCTGACCGGCAAGCGCGTGTTCCGCATGGCGCCGCTGCATCACCACTATGAGCTGAAGGGCTGGAAGGAAACCCAGGTGGTGGTGCGCTTCTGGATCATCACCATGATGCTGGTGCTGGTCGGCCTGTCGACGCTGAAGCTGCGCTGAGGACGGATGAGATGGATTACGCCAATCGACATGTGACGGTGGTGGGGCTGGGGGGCTCGGGCCTCGCGGCCGCGCGCTACCTGGCCGCCCACGGCGCGAGCGTGCGCGTGGCCGACGCCAAACCGTCCGCCGAGCGGCTGGCCGAGCTGGAGCGCCATCTGCCGGGCGTAGAGGTGATTGTCGGCGCGTTCGACGACGCCACCTTCGCCGGCGCCGACCTGCTGGTGGTCAGCCCCGGCGTGCCGTTGGCCAATCCGGCCATCGCGGACTTCCGCCGCGCCGGCGGCGAAGTGGTCGGCGATATCGAAATCCTGGCGCGGGCGATCCGGGGCGACGGCAGCAAGGTGATCGCCATCACCGGCTCCAACGGTAAGAGCACGGTCACCAGCCTGGTGGGCCATTTGTGCGAGGCCGCCGGACTGGACACCGTCGTCGCCGGCAACATCGGCCTGGCGGTGCTGGAAGCGCAGCTGGAACGCGAGCAGAGCGGCAAGCGCCCCGATGTGTGGGTGCTGGAGCTGTCCAGTTTCCAGCTGGAGTCGACATTCACGCTGCAGGCCGACGCCGCCACGGTGCTGAATATTTCCGAGGACCACCTCGACCGTTACGCAGATTTGCTGGACTACGCGCACGCCAAGACCCGGGTATTCAACGGCACGGGCGCGCAGATATTGAACAAGGACGATGCGCTGGTGCGCGCCATGGTCCGCCCCGGCCATGCGCTGAAGTGGTTCTCGCTGCAAGGCGAGGCCGATTACGCGCTGGCCGTGGAAGAGGGCCGCTATTGGCTTAGCGTGCAGGGCGAGAAAGTGTTCGACTGCGCCGAGATGCAGCTGCAAGGCCTGCACAACGCCGCCAATGCGATGGCCGGGCTGGGCCTGTGCCAAGCGATAGGCCTGTCGCTGGACACGCTGCTGCAGGGATTGAAAACCTTCCGCGGACTCGAGCATCGCGTCGAGCTGGTAGACGAATTCGGCGGTGTCGCGTTTATCGATGATTCCAAGGGCACCAATGTCGGCGCCACTGAGGCGGCGCTGAATGGCATGACCCGCCCCGTGGTGCTGATCGCCGGCGGCGACGGCAAGGGCCAGGATTTCGCGCCCTTGAGGCCGGCGTGCCAGCGCATCGCGCGCGCGGCGCTGCTGATCGGCCGCGACGCGGACAAGATTGAGCAGGCGCTGGGGGGAAGCGGGCTCACGCTGGAGCGCTGCGGCACGCTGGAGGAGGCAACCCGCCGCGCGGCGGCGATGGCCCAGCCGGGCGACGTGGTGCTGCTGTCGCCTGCTTGCGCCAGCCTGGACATGTTCCGGAATTATGCGCATCGGGCGCAGGTGTTCATCGATACCGTCGCCGCGGTGAAGGCGGAGCGGGCATGATCCGCAATCCGGCCAGCCGCTATACGGCGATCACTCCCTTGGACGAGGCCTTGGCCTGGGCGCTGGCGTTATTGCTGTCCATCAGCCTGGTGATGGTGTATTCGGCGTCCATCGCCTATGCGGAAGCCGACGCGGCGACGCAGAACCGTTACTTCTACCTGATCCGCCACGTGGTGTTCATGGTGATCGGATTGTCGGCGGCGTTCGCGGCGTTCCAGATACCGACGTCTTTCTGGCAAAAGTACTCGGGAAAGATTTTCCTGATCGGGCTGGTGATGCTGGTGCTGGTGCTGATTCCCGGCATCGGCAAGGTAGTGAACGGCTCGCGGCGCTGGATCAACCTGTTTGTGCTGAACCTGCAGCCGTCCGAGGTGATGAAGCTGGCCACAGTGCTGTACGCGGCGGATTACACGGTGCGCAAGAGCCACTTGTTGCACAGCATCAAGGAAGGCTTCGCGCCGATGTTCGCGGCGATGGTGGTGGTGGCTTTCCTGCTGCTGCGCGAGCCGGACTTCGGCGCGCTGATGGTGGTGATGAGCATCGCGATGGGCGTGCTGTTCCTTGGCGGCATCAATATGCGCATCTTCTCCGGACTGGCGGCGATGGCGGTGGTGGCCATCGTGCTGTTGATCATCTCCTCGCCGTACCGGCTGAAGCGGGTGCTGGGCTTCATGGACCCGTGGGACGATCCCTACGGCAAGGGCTACCAGCTGTCCCACTCGCTGATCGCCATCGGCCGCGGCGAGTGGTTCGGCGTGGGGCTGGGCGGCAGCATAGAGAAATTGTTTTACCTGCCGGAAGCGCACACCGACTTCATCATGGCGGTGATCGCCGAAGAGTTCGGCTTCGCCGGCATCTGCGTGGTGGTGGGGCTGTACGCCTGGATCGTGCGTCGCGCCTTCCACATCGGCGTGGAGTCGAAAAAGCTGGAGCGCTACTACCAGGCGCTGGTGGCGCAGGGCATCGGCATTTGGCTGGGCATCCAGGTGTTTTTCAACATCGGGGTGAACATGGGCCTGCTGCCGACCAAGGGTTTGACGCTGCCGCTGATGTCGTTCGGCGGCTCGGCGATGCTGATGAATTTGATCGCGGTGGCGGTGCTGCTGCGGGTTGACTATGAGAATCGGCGCATCATGCGCGGTTACAAGGTTTGATGAAGATGGCGAATCGCACGGTCATGGTGATGGCGGCTGGCACGGGTGGACACATCGTCCCCGGCCTCGCCGTGGCCAAGGAATTGCAGCAGCGCGGCTGGCAGGTGGTGTGGCTGGGCACCCGCCGCGGGATGGAGAACAAGCTGGTGCCGCCGTCCGGCATTCCGCTGGAGCGGCTGAATTTCCACGGCGTGCGCGGCAAGGGCCTGCTGGGCTCGGTCAAGGGCGCGCTGCAACTGGCCGGCGCGTTCTTCAGCAGCGCGGCGCAGATTTTCCGCCATCGCCCGGACGTGGTGCTGGGCATGGGCGGCTATGTCTGCCTGCCTGGCGGCGTGATGGCCGGCCTGCTGTGGAGGCCGCTGGTGCTGGTCAACGCCGATGCCAGCCTGCTGCTCAGCAACAAGGCGTTGCTGCCGTTCGCCAAGAAGCTGGCCTGCGGCTTTGACGGCAGCGCGGCGACAGCGCCCAAGGCGCTGGTCACCGGCAACCCGGTGCGGCGCGAGATCGAGTCCATCGCCGCGCCGGCCGAGCGTTTCGCCGGCCGCAGCGGTCCGCTGAAGGTGCTGGTGGTGGGCGGCAGCCTGGGCGCCAAGGTCTTGAATGAGGCGTTGCCGCAGGCGATGGCCAAGCTGCCGGCCGACAAGCGGCCGCAGTTGACGCACCAGACCGGCGAGGCCAACTTCGCCGCGGTGGAGGCGGCCTACCAGGCAGCCGGCCTGTCCGGCGCAGTGGAGCTGCTGCCCTTCGTCGACGACATGCCTAAGCGCCTGGCCGAGTGCGATCTGGTGATCTGCCGCGCAGGCGCGATCACGGTGAGCGAGCTGTGCGCGGCCGGCGTGCCCAGCATGCTGGTGCCGCTGGTGGTGTCCACCACCAGCCATCAGCGCGACAACGCGGAATGGATGGCCGGCGCAGGCGCCGCCTGGCATCTGCCGCAAAAGGAATTGAACGCCGACGGGCTGGCAGGCCTGTTGGCGACGCTGGACAGAGACCAACTGCTGGAAAAAGCCGAGCGCGCGCGCGCGCTGGCCCGTTCCGGCGCGGCCGGCCGGGTGGCCGACTTGTGCCAGCAGCTGGCCGGGGATAGAACGGACGCCGACAGAGCGTCCCAGTAGAGACACAGACATGAAACACAGGGTCAAACACATACATTTCGTCGGCATCGGCGGTGTAGGCATGTGCGGCATCGCCGAGGTGCTGCACGGTCTGGGCTACACCGTGTCCGGTTCCGACATGGCCGACGGCGCCACCACCAAGCGGCTGGCGGCGGAGGGCGTTCGCGTGTTCTTCGGCCACGACGCCACCTATATGGAAGGCGCCGACGTGGTGGTGACTTCCACCGCGGTGAAGGCTGACAACCCGGAAGTGCTGGCGGCGCGCGACAAGCGCATCCCGGTGATTCCGCGGGCGATGATGCTGGCCGAGCTGATGCGCTTCAAGCAGGGCATCGCCATCGCCGGCACCCACGGCAAGACCACCACCACCAGCCTGACCGCGTCGGTGCTGGGCGCGGCCGGTCTGGACCCGACCTTCGTCATCGGCGGCAAGCTGACCGCGGCCGGGACCAACGCCAAGCTGGGCCTGGGCGAATTCCTGGTGGCCGAGGCCGACGAGTCGGACGCGTCCTTCCTGCATCTGACCCCGGTGATGGCGGTGGTGACCAATATCGACGCCGACCACATGGACACCTACGATCACAGCTTCGACAAGCTGAAGCAGGCTTTCGTCGATTTTCTGCAGCGGATGCCGTTCTACGGCCGCGCGGTGCTGTGCGTCGACGACCCCAATGTCCGCGAGATCCGCGAGCGGGTGACCAAGCCGGTCACCACCTACGGTCTGGACGATTCGGCCGACATCTACGCCGAGAACGTGCGCGCCGCAGCCGGCCAGATGCATTTCGACGTGGTGGTGAAGAACGGCGCGATCACCCGTTTCCCGGTGGTGCTGAACTTCCCGGGCCGCCACAACGTGCTCAACGCCTTGTCCGCGATCGCCATCGGTCTGGAGTGCGGCGCCAGCATCGAAGCCATCCAGCAGGGCTTGTCCGAGTTCGCCGGCGTCGGCCGCCGCTTCCAGCGTTACGGCGAGGTGAAAGCCAAGGACGGCGGCAGCTTTACCCTGATCGACGACTATGGCCACCATCCAGTGGAAATGGCCGCAACGCTGGCAGCGGTGCGCGGCGCCTTCCCGGGCCGCCGGCTGTTGTTGGCTTTCCAGCCGCATCGCTATACCCGCACCCGCGATTTGTTCGAAGACTTCGTCAAGGTGCTGTCCGGCGTCGACGCATTGCTGCTGGGCGAAGTGTACGCCGCCGGCGAAGCGCCGATCGTGGCGGCAGACGGCCGGGCGCTGGCGCGCGCGGTGCGCGTGGGCGGCAAGGTAGAGCCGCTGTTCGTCGAGGCCATCGCCGACCTGCCGCAGGCCATTCTGGACGCGGCGCAGGACGGCGACGTGGTGGTGACCATGGGCGCGGGCTCGGTCGGCGCGGTGCCGGCCAAGGTCGTGGCGCAGGCGGTTTGACAGAATTTCCGCCCGCGCCGCCGGCGCGGGCTTGTTGAGGACAGATAGATGAAGCAGTACGGCAAAGTGGCGGTGTTGATGGGCGGGAGCTCGTCCGAGCGCGAAGTGTCGCTGATGAGCGGCGCCGGAGTGCTGGCGGCGCTGCAGTCCAAGGGCGTGGACGCCCATCGGTTCGATCCGTCGGAAAAGCCGTTGTCGGCGTTGAAGGAAGAAGGTTTCGACTGCGTGTTCAACATCCTGCACGGCCCCTTCGGCGAGGATGGCACCGTGCAGGGCGCGCTGGAAGCGCTGGCCGTGCCGTACACCGGCTGCGGCGTGATGGCCTCGGCCATCGCCATGGACAAGTGGCGCACCAAGCTGTTGTGGAAGGGCGCGGGCTTGCCGATCCCGGCTTTCGAACTGCTGGACGAGAGCAGCGATTTCGATGCGATCGAAAAGGCGCTGGGCCTGCCCATCTTCGTCAAGCCGTCGACCGAAGGCTCGAGCATCGGCGTGACCAAGGTGAAGCGGCCGGGCGAGTTGCGCGCGGCGTTTGAAGAGGCGCGCAAGTACGACGACGTGGTGATCGCCGAGCAGTTCATCGGCGGCGGCGAATACACCTGCGCGGTGATCGGCGAGACGGCCTACCCGACGATCAAGATCGAGCCGGCCACCGAATATTACGACTACCAGGCCAAGTATTTCCGCGACGACACGGTCTACCGTTGCCCGTCCGGCCTCGCGCCGGAAGTGGAGGCCCGGGCGCGCGAGCTGGCTTTGAAGGCGTTCAAGGTATTGGGTTGCCGCGGCTGGAGCCGGGTGGACTTCCTGATGGACGACGCGGGCGAGATTTATCTGCTGGAAGCGAATACCAGCCCAGGCATGACCAGCCATAGCCTGGTGCCGATGGCGGCGCGGGCGGAAGGCATCGCTTACGAAGACCTGTGTCTGAAGGTATTGGATACGGTGCATGTGGGATAACCATCAGCTGCTCAGGGGCCTGGCCAATCTGATGCTGGGCGCCGCGGCGCTGATGCTGCTGTACGCGGGGGGATTCTGGCTGACGCACGCGCCAGTGTTCCCGGTGAAGAAGATACGGATACAGGGCGACATGAACCGGGTGACGGCCGAACAGCTGAAATTCATCGCGGAGCACGAACTGTCCGGCACCTTCTTCACGCTGGATATCGACAAGACGCGAGCCGCCTTCGGCAAGTTGCCGTGGGTGCGCGATGCGCAGGTGAGACGGCGCTGGCCGGACGCGCTGGATATCACCGTGGAGGAGCATGCGGCGCTGGCGCGCTGGGGTGAGAACGGCTTGGTCAATACCCGCGGCGAGCGTTTCGACGCCGCCACCGACGCCAAGCTGCCGGTGTTTTATGGTCCGGCCGGAGCGGAGAAGGACATGACGGCGATGCTGACGCAAATGCGCCAGGCGCTGCAGCCGTCTGGCCTGGCGCCGCGCGAGCTGTGGCTGTCGTCGCGGCGGGCGTGGAAAGTGGTGCTGGACAACCAGTTGCAGTTGGAGCTGGGACGTAATGACGCGGTGGCGAGGGCGGAGCGCTTCGCCACCTACTGGAAGAGCGAGTTGGCGCGGTTGCCGTATCACATCGAATACGTCGACCTGCGCTACCCGAACGGATTCGCCGTGCGGATGCCCGATTACAAGGCGCCGCCGGCCAAGGGAAACAAGTAATTAGGCGTTGGAGCGACAGGTGAGCAAACCCAAGGAAAGCAAGAACATGCTGGTCGGCCTGGACATCGGCACCTCCAAGATCGTGGCGATCGTGGCCGAGGTGCTGGAAGACGGCCAGCTCAATATCGTCGGCATGGGCCACACCCCGTCGCGCGGCCTGAAGCGCGGCATGGTGGTCAATATCGAATCCACCGTGCAGGCGATCCAGCGCGCGCTGGAAGAGGCCGAGCTGATGGCCGACTGCAAGATTCACGAAGTGTTTGTCGGCATCGCCGGCAGCCACATCAAGAGCGTGAACTCGCATGGCATGGTGGCGATCAAGGACCGTGAAGTCACCAAGATGGACATCGATCGCGTGATCGAGACCGCGCGCGCGGTGACCATCCCGCCGGATCACCAGGTGCTGCACATCCTGACCCAGGAATACAGCATCGACGGCCAGGAAGGCGTGCGCGAGCCCTTGGGCATGAGCGGCGTGAGGCTGGAAGCCAAGGTGCACATCGTCACCGGCGCGGTGTCTGCCGCCCAGAACGTGACCAAGTGCGTGCGCCGCTGCGGCCTGGAGGTGTCCGACCTGGTGCTGCAGCCGATGGCGTCGGCCATCGCCGTGCTGTCCGAGGACGAAAAAGACCTGGGCGTGTGCCTGATCGACATCGGCGGCGGCACCACCGACATCGCCGTCTACGTGGGCGGCGCCATCCGCCACACCGCGGTGATCCCGATCGCCGGCGACCAGATCACCAACGACATCGCCATGGCGCTGCGCACCCCGACCAAGGAGGCCGAGGACATCAAGATCCAGCACGGCGTGGCGCTGGTGGGCATGGCCGACCCGGCGCAGATGATAGAAGTGCCGGGCGTCGGCGAGCGCGGTCCGCGCCAGATGTCGCGCGCCACGCTGGCCGAAGTGGTCGAGCCGCGCGTTGAAGAATTGTTCCAGCTGGTGCAGCAGGAGCTGCGCCGCAGCGGCTTCGAGGAAATGTTGTCGTCGGGCATGGTGCTGACCGGCGGCGCCAGCCTGATGCCGGGCATGGTGGAGTTGGCCGAAGAGGTGTTCCATCTGCCGGTGCGCGTCGGCGTGCCCAAGTACGTCGGCGGCCTGGCGGAAGTGGTGAAGACGCCGCGCTTCTCCACCGGCGTGGGTCTGCTGTTGTATGGCAAGGATCAGATTCAGGGCTATGCCGGCCCGGTGAAGTCGGAATCGGCTGGCGTGGGCCAGATGTTCTCGCGCATGAAGGCGTGGTTCGGCAGCAATTTCTAAGCATTGAGGGCGGCTGGCCTTGGGCCGGTTGCGATTCGACCAGGTAGTTCGGGCGCAGTGAAGAAGCAGTGGATTGGCTCATCATTTGAGGAGAGGAAAATGAGCGGAATGGTATTCGAAGTGATGCAGGAAACGGCCAACTCGGCCGTCATCAAGGTGATCGGCGTGGGCGGCGGCGGCTGCAACGCCATCGACAACATGATCACCGGCAACGTGCACGGCGTGGAGTTCATCTGCGCCAACACCGACGCCCAGTCGCTGCAGCGCAATAGCGCGCCGCAGAAACTGCAGCTGGGCACCAACCTGACGCGCGGCTTGGGCGCCGGCGCCAATCCGGAAGTGGGCCGCAGCGCGGCGCTGGAAGATCGCGAACGCATCGCGGAAATCCTGCGCGGCGCCAATATGGTGTTCGTCACCGCCGGCATGGGCGGCGGTACGGGTACAGGGGCTGCGCCCGTTGTGGCCGAAGTGGCCAAGGAAATGGGCATTCTGACCGTAGGCGTGGTCACCCGTCCTTTCGAACACGAAGGCAAGCGCATGAAAGTGGCGCAGAACGGCATTGAGGATCTGAAGAAGCATGTCGATTCGCTGATCGTCATCCCCAACGAAAAGCTGATGGAAGTGCTGGGCGAGGACGTGACCATGCGCGAAGCCTTCCGCGCCGCCGACGACGTGCTGAAGGGCGCCGTGGCCGGCATCGCCGAGGTGATCACCTGCCCCGGCCTGATCAACGTCGACTTCGCCGACGTGCGCACCGTGATGGGCGAGATGGGCCTGGCGATGATGGGCTCCGCCTACGCTTCCGGCATCGACCGCGCCCGCGTGGCCGCGGAACAGGCCGTGGCCAGCCCGCTGCTGGACAACATCACGCTGGAAGGCGCGCGCGGCGTGCTGGTGAACATTTCCACCGCCCCGGGCTGCCTGAAAATGAGCGAGTACCGCGAGATCATGGGCATTATCCGCCAGTACGCGGACGAGGATGCGCAGATCAAGTTCGGCACCGCCGAAGTGGAAGACATGCCGGAAGACACCATCCGGGTGACCTTGATCGCCACCGGCCTGGGCCAGAAAAAGGCGGCGCGCCACGAGGATCGACCGGAATACATCAAGATCGTCAAAACCGGCACCGACGACCGCGCGGTGGACGTGATGAACTACGAGGACCTGGACGCGCCGGCCATCATGCGCACCGGACGCCGCCGCGCCAACCCGTCGCTGGACTTTTCCAATCCGGAAGTCAGCGAGAGCTACGACATCCCGGCCTTCCTGCGCAAGCAGGCGGACTGAGCGGAGGAATCGGATAGATAAACGCTATTCATGTCAGCGAATCAATCAATAAAGCATAGCCTGGCGCTATGTTAGAATCGGTTATTTCCGATTGATTGAGTAGCCTGAAATGATCTTGCAGCGCACGCTGAAGCAAGCGATCAGCGCCACGGGCGTCGGTCTGCATTCCGGCGAGCGGGTGAAACTCACTCTGCTGCCGGCGCCGCCCGATACCGGCATCGTCTTCCGCCGCACCGACTTGCCCGAGCCGGTCGACGTGAAGGCTATACCTTCGCTCGTCAACGACACGCGCCTCTCCTCCACGCTGGTGACGGACACCGGCGTGCGTGTCGGCACGATCGAACACCTGATGTCGGCGTTCGCCGGCTTCGGCATCGACAATCTGGTCGTCGAGGTGACGGCGGCGGAAATCCCCATCATGGATGGCTCCGCCGCGCCGTTTCTTTACCTGTTGCAGACGGCCGGAGTGGTCGACCAGCCCAAGAAAAAGCGTTTCATCCGCGTCAAGCAGACGGTCGTGGTGGAAGACCGCGGCGTGTGGGTCCGGCTGGACCCGCACGACGGCTTCAAGATCACGCTGTCGATCGAGTTCAACCATCCGGCGTTCAATCGCGCGCCGCAGACGGTGGAAGTGGACTTCGCCCAGCATTCCTATACCGACGAGATCAGCCGCGCCCGCACTTTCGGCTTCATGCACGAGGTGGAATACATGCGCAACCACGGCCTGGGCCGAGGCGGCAGCCTGGACAACGCCATCGTGATCGACGACGAATACGTTCTCAATCCGGAAGGCCTGCGCTTTCCGGACGAGTTCGTCCGTCACAAGATACTGGACGCGATCGGCGACCTCTATATCGTCGGCCATCCCTTGATCGCCGCGTTTTCCGGCCACAAGTCCGGCCACGCGATGAACAACAAGCTGCTGCGCAAGCTGCTGGATACGCCGGAGGCCTGGGAGTTCGTCAGCTTCGACGACCCGCTGGACGCGCCGTCCAGTTTCCATCAGCTGCCGCCGCAGGACTGAGGCGGTGTTCGGTTTCTGGCGGCTGTGGCTGTTGGCGACGATACTGGCGATAGGCGGGGCGCTGCTATGCTTCGCGCTCACTCACGATCGCCGCTACCTGCGCCGGGTGCTGGCCATTGTCCGTTGGAGCGGGGGCCTGCTGGTCATTGTTACCTGCTTCTGGCTGATTTTCCGCCTGCTGCGCTGAGCGCGGCGGGCGTTTTCATTTGAAGGGCACGCGATGACGCGACTCACCCATTTCGACGACGCCGGCCAGGCCCATATGGTGGACGTCGGCGCCAAGGAGGCGACCGCCCGCCGCGCGGTCGCCGAGGGTTTTATCCACATGTTGCCGGCTACCTACGCGTTGGTGAGGAGCGGTGGACACAAGAAGGGCGACGTGCTGGGCATCGCCCGCGTCGCCGCCATCATGGCCGCCAAGAAAACCTGGGATCTGATCCCGCTATGCCACCCGATCGCGCTGACGCGGCTGGCGGTGGATTTCACGCTGCAGGACAGCGAATCGGCGGTGCGGATAGAGGTGACGGCGGAATGCCAGGGGCAGACCGGCGTCGAGATGGAGGCGCTGACTGCAGTCAATATCGGCCTGCTGACCATCTACGACATGTGCAAGGCGGTGGATCGCGGCATGGAGATCACCGGTGTGCGGCTGCTGGAGAAGGACGGCGGCAAGAGCGGCGGCTGGCGGGCCGGGAGTTAGCCGGGATGGAGGAAACCGCCGTCGGGACATGGCCTTGATTGGACGGCGCCGCGGTAGTCCCGCGGCGCGTTGGCTTGTTATAGCAATAGCACCGCAGCCACGTAGGCGCCGATGGCGGCAATGCTGATGCAGGTGCCGCAGGCGATCAGACTGGCTGATCGCCCGCTCTTCATATAGTGGGTTTCCAGCACGATGATGTTGGCGGCCGGCGGCAGCAGGCACATCATATATAGAGCGGCCTGATTTTCCAGCACCAGTCGGATATCCAGGCTTCGGCATAGCATGATAAACAGACATACCAGCGCGGCAATAGCGGCGGCTCGTAGAATCGATATTTTCAGCGCTTGGCTGAAATCAGCCATTTTCAGGCGAGTGGCGGATAACCAGATGCCTAGAATGGACATTCCGAGAAAGCTCATCAGGAATTTTAGCACTTCATAAACAGGCCGGGCATGAGCTTCCAGTTGCGGCCCAAACGGAATGCATCCCACACCTACCAATAGCGCCCATACCGGCGGCGCTTTCAATGTTTCCAGCATTCGTGTTTTCAGATTGCTCCCTTGAGCCATCAATCCGACACCCACAGAATTTCCCAATAGCGAGCTGCCGACATAAGCGGCGATGAAAACCATGGCCGCGCCATCGCCAAATAAAGTGCTGGCGATTGGCATGCCTAGCCAACCAATGTTCAAGTAACTGAAGCACAGGTTATGCACCGGGTCGCGGGTTTTGATTCGACTGAGTAGCAGGAGGCTGATCATCATCACCATCATCCCCGCCATCACGGCGAATACGCCGGGCCGGTGGGTGGCGATGTTGTAGATGATCACTAGAGGAATCACCAACTTGGTCAGCAATGCGGAGGCGCGCCCCTTTATTTCAAACGACGTGCGGCCAAGGCCAAGGCCCATTAGCAGGTATAACAGTGGGGCAAATAAGGAAATCGACATGCTGGGCATCAAGTTAATGTTTCAAAAGGTGATATCCATCGAATGGTGAATACCTGTCGGTAGCGGGTCAGGGCTTGGACGAGATAAACCATTAGGATAAATGGAAGGCGAATATATCATAACAATGGCATTGTTGTGCAAGTGCTTGCGTAATGGCTACGGCTTGCCTATGCGCTGATTGCGCGCAATAGCTTGGGTGGTGGAGTAATGGCTTCCTTAGACTGAGGCCGCTGCCGTTATTGATTGAGCGGCATTTTATTCTAATAAATGAAATTATCCGCTATTAATATTCAATTAATTCCAAAAATTACAATATTCATAACGAATAATAATGGCAGCAAAAATTCCGATTGACATTATATGACTATGAAATAAAATTGGCGATCCTCACAAATCGTGATCATAAAATTGTTTGATATCGCAATAGTCGGCGTGGGTGCGACGGGTGTCAGCCTACTGAAACAAATTCAGGATGAAGCGTACTCTGCGGGACTTCACAAGGTGAGAGTCGCGCTGCTTTCTCCCCAAGCGGAATTTGCCCGTGGCAAGGCGTTTGGCGACGCAGCCTCCATCCACAAGGTGAATACCCCTCCCTGGATGTTGTCCATCTCGGATCAAGAGCCGACAGGATTCGCGCAGTGGATGGCGGGAAAAGGGCGGAACGGGGAGCTCTATCCAAACCGATTGACCTACTCCGATTTTCTCAATGAAACCTACCAGGATGTTGTTGAGTCGGGCTTGCTGGATATCTACGAAATCCATGAGCAGGTCGAGGATCTGCTGCCAGAGGGCGGCGGCTACCGGCTGATGTCGACGAGAGGAACACTGGCGATAGCCAAGCGCGTTGTCTTGTGCTTGGGATCTCTCCACGGTAGCCACTTCCCGAAGTTTCGGGCATTGCCTGGCTTCATTGATCACCACAGCCAATTCGAACAGGTTCCCGACGGCCGCGTGCTGATCGCCGGTTCGGGATTGACGGCGATTGATGCGCTGCGCTCGCTGCAAAGCAACCAGAATCGTGAAATTCATCTGTTCTCGCGCCATGGTTATGCGCCGACTTGCCTGACGGCTAGCAATCGCTATGAACCACGGCACTTGACTTGGAACAATCTGCTGCGCGGAGGAGAGGGCGGGGTTCGCCTTGATCACTTTATCGGGTTGCTCAAGCAGGAGAGGGACAGCTTGCGAGGTGGCGATGAGCGCGATCACGCGATGCGCATTCTGCGGCATGAAGGCGAGGCGGCCTACTTCGAATATTTGATGGCGCGCTCGGCGGAAGCGAATTTGCCTTATCAGGATATCTTGGTATCCACCCGGCCTTATATGCACAAGCTTTGGCAAGCCATGCCCGTGGAGGACCGCTTGTCTTTCCATCTCAATTTCGGCGCGGCCTGGGCTGCTTGGCGTCATCCGATTCCATATGAGGTGGTGGGAGAATTGGCCGCCGCGGCTGACGAAGGCAGGCTGCGCATCCACAAGGCCGCTTCGACGCCTGTATGGGAGAGGGGCGAGTTCGTCATGCGGACCGACGACGAAGAAATCATCCGCTCAACCGTGATGATTGATGGCACCGGCGGTTCTAATCGGCTGGATGGCATTGAGGCGCCTTTGGTGCGAAACCTGCTGGCCCGGGGCCTTGTCGAGGCCCATCCATGCGGCGGCATCGACATCCACCCCATGACTTTCGAATGCCGTTATGGCGGCAGGCCGACCCGCCGTCTTTACAACCTGGGACCGTTGAATAAAGGCAGTCTTTTTTCTACCAACGCTTTTTGGTTCAACGCACGCTGCGCTGGCCAGTGGGCGCGGCAATGGATAATCGACGTCGCTGCCGAGGATGCCGCCTGGATCTGATAGCGGTTTTGTCGCGGATTGCGGAAGTCAAGAGAGAAATAAACATGCAAGTTATTTTTGTGGGCACTAAAAACTTCGAGTTCTTTTCGCGCGAGCTGATTGAACGATTCGACAAGATCATTCTTGCCGCGCACTCGCAGGCACTGCCATCGTAGCTAGAGAGCGCATCCACGGTTTTGCGGGTGGACGAGGTATGCGATCCGCATTCGAAAACCCTGTGCTTGGATCTGGAACAGGCGATCGGGGTTCTGGCGCCCCTGGTGAGCGGGGATGCCGCCGTCAAAATATTTTGCAACCAAGAAGCGAATATGGAGGTGGCCGACCGCTTGCGCGAGCGCTTTGGCTTGCACGACCACCTTGCGGGAAAGGTGGAGCACTTTCGGGACAAGCTCGCCATGAAGCACATTATTCAAAGCGCTGGTTTAAGGGCTCCGGTATACGCCGAGCTCATGCCGGATGTCGGCGCGGAGGCGTATGCCGATCTGAGACAAGCATTACGAGGCAAATTCATCGTCAAGCCGCGCGCTTCAGTGGGAAGCAGGGGCGTTTACAAGATAGACAAACCCGCCGATTTCGAGCGATTCCTGTCGGAGGCGGCGGGTGATGATTGCGAGTATGAGGCGGAAGAGTTCATTGATGGGGATCTGTACGAGTTCGATCTGGCCATTCAGAACGGGGAACCGATCTACAGCGCAGTCAGCCGTTACAGCTGTCCAATGGCGGACTTGCAGGAAGGGCGCACTCTTGGCTCCATCATGGTGGGACGAAATGAGCCGCTGCATGCGCGCATCGTCGCTTTCGGCTTGCAGTGCGCGCGCGCGTTGGGCGCTGACAATGGCTGTTTTCATATGGAATTGTTCCACTCGGTGGCCGATGAGCTGGTATTCCTGGAAGTCGCGGCTCGTTCACCGGGGTTGATGACCGTGCCTGCCTACCACTCCTGGGAAGGGGTGAATCTGTATGACATAGAGCTGATGATCCAGTCCGGACAGGATGCGTCCCGCCTGGGCCAAGCCGCCGTCAGTCACCAAAGCCGACCCGCATTCTTTGTGGTGTTTCCCAAGGTGGGCGGCACGATCCGTGAACTGGGCAAGCCTGAACTGGATTGCGACATCGACATGGATTGGCGCGTTCATGTCGGACAAAGAGTCGAGGCCACGACCACCAATATCGATTTTGCCGGCAAGGCCTTTGTCCGGGCGGATAGCGAGGCGGAGGTCCGTCAAGCTTTCCAGCACTTGGTAGGCGAATTCATCCCGGTTTCCTACTTGTAAGCGACTCTTTGCGGGCGAGCATGGTTCGCCCGCTCTGTCATCAGGATGTTTGATGCCGCACGCCAGAATCAAAACTCCGCTTTTCCAGCCATTGCGCCATTCCCGCTTCCGGGACCTATGTCTGGCCAACTTCATCTCCAATATCGGCGCATGGATGCGGATATTCGCCACCGGCTGGTTGCTGGCCAAACAGTCCCAGGATCCCAGCGCCGCGGTGCTGGCCCAGACGGCCAATCAGGCGCCGATATTTCTGTTTGCGCTGTTTGGCGGCGTATTCGCAGATCGGATGGACCAGGACCGGTACCTGATGCTGGTGAATCTGCAGATGCTGGTTGCCGCGGCGTTATTGGCTGTGGCTGCACTGGGCGATGCGCCATCGGCGACCGTGATTATATCGTTGACTTTCGCTCTGGGAGCCGGGGCCGCTTTCAAAGTATCGGCTTGGCAGGCGTCAATGTCGTCATTGGTGCAGCCAGACGAAATTGAAGCCGCGGCCACGCTGAATGGGCTCAGCTACAATCTCGCGTCCATCATCGGTCCTATCCTGGGAGGCTGGCTGTTCAGTCTGACCGGTCCCGCCGCATTGTATCTGGCGAACGCGCTCTCTTTCGTCGGCTTGATCGTGTTGCATTGGCGCGTGCTTGGCGGAGACAAGAGCTCCGTTCCATCTGCTGGAGCAAGCCAGGGATCTTTTCTCGATTCCTTGGTCGATGGGGTGCGGCACAGCTTCGCTTCACCTGTTTTCCGTAGAATCCTCGGCCAAACGCTTTGTCTTTTCTTCGCGATTTCCATTTTCCAGTCCCTGCTGCCTATCTACGTCAAGAACATGCTTGTCGGCAGCGAGGCCGCTCTTGGCTGGTTGATGGCGGCTTTTGGCGCCGGCGCAGTCTCCTCAGCCTTTGCATTGCCGCAATTGCGCTATCTGCTGAAGCGTGCGCATCTACTGGGATTGGCCACGGCGGTTTATGGCGCGATGCTGTTGTATTTCGGTTGGGCCCCATGGCTATATTCGTTGCTGCCGGCGGCTTTCGTCGCTGGCTTTTCCTGGGCCGGGATGGTGTCCACGATGAACTCCCGAGCCCAGGCGGTATTTCCCCCAGCCATGCGCGCGCGCGCGCTGGCGGTCTACTCTTTGGTTTTCTCGGGCGCGTTAACGGTAGGCGGTCTCGCTTGGGGATGGATCGCCACGATATTTGGCATCGGCTTCGCCTTCAAGGCTGCGGGCATGGCCATGCTGGCGATTTCCGCGTACGGCTGGTTGCGACAGCCCGCGGCTAAGGAAGGCTTGCAGTCCGCGACCGCCGAGGCGGACAACTGAGTCCAGCCGGCTGGTTTTTTCCTAATGTTCTTCAATCTGATTTGTAGAGCCGAAATGCATCGACATCATCCGCTTCGCCCGCACCTGGCCGAACGTGTTTTGGAACGGCTGGGATTCAGCGCGCCCCCAGCCGTTGATCCAGAGGGGCTAGCTTTGGTTTACCGGCAATGGTGTCGCCATATCCCGTTCGACAACATCCTCAAGCGCATACAAACCGCATCTTCCAGCCATCGCCCGCTTCCGGGAGCCGAGCCTGATGATTTCTTCGAAACCTGGCTGCAGGTTGGCACGGGCGGGACTTGCTGGGCCGGGAACGGCGCGTTGTGTTCCTTGTTGCAGGCATTGGGCTTTCCGGCGGCCCTGGGCATTTCGATGATGGTGCCGTCGTCTTTGGCCGAGCCTGCTCCGGATATGCCCAAGCATGGCACGGTGGCGGTGGTTTTTGACTCGGCGCCGCCGTTGATCGTTGATCCGACCATGCTGCACGGCCAACCGATTCCGCTGGGCCTATCGAATCGGCCGGATCCTCTGTGGGGAGGGCATAATCGGCTGGTGGCGGGGCAATGGCATCTGGACTGGAAGCCTTTGAGCCGGCCCAGGGTGTATTGCCGTATCGAGCGTTTGGATGCCACTTCCGCTGATTTCGCTTATTGGCACGAGTACAGCCGTGACTTGAGCCGTTTCAATCAAGGCGTGATCATTCGCCTGGCGCGGCCGGACAGGATCGACGGCATTGTTAAAGGAAACCGTGTTTCGCGCGGCCTCAATGGCGTTGAGACGTCACGACCGCTGTCGAGGCAGGAGCTGCTGGGCAGCTTGGTGGAGGAGTTTGGCATCTCGGAGGCGCTAGCCGCGCAGTTGCCACCCGATGAATTGGATGCGGCGGTCTGACAGGTTGTGGGCGCTTAGGCATGCGCTACATGCCGGTTTGCAGCTTCAATTGCGGCATCAGCGGATAGTCTTCGGAGCGGCGACTGGGCGGGTGGACTTCATGCCAGCGGTCCCGGCGGTTCCATTCGTACAGGCCGCGGCCCAGTTGCAGGTGCAGGTAGACATGCTGGTAGCGCGAGCGTTCCAGCATGTCATGGGTCAGCTGGTTCAGCTCCGGAATCGAAATGAACAGCAGCAGGGTGGACGACATGGTGCCGTGTTCGACGGTGCCGGTCGCCAGCAGCAGGTGAAGCTGATGGCCGCTCGGCACGTGGTAGTCCTTGCCCACCTTGGCCTCGATGCGGCAGGCGACGTCCAGCGCGTTGGCGGGCCGGGTGAACATCCAGCCTATGCCGCCTGCCGCCTGCTGGGCCTGTTGTATTTCTTTCTTGCGGGCATTGCGCCGGGCATACTCGCCGGCCAGCACCTCGGTCACTTCTATGGCGAGAAAACGGCCGTCCGACAACGAGACGCCGACATCCGGCGCCGGACATTTCAGCGACTTCACGTCGAGAGGATCAATGCCTTTTTGCGCGAACAGCCGCCTGACCCATTCCCTTTCCCGGGTTTCCTGCAGAGTTTGCTGATCCATCGGCGCCTACGCGAATGCAAGACAGATGTTTCATCTTAGAACATCCGTCGCAGGCGTCAGCCACGGACTCAGCGGGCGCCGCGCAGCGCGGATATCGCCTGGGCGGCGTCGCGCGGCGCGCTGTTGGACGGGCACATCAGCGAGCGTTGCTCGCGCCTGAGCTTGTCGGCGCTGTTGATCGTCTGCCACTGCGGCCGCATGGCTTCGATCCAGCGGTGGTTGATGCTGTCGCCGAAGGCATAGGCCTTGTACTGGTTTTCCTTGCACAGAATGCCCTCGACGCTGAGGTTTTCCACGCCGCTGGGCGTCAGCACCCGGCTGACGAAGCGGACTACGCCGTCGCCGGCCACGCTGAAGGTTGTCGCGTCGACGAAGAAACGGTTCTGCTGCAGCCAATCAGGCTTGACCTCGACCCAGTCAGGGTTTTGCGGATAGTCGGGCAACGCGTAGTCCTGCTCGGCCCACGGCTTTTCTTCCTCGAAGTTGATGTTCTTGTTGATGCGGTCGTTGCCGGCCAGCGCCGGCAGGCCGAGGCTCAGCGCCAGCAGGGCCGGCAAGAGGGCGATGCGTTTCAATGGAATGCTCCGTCAGCGCGCCTGGCCGGCGCGCAGGTTGTAATGTCGGCGGCCGGTCTCGCGGCCGGCCAGCCCCCAGCTGCGCTCGGAAATGCCGATATCGCCGCGGGTGGACACGGTCAGCAGCATGGAGGCGCGGGTGCCGTAGTCGCGGCCCTGGATGAAGATCGGCGACAGCGTCTTCTCCAGCGCCAGGCCGATGCGGGTGTTGGGCAGATGGCCGGGTCCGGCCGGCGTCGGATCCGCCAGCGCGGCGTAGGCCTGGTCTTCAGTCGGCGGGCGGCCGAACTCGGACAGGTATTCCGCCAGCCGCTTGCTCTTGTGCCACGGGGTGTCCAGCGTGGCGTTGGACAAGGTGTGGATGCCTGGCGTCACGCGGGCGATCTGGCGGCCGGGGCTGTGAAAGAAGAACAGGTCGGACGTGCTGCCGAACAGCAGATTGAACGGCGCGTAGCGATGGCTTTCGGCGCGCAGCCAGTCGGCGAAGGCGAACGGGTCCTCGTCGCCGGCGACGAAGCGCTGCACCAGCTCGCCGCGCGAGCGCTCCGCCTTGGGCGGAAAGCCGTCGCGGAAATTGGTGACCGCGGCGAAGCGGTTGCGCCCGTCCACCATCAGCCAGCTGCCGCCCGATTGCAGGTCGCGGCCGCCCAGGGTATTCGGGTATTCCGGCCACCAGTCCAGAGGCTCTGCGGGGCGGGCGTAGTATTCGTCGCGGTTGGCCAGGAGGACCAGCTGGCCCATGCCCGGCGTTTTGTAAGCGAAAGCGATGATGCACATTTGCGGTGACCGATTTGGGTAAGGCTTGACGACTGGCGTAAACTATACGGCTGCGGCCCGCCCATGCGAGGCCGGCCGCCGCTCCACTCATTGTAACCCGATATGGCTGAAGGATACCGGCCCATGACTCCCGACAAGCATATTGATCTTTCCGGCCTGAACTGCCCGCTGCCGATACTACGCGCCAAGAAGGCGCTGGCCGATATGGAAAGCGGCGCGGTGCTGGAAGTGATCGCCACCGATCCGGGCGCGCCCAAGGATTTCGAAGCCTTCTGCCGCCAGACCGGCAACGGCCTGCTGGAATCGACCACCACCGGCGAAG
The DNA here is from genome assembly GCF_003325475.1 of Chromobacterium phragmitis. Lineage (NCBI taxonomy): Bacteria > Pseudomonadati > Pseudomonadota > Betaproteobacteria > Neisseriales > Chromobacteriaceae > Chromobacterium > Chromobacterium phragmitis. The sequence continues at coordinate 2,048,656 of NZ_CP029495.1, forward strand.
GCAAGTTCCGGATGGTGCTCCGGCGCAAGTAGACATTCCTGGCGATGGTTTTCCATCGCCATTGTTTTATCCCTCGTTACGGCAAGCCATCCACCATGCAGACTCTCTCCCTGATCCGTCCCGACGACTGGCACTTGCACCTGCGCGACGACGCCGCGCTGGCCGCGGTGCTGCCCGACACCTGTCGCCAGATGGGCCGCGCCATCGTGATGCCCAATCTGAAGCCGCCGGTCACCACCGTGGCCGCCGCCGCCGCCTATCGCGAGCGTATTCTGGCCGCGAGGCCGGCCGGCAGCGCCTTCGAGCCGCTGATGACGCTATACCTGACCGACAAGACCAGCGCCGATGAAGTGCGCAAGGCCAAGGCCAGCGGCTTCGTCCACGGCGTCAAGTTGTATCCGGCCGGCGCCACCACCAATTCCGACCACGGCGTCACCGACATCGCCCTCGCGATGCCGGCGCTGGAGGCGATGGCCGAAATCGGCCTGCCGCTGCTGGTGCACGGCGAGGTCACCGGTGCCGATATCGACGTATTCGACCGCGAGGCGGTGTTCATCGAGCGGGTGATGAAGCCGTTGCTGGCCAGGCTGCCGAAGCTGAAGGTGGTGTTCGAGCACATCACCACCCGCGAGGCGGCAGAGTTCGTCGCCGCCGCGCCGGCCCATGTCGCCGCCACCATCACCGCCCACCATTTGTTGATGAACCGCAACGCGCTGTTCGTCGGCGGCATCCGTCCGCATCACTATTGCCTGCCGGTGCTCAAGCGCGAGCTGCACCGCCAGGCTTTGGTCAAGGCGGCGACATCCGGTTCGGCCAAGTTCTTCCTCGGCACCGACAGCGCGCCGCACGCCAGGGGCGCCAAGGAGTCGTCCTGCGGCTGCGCCGGCATGTACACCGCCAACGCGGCGATCGAACTCTATGCCGAGGCTTTCGAAGCCGCCGGTGCGCTGGACAAGCTGGAGGCCTTCGCCAGCCTGAACGGGCCCGCCTTTTACGGGCTGCCTGCCAATCCGGACCGCGTCACGCTTGTCAAGGAAAGCTGGATCGTGCCTGCCGAATTGCCGTATCCCGGCGACAGGCTGGTGCCGTTGCGCGCGGGAGACAGCGTGGCCTGGCGGCTGCAGGGCTAACGGCTGAGCGAGGCATCCGAGCCGCCCTTGAGGGCGGCTCTTTTTATTCCAGGCGGATGAATTGATCGAATAATTGGAAAATGCCAGATCAATCTATTAGCCAACTGTTATCTTGATGGTTTCAGAGGCTGGGTTTTGGTCTCGGCGCATGAATTTTACTTGGGCTAGGCAATAGCATTTTACATGCCTTGATGCCATAAGCGTAAAATGATATGCATCGGCAAGCCGTTGATTTGCATCGTCAGACTATTGTCAGACAAATTTTCCTTTTTGAGAAAAATGAATAGCATATTGTGCTCGTTGGGGCTTGATGGAATCAAAACCCTCTGCGCATAATCGTCGAACCCACTCTGGATACAATAGAGTGAAAAAATTCGAAAACCCGTTTAGCGCGGGATGCTACAGAATCAGGAGAGTAGAGATGTCGAACAAGCAATCGCTGCAGGTGATCGCCGCCGCCGTCGCATTGGCCATGGCTTCCGGGGCCGCGCTGGCCGCCAAGGTTCCTGCCGGCGTCAAGCTGGCCGCCAAGCAGGAGCTGATCCGCGGCAATGGCTCCGAGCCCGAGTCGCTGGACCCGATGGTGGTGGAAGGCGTGCCCGCCAACCTCATCACCCATGACCTGTTCGAGGGCCTGACCGCCACCGACAACGACGGCACGCTGCAGCCTGGCGTGGCGGAATCCTGGAAACAGACCGCGCCCACCACCTGGGTGTTCCACCTGCGCAAGAACGCCAAGTGGTCGGACGGCAGCAACGTCACCGCCGACGACTTCGTCTACGGCATCCGCCGACTGGTGGATCCGAAGCTGGCCGCGCCGTATGCCGGCACCTTCGGCATCTTCTTCGAGAACGGTCCCGACATCGTCGCCGGCAAGAAGCCGGCCTCCGCCATCGGCGTGAAGGCGCTGGACAAGTACACGCTGGAAGTGAAGACCGCCTTCCCGGTGTCCTACCTGCCGGAACTGATGTCCAACGCCCAGCTCGGCCCGGCGCCGAAGGCTGTGATCGACAAGTACGGCAAGGATTGGGTGAAGCCGGGCAAGATGGTTTCCAACGGCCCCTTCGTGCTGAAAGACTGGCAAGTCAACAGCAAGGTCGTCGTCGAGAAGAACCCGCAGTACTGGGATGCCAAGAACGTGCAGCTGACCAAGGTCACCTTCCTGCCGATCGAAGACCAGAACGCCGAGGTCAAGTTGTACCAGTCCGGCCAGATGGACATGACCTACCAACTGCCCCCGGGCGTGTTCCAGCAATTCAAGACCACCATGCCCAAGGACTTGAAGAACAACACCATCCTGGGCCTGCGCTATTACAGCCTGAACAACCGCGATCCGCTGATGAAGGACATCCGCGTGCGCAAGGCGCTGTCCATGGTGGTGGACCGCGATCTGCTGGCCAGCAAGATCACCGCCGACGGCCAGCAGCCGGCTTACAGCGTGATGGTCAAGGGCGTGCACGGCGCGCAGCCGTCCACCTACGACTGGGCGAAGTGGCCGATGGCCAAGCGCGTGGATGAGGCCAAGAAGCTGTTGGCCGAAGCCGGCGTCAAGCCGGGCACGACCGTCAAGCTGTCTTACAATACCAGCGACTACCACAAGAAAATGGCCATCTTCATGGCGTCCGAATGGAAGTCCAAGCTGGGACTGAACACGTCCATGGACAACACCGAGTTCAAGGTGTTCCTGAAGAAGCGCCATGATGGCGATTACCAGATCGCCCGCAACGGATGGCTGGCCGACTATAACGACGCCACCACCTTCCTGGCGCTGGTGCAGTGCGGCAACACCCAGAACGACAACTTCAACTGCAACAAGAAGGCGGAAGAGCTGATCAAGCAGGGCAACGAGTCCACCGATCCGGCCAAGCGCACTCAACTGCTGACCCAGGCCACCAAGGTCGTGATGGACGACTACCCGATGATCCCGGTGCTGCAGTACACGCTGCCTAGACTGGTGAAACCGTATGTCGGCGGCTACTCGCTGAAGAATACGGCTGACCGTTACCGCAGCAAGTACTTCTACATCGCGCAGCACTAAGCCGTTACGGGGGCGGATGCCCCCGCGCCGAGGCCGGCTGTCCCTTCCGGGGCCGCCGGCCGATGATTGTGGTGTCATCATCGCCAGCCCTCCCGGCTCCGCCGGGCGGCCGCCGGCCGCCGGCTGGGCGATGATCCGGAGTTTCTCGTATGTGGTCTTACACTTTACGCCGCGTGTTGGTAACCATTCCGACCGTATGGGCCGTGATCACGGTCTGCTACCTGCTATTGCACATGACCCCCGGCGGTCCGTTCGATGGCGAACGCAAAGTCTCCGCCGAGGTGCTGGCCAATCTGCAGGCGAAATATCACCTCGACCTGCCGCTGTGGAAGCAATATCTCTATTACCTGAACAGCCTGCTGCACGGCGATCTGGGCGCGTCGTTCCGCTACGCGGACTGGAGCGTCAACGACCTGGTGGCCAACGCGCTGCCGGTGTCGGCCGCCATCGGCGGCAGCGCCATCGTGATCTCGCTGTTCATCGGCGTGCTGCTCGGCACCATCGCCGCCCTGCGCCAGAACAGCCCCATCGATTATCTGGTGATGCTGGTGGGCAGCATGGGCAGCGCCTTCCCGTCGTTCATTATCGGCCCGGTTCTGGTGCTGGTGTTCGCGGTGACGCTGCGCTGGCTGCCGTCCGGCGGCTGGAATGATTTCGCCCTCTCTTACATGGTGTTGCCGGTCGCGCTGCTGACCTTCATCAACGTGGCGACGATAGGCCGCGTGATGCGCGGCAGCCTGATCGAGGTGATGAACAGCAACTTCATCCGCACCGCCCGCGCCAAGGGCTTGCCGATGCGTGTCATCGTGCTGCGCCATGCGCTGAAGCCGGCGCTGATGCCGGTGGTGACGCTGCTGGGGCCGCTGGCGATCTCGTCCATCACCTCCGCGGTGGTGACCGAGTCCATCTTCTCGCTGCCCGGCCTGGGCAAGCTGATCGTCAACGGCGCCTCCAACCGCGACTACACGCTGGTGCTGGGCCTGGTGGTGCTGGTGACCATCATCACCGTGGTGTTCAACCTCCTCGTCGACCTGGCTTACGCCATGCTCGACCCCAAGATCCGTTATTGAGGGGGGAGCCCGCAATGATGAAAAGCAAGCAAGCCGCGGCCGTCGCGGCATTGGAAAGCGGACTCGCCGAAGCGGCGACCGAGGGCCGCAGCCCGTGGCGCGACGCCCGCGTCCGCTTCTTCCGCAACAAGGCCGCCGTGGTCAGCCTGGTGATCCTGAGTCTGATCACGCTGTCCTGTATCTTCGGACCGATGTTTTTGTCCAATGGTTACGCCGATACCGACTGGGATGCGATCAGCCTGGCGCCCACGTTCCAAAACATGCACTTATTCGGCACCGACGATCTGGGCCGCGACCTCCTGGTGCGCACCCTGATCGGCGGCCGCATCTCGCTGATGGTGGGCGCGCTGGCCACGCTGGCCGCGGTGATCATCGGCGTGCTGTGGGGCGCCACCGCCGGTTTCCTCGGCGGCAAGATCGACAACCTGATGATGCGGATCGTGGACATGATGTACGCGGTGCCCTACCTGCTGATCGCCATCCTGATGGTGACGCTGCTGGGCCGCGAGTTCTACCTGGTGGTGCTGACCATCACCATCCTCGGATGGATGGACATGGCGCGCGTGGTGCGCGGCCAGACGCTGGCGATCAAATCCAAGGAGTACATCGAGGCCGCCCACGCCATCGGCGTGTCCACTCCCGTCATCATCTTCCGCCACATCGTGCCCAACCTGTTGGGCATCGTGGTGATCTATACCACGGTGACGGTGCCGGGCGTGATCCTGACCGAGTCGGTGCTGTCCTTCCTCGGCTTGGGCGTGCAGGAGCCGATGACCAGCTGGGGCGTGTTGATCGGCGACGGCACCAAGGTGATGGAAACCCATCCCTGGATGCTGCTGTTCCCCGCCGGCATGTTGTCGTTGACGCTGTATTGCGCCAACTACATCGGCGACGGCCTGCGCGACGCGCTGGACCCGAAAGACCGCTGACCCCAGGATAGACGAGGCAAGCCATGAGCATTTTGAAAGTCAACAACCTCGGGGTTCAGTTCCAGACCAACGACGGCGTGGTCAACGCCGTCAACGGCGTGAGCTTCGAGCTGAACAAGGGCCAGACCCTGGGCATCGTCGGCGAGTCCGGCTCCGGCAAGAGCCAGACCATGCTGGCGATGATGGGCCTGTTGGCCAAGAACGGCCAGGCCAGCGGCGAAGCGCTGTTCCACGGCCAGAACCTGCTGACGCTGCCGACCCGCGATCTCAACCGCATCCGCGGCGACCGCGTGTCGATGATCTTCCAGGACCCGATGACCTCGCTGAACCCCTACCTGACGGTGGAGCGGCAGATGACCGAGGTGCTGGAGCTGCACAAGGGCATGAGCCGCCGCGACGCGAAAAAGCGCGCAATCGAGCTGTTGGACGCGGTGCGCATTCCAGAAGCCGCGCGGCGGGTGAATATGTACCCGCATGAATTTTCCGGCGGCATGCGCCAGCGGGTGATGATCGCGATGGCGCTGCTGTGCGAGCCGGAGCTGCTGATCGCCGACGAGCCGACCACCGCGCTGGACGTGACGGTGCAGGCGCAGATCCTGTCGCTGCTGAAGGACCTGCAGCGCGATTTCGGCACCGCCATCATCATGATCACCCATGACTTGGGCGTGGTGGCCGGGCTGTGCGAAAACGTGCTGGTGATGTATGGCGGCCGGGCGATGGAGTACGGCCGCGCCGACGACATTTTCTACCATCCGAGCCACCCTTACACCATAGGCCTGCTGGGCGCGCTGCCGCGGCTGGATCACGACGATTCGGCGCTGGTCAGCATTCCGGGCAATCCGCCGAACATGGCCAGCATGCCCAAGGGCTGTCCGTTCAGCGAACGCTGCGCGCACGCTGTCGCGCGTTGCGCCGGCGAACTGCCGCCGCTGGCGGCCAATCCGCTCAACCCGCAGATTCTGCGCGCCTGTCACAAGCCGGCGGAGGAACTGGTGCAAGCCGCCGAGGAGGTGACCCATGTCTGACAACAAGCAAGCGCTGCTCTCGGTGCGCAACGTCAAGGTGCACTTCCGGGTCAAGAGCGGCGACGCCTGGCCGTGGAGCCCGAAGAAAACGCTGAAGGCGGTGGACGGCGTCAGCTTCGACCTCTATCCCGGTGAGACGCTGGGCGTGGTGGGCGAATCCGGCTGCGGCAAGTCCACCCTCAGCCGAGCCATCCTGAACCTGATTCCGGCCACCGACGGCGAGATCGTGTGGATGGGCCAGGACCTGCGCAAGGGCAGCCCGAAAGACTGGTTGAATGTGCGCAAGGACATTCAGATGATCTTCCAGGACCCGCTGGCGTCGCTGAACCCGCGGATGACCATCGCCCAGATCATCGGCGAGCCGCTGCGGGTGCATAAGCCGGAGCTGTCCGCCGACGAAGTACTCAAGCGCGTCAAGGCGATGATGAAGAAGGTGGGCCTCAGGGAGCAGATGATCAACCGCTACCCGCACGAGTTCTCCGGCGGCCAGTGCCAGCGCATCGGCATCGCCCGCGCGCTGATCCTGGAGCCCAAGCTGATCATCTGCGACGAGCCGGTGTCGGCGCTCGACGTGTCGATCCAGGCGCAGATCATCAATCTGCTGAAGGAACTGCAGCGCGAGATGGGCCTGGCGCTGATCTTCATCGCCCACGACCTGGCCGTGGTCAAGCACATCTCCGACCGCATCCTGGTGATGTACCTGGGCCGAGAGATGGAGCTGGCGCGGAAGCACGCGCTGTACGACGTGCCCTCGCATCCGTACACCCGCGCGCTGCTGTCGGCGATACCGGTGCCGGATCCGAAGCTGGAGCGGAACAAGACCATTCAGATTCTGCAGGGCGACTTGCCCAGCCCGATCAACCCGCCGTCCGGCTGCGTGTTCCGCACCCGCTGTCCGCAAGCGGAGGCGCGTTGCGCGCAGGAGGTGCCCAAGCTGCGCCGCCTGAGCGAGGAGACTCAGGCCTCCTGCCTGTTGGCTTGACGTTAGCAGCGTCCATCAGTGCGAGCGCCGCCGGCTTAGCCAGGCGGCGCTTTTTTTCCATGGCTGTTATGCTGAAGTGTCACCTTGCTGAAAAGGAGTTCGATCATGGGTAGCCATCTTGTCTCTGCGCTGGGCTGCGCGTTTCAGACCCGGCAATGGCAGGAGCAGAGCCTGTTGCAGGCGGAGGGCGCGGGCGAGCTCAAGCGCGCCAGCATCGTCAACGAGTTGAGCGGGCCGTTGCAGGGAGAGGGCAGGCTGGAGTACCAGCTCTTGTATCCCACGGATCCGGATGGGGAGGTGATCTTCACCGGCTTCGAGCGAGTGACTGGCGACTGGGACGGCTTGAGCGGCAGCTTCGTGCTGCGCCATGACGGCGTGTACTCGTCCCGCAGCGGCGCGCGGGCCACGTTGCAGGTGCTGGAGGGCAGCGGCAGCGGAGGGTTCGCCGGCATCAGCGGCGAAGGGCGCCTGTTCGCCAAGGCTGGCGAGCGCAACGGCGAATACACCTTGATGCTGAAGCGGGGCTGAGTCGGCCAACTGTTGGGAAACCAACAGCGGAACGCGCCGTTTCGCTTCCTTTCCCGGCGAGCCGCCTGTTTTGTTTTGAATTTTCCCGCGCCAATAGTTAATCTTCGGACCTTACTGATAAAAACATGGCGTCGTCAGCGCGCCAGGGACAAGGGGCCGCGGCTTGGCCGCGGCAGTATCGAAGAGTCGACGGAAACACCGCCTCCGGCGCAAGCCGCGGGCGGTTTTCCACATGGATCGGGAATGTGGGATGCATTACGCGCAACAAGAATATTCGGTGCGATTGCAGTGGGGTTTGCCGGCGGTTCAGCACCTGAGCGGGCGGGCGGCCCATTGCGTGATCGTTGACGTGCTGTCGTTCAGCACCAGCGTCGACATCGCTTGCGGCAACGGCGCCGAGGTGTTGCCCTATCGTTTCAAGGCCGCGGGCGCTGTGGACTTCGCTTGCGAGAACAAGGCGATGCTGGCGGCGGAGCGCAGCCATAGCCAGCCATCGCTGTCGCCGGGCTCGCTGTGCGATCTGAAGGCGGGCAGCCGCCTGGTGCTGCCGTCGCAGAACGGCGCCGCGCTGAGCCTGGCCAGCGAGTCCGCGAGCACCCTGGCGGGCTGTCTGCGCAATGCCGCAGCGGTGGCGGACTACATCGAACAGGCGGGCGGCGATGTGCTGTTGGTCGCCGCCGGCGAGCTTGGACCGGACGGACGCCTGCGTTTCGCCTATGAAGATTTCATCGGCGCCGGCGCCATCATCCAGCGGCTGCGGGTCAGCAAGTCGCCGGAGGCCTTGGCCGCCGAGGCGGCGTTCGAATTGGCGCGGCCAGACCTGGAGCGCCATTTGCAGGGCGCGGCCTCCGGAGCGGAGCTGGTGGCCAGGGGCTTCCCTGACGATGTGACGCTGGCGGCGCAGTTGAACATCAGCGCCTGCGCGCCGGTGCTGCTGGACGGCGCCTACCGCGCCGGCCGCGAACTGGCCGCCGCCTGAGCGGTCGTACCGTCTTCATACTTTGGAGAGTCCCATGCTGCCAGCCCAAATGGTCACTACCGCCTTCGAACTGCCCGGCTACCGGGTGACAGCCAATCTGGGCGTGGTGCGCGGCATCACCGTGCGTTCGCGTTCGGTGGTGGGCAATTTCTTCGGCGGACTGCAGTCGCTGTTCGGCGGCAACATCACCATCTATACCAGCTTGTGCGAGCGGGCGCGCTCGGAGACCTACGCCGAGATGTGCCAGCACGCGCAAGCGCTGGGGGCCGACGCGGTGATAGGCATGCGTTACGACGCCACCGAGGTGATGACCGGCCTCACCGAGGTGCTGTGCTACGGCACCGCGGTCAGGCTGGAGCCGCTGCCGGGCCGCGGCGGCTGACTCCGCGCCTGGCTAGCCCAGCCGGCGCAGGCGTTCCGCCTGCTCGTCGCAAAAGCGGATCTCACGCGCGGACGCGCCGCGCAGCCACAGCAGCTGCCAGCCGCCGGATGCCGCCGGCAACAGTCCGCCGAAGCGGAAACCCGCTTCGCGCAGTTGCGTTTCCCGCGCCAGCGCCTCCTGGTTCGCCGGCAGCTTCAGGTAGATCAGCTGGCTGGCGGGCAGCGCGGCGATTTCGGCCAGCCGCGCCGGGGTCGGCTGCCCGGCGGTCAACTCCAGCCGCTGGCCATGGCGCGCCAGCGCGAGGCCGGGCAAGTTGGAGCTTGAGACCGCGCCGCTCTCTTCCCCCAAGGCCTGCCGCAACGGCGCCAGCCATTCCTTCCAATTTTCCGGCCAGTCCAGCCGCGGCAAGGGCCGCGGTTTCAGCGGCAAGCAGCCGAACAAGATGCTTTCCGGCTCCGGCCCGGCGAACGGCGTGTCGATGTAGTCCGGCAGCAGCGCGGTGTTGTGAAAGCCCAGCGCGCGCGCGACATACTGGCTGCGCGGATGCGCGCACACCTGCTTGATCGTCAGCAGCTCGATGCCGAGACCAGGGGCCGCGGCGCGCAGATGGCGGCCCAGCAGGCTGGCGATGCCCTGGCCGCGCGCGTCCGGGTGCACCACGTTCATCGCCAGTTCGGCCTGGCCGGGCCGGGCCGGATCCAGCCACAGCGCGGCATGGCCCAGCAGCCGGCCGTCGTGGATCGCGACCGCCGAGCGCCATTGCCCGCTGGCGTTGCGTTGCTCGATCTGGCTGGGAAGATAGACATCGGCGTAGAAATAGCGGTCGTCGTAGATGGCCCGGAACAGCGCGCTGATGCCGGCGGCGTCGGACGGCTGGTAGTCGCGGGCCCAGGCGGCTTGCGGATGGCGTGCGCTCATGCGATGGCCTCCTCAGGCTGGTAGTCGCGCAGATCGGCCACCCGCATCAACTTGCCGGAGCGGGGGTGGGTACGCATCTGCGCCGGGGCGGTTTGTTCCAGCTCCAGACGCAGCTGATCGGCGGCGCACAGCGCGGCGATCGCCGGTTGCTGCAGCAGCAGCGCCTGCCGCAGCGCGGACAGATCCAGCGGCGCGCGCGCCGCCAGCAGCAGGCGCAGGCAGTCGCGGCCGAGCCGGCGCGAGATCTGCAGCTGCCAGGCCAGCAGTTCGCCCTGGCGGCTTAGCGCGGCGCCCAGTTCGTCCGGAAACAGCGACAGCGTGCCGACGCGGACGCGGTGGCCGTTTCCGGCGCGGCCCAGCAAGGCGAACTTGCGGTTCGGGCCCGGCGGCTCGCGCCAGCAGGCCAGGTCGCCGCTGGGGTAGCGTATCACCGGCATCAGCCGGCGCTGCAGATTGGTCACCAGCAGCAGGCCGGGCTGGCCGGGCTCGTCTATCGGCTCGCCGCTGTCCTCGTCGACGATCTCGATGGCGCTGTCGCCGTCGAACACCCGGTGCTCGCCGTGGATGCAGTCCGGGTCGGCGTAGCCTATCAGGCCGGCGTCCACGCTGGCGCAGCCTATCGAGCCGATGCGAGCCTGCGGGAATACCTGTTTCAGCAGCGCGATCTGCTCGCCGAATAGGCTTTCGCCGGCGTAGAGCACGGTTTCCACGCCGGGCAGGGCCAGCGCGTTTTCATCCAGATAATGGGCGAAGCGCAACAGCTGCGCCGGCACGCCGGCCAGAACATTGATCCGGTGAAGGCGGATGGCGTCGACGAGCGCGTCGTCGTCGACATTGCAGGTGAACGGAAATTCCAGCACCGGCACCGGCGAGCGCGACAGCGCGTCGTGGGTGAACAGCAGGCTGGTGTAGAGGTCGCCGGCGAAGAACAGGTTGGCGACGCGGTCGCCGGGGCGCAGCTGGCGGGCGAGGCCGGCGGCGAAGGTTTGGACGAAGGCTCGCCATTCGTCGGTGCTGAACACCGACAGCTTGCCGTCGCCGGTGGAGCCGCCGGTTTTGAAGACATGGCCGCCGACAGGGGCGGCGGTCAGCGCCGGCCAGCGCGACAGGTCTTGAGAGTCGCGCCAGTAAGCTGCGGGGTCGACCGGCGGCAGGTCGGACAGCCGCCAGCCCCGGGCTGGCAAGCCGCGGTAGAGCGCGCGGTAGTATGGCGAATGGTTGCGGGCGTGGTCGACCAGCGATATCAGATTCGGATTCATAATTATGTGTGTACATGCCGGCGCGGCCGCGCCGGCCGGGTTTCATCGTCTCAGGTCCAGCACCAGCGGAGTTTTGCCGCTGTGCGGATGGCGGCGGAATTCGGCGGCGGGCGTGGCGGTCACTTCCAGTGTGAGCAGGCCGCCGCCCACCACTTCGTTCAGCATCGGCTCTTCCAGCAGCCGGGCGCGGATCGCCCACGGGTCGCCGTCGGCCAGCAGCCGGATGCGGTCGCCGCCGCTGTCGGCGTTGTCCACCAGCCATTGCATCGGCAGGCCGATCTTGTCGGTCAACGCGGATGGGTTGACGAAGATGGTGCCTACCCGCAACAGCGATCCGTGGCGGCCGGTCAGGCGGAAGCGCGGCGCGGCCAGGCCGCAGGGGCAGAGGCCGGGCAGCCACTGGCCCAGATCGCCCAGGTCGTAGCGCTCCACCCGCTGCGCTTCGCGTTCCCGCGAGGTGAACACCAGACGGCCGACGGCGCCGGGCGCGGCGGGCCGATCGCTGTCGGTTTCCAGGATTTCCAGCCACTGAGCTTCGGCCAGCAGGTGGAATTCGCCGTCGCCGCCGTGCGGGCAGGCATGCCCCAGCGGGCCGGCGTCCACCGAACCGTACATCGCCGAGCGGATCAGCTCCACGCCGAAGCTGCCGATGTAGGCGCGCTGGCCGTCGCTGATGTGCTCGCCGCCGCAGAACACCTTGCGCACGCCGCCGTAGCGGCGCAGCACCTTGTTCTCGCATTCGAACAGCCGATGCAGGGTGCCGGGCATGCCGATCAGGGTGTTGATCTTCTGCTCGACGATGAAGTGGGCGATCTCGCTGAAATCGTCGTCCGAGGGGCCGCCCATCGGATACTGCGCGACGCCCAGCCGCTCCAGTATCGAGAAGAAGCTGAGCATGCCGCCGTACATCTTGCCGCCGTACAGCAGGTTCATCACCCGGTCGGTGGATGGATTCAGGCCGGCGGCCAGCATGCCGTCGGCGGCGGCGCGCATGTGGTGGCGGTAGTCGCGGTAGCTGACGCCGGCCAGTTTGGGCGCGCCGCTGCTGCCGCCGCTGCGGAAGAACAGCTGGGCCTTGTCGTTGGCGGGCTGGCTCTGAAAGGCGGCCTTGTCCATCAGCGGCAGCGCGGCCAGGCCTGCGGGCTCGGCCGGCGGCGCGTCCAGATGGGCGTGGCCGGGCAGGGCGGCGGCGTCCAGACTGACCGACACCCGGCGCGACAGCCGCTGCAGCGCGTAGACGCCGTCATGCGGCTCGCCATGGTAGCCGTCGTGCATGCGGCCGGCCGGCGCGACGCGGCTGACGCCGGCGGCGAGCAGCGCGCGGCTCAGTTCCGGCAGCTGCGCGGCGGGCGCGATCAGGCCGCAGCTTTGCAGATGGGTGCGCCATGGACGCAGGATGGCGGCGAGCGCGGCGCGCGGCGCCGGCCGCAGCTCCACGGTGCGGAACAGCGGCGACGGCGCCAGCTCCTGGCTCATGTTCCAGGCCAGCCGCCAGCCCTGGCCGGACAGCACCTGGCCTTGGCCATCGGCGAAAGCCTGGTCCAGCTTGTGGAAAGCCATCCGGGTGCTGATCTCGGCGGCTTCCTGCAGGTCCGGCGTCAGCGCGGGCCACAGCGGCGCGCGGCGGGCGAGCGCGGCGGCCAGCCGGCGCGCCATGTCGTGGATCACGGCGGGGTCGTCGCTGTCCACCAGCAGCGCCTGCGGGCTGGAGCAGGCCTGCTGGTCGAGGCGGCAGACGTCGTCGGCCAGCGCGTCCAGCGCGATGTCGCTGGCGGCGGCCGGCTGCAGATAGGCGAAGCTGACGCGGTGTCCCCAGTCTATCCAGCGGCAGCCCGGCGGCAGCTGGGCGCGGATCGCGGCCAGCGCGGCGTCGCCGCCCCAAGCCGACACGCCGTCGGCATGGGCCATCAGCCGGGAGAGCTCGCCGCTGGCAGCGGGCAGCACCGCCAGGCGGGCGGCCAGCTTGCCGCCGGCGTCGTGGCTCAGGAATTCCGCCATCAGCCGGGCGCTCAGGCCCTGATCGCTGCCGCTGGGGCGCAGCCAGTTGATGTTGCCGGCCAGCAGGCCTTCCAGCGCCGCCATGAACGGCAGGAGCGCGGCGTTGGACGGCGTCACGTGCAGCACCAGGCCCAGCGGCTGCCAGGCTTCGAAGCGGGCTTCGCGGTAGTCTGGCCGGCGCAGCGAGAACGGCCGCTCGCCCAGTTCGCGCTCCAGCTTGGCCCGCAGCGTTTCGCGTCGGCAGAGGGCGGCCAGTTCGGCGCGGGCCGCCGCGTCCAGCTGCGGATGATGCTCGGTCCGGGTCAGGGCGTCGGCGAAGCGCTCGGCGCAGGACAGCACAGTCTCGACGTCCAGCGGTTCGGCCAGGGTGCCGGCCAGGCGGCCGCTCAGCGCGGCCAGCGCCGCGTCGAGGTCGATGTCGGCGCGCAATGCTCCATCAATCAGATACATGTCAGGACTCCTTGATCAGTTCGGATGCGGCCAGCGCGCAGCTGCGGCTCTTGCTGGTTCCGGCGCGGCCCAACAGCTCGAACCAGTCGGTGGCCAGGCCGCAGCCGCAGCGTTCTGCCGGCTGCAGCACGGCGAGATCGCTCAGCAGCATGCTGTGCGCGGGGCTGGAGGTGATGTAGGGCGAGGCCAGGTGCAGGAAGCCGGCCTCGCCGTAGGGCAGCCGCGCCAGCGTGGCGGTGTCGCGCGTCCAGGCGCGGGCCCAGCTGGGCACGTGGAAGCGGTGGCGCGGGCACTCGTTGTAGGGCACCGGGTGCTCGACCGAACCGTAGCCGTCTCGGCAACGCTCGTCCGGCAAGCCTAGTTGCTCGCCCAGCCGGCGATAGAGCTCGGTCTTCGATATCGCCTTGTCGGCATGGGTTTTCCAGCCGCCGCCGAGGAGGACCAGCGATTCCGGATGCAGCGCCAGCGGCGGCAGGCCCATGTCGCGCATCCGCTCCAGCGTGAACCACAGGAAGGCGGGGAAGCCGAGGATGCGCACCGGCAGGCCTTCCTCGGCGAACTCCTGCAGCGCGCGCACGGTGCCGAAGGGATCGAACTCATTGGCCTTGCCGTTGTGGCGCAAGGCGTAGACGGCGCGGTTCACCGGCGCGTATTTGCTGAGGAACTGGTCGGTGTAGGCGGTGCCCAGCGTGATGGCGCCGGCCGGCTCGTAGCTGAGCAGCAGGTAGTTGCAGCGCTGCTCCGGGGTGTTCCAGCCGTAGTAGTCGAAAATGCGGTCCACCATGCGCTGGGCGGCGCCGATGCTGCGCTCGTCGTAGCGCATCCGGCTTTTCTGGCCGGTGGTGCCGGAGGAGGTGAGCTCCAGCGCGTTCTCGCCGGTTTTGCTCAGCAGCAGCCGGCGTTTGAAGTAGTTGGCGAAGATGGGCGGCAATTGCGACCAGTCGGACAGGCTGGCCAGCCGTTCCGGCGTGAAGCCGTTCTGCTCCAGCCAGCGGCGGTAGCCGGGGCTGTGCTCGCAGTGGTAGTCGACCAGTTCGCGCATCGCGGCGTCGAACAGGCGGTCGCATTCGGCGTCGGCGCGGTAGGGATGTTCCAGCGCGCACAGCGCTTCTACATGGGAAAGCGTGGTCATGGCGGTTCCTGTGATGGAGAAAACGGGCGTCAGGCGGCGACGGGGGCCGGCTGCGGGCGGCGCAGCAGCAGCCATAGCGGCGGCAGGGCGAGCAGCGAGGCCAGGCTGACGCCGGCGGCGAAGCGGGCCGGACTGTCGCCGGCGTCCAGCAGCGCGAGGACGACGCTGCCGCCGCCCAGCATCGCGGTGGACAGCATGCCCAGCATCGCGGCGACGCTGCCCTTGGCGTTGTCGCTGCAGTACAGGGTCAGCCGGTACAGGGTGGCGTTGCCGAGGCCCAGGCCGAAGGCGTAGACGGCCAGGCAGGCGACCAGCGCCGGCAGCGAGGGGGGCAGCGGCGCGCTGAGCCCGGTCAGCAGCAGCCCGCCGGCCATCGGCCACAGCGCCAGCCGCAGCAGGCGGGACAGCTCCATCCGGCCGGCCAGCCGGTTCAACAGCAGATTGCCGGCGATCATCGCGGCGAACACCGGCAGCTGCCACAGGCCGTACGCCAGGCCGCTGTAGCCCAGGCTGCGGATCAGCAGCAAGGGCGACAGGCCGATCCAGGCGATCAGCGGCAGGGTCAGCAGGCCCAGCGCCAGGCTGCCGCAGACGAATTCCCGGTGTTTCAGCAGCGCCAGATAATTCGCCAGCGCCACGCCCAGCCGCAGCGGCACCGGCTGCTGGGCCGGGCCGTCGCGCCGCGGCGCGCCCAGCGTTTCCGGCATCCAGCGCCACAGGCCCAGCGCCACCAGCGCGGAGGCCGCGCCGAGCAGGGCGAACAGCTGGCGCCAGGACAGGACCTCCAGCAGCAGGCTGCCCAGCAGCGGGCCGGCCAGCGGCGACAGCAGCGCGATATTGGCCAACAGGGCCATCAGCCGCACCGCGTCGGCCTCGGCGAAGGTTTCCTGCAGCGCCGGATAGCTGACCACCACGATGAAGCCCAGCGCGATGCCCTGGGCAAAGCGCAGCAGGTTGAACCAGGCGATGTGCTGGCTGCCGGAGGCGGCCAGGCAGGCGAGCGCGAAAATCAGGGTGCCGGCCAGCAGCGTCGGGCGGCGGCCGAAGCGGTCGGACAGCGGGCCGATCAGCCACTGGAAGGCGATGCCGCCCAGCAGAAAAGCGTTGAGCGCGGTGGGCACATGGCGGCTGTCGGCGGAAAGGTCGGCGGTGACGCGCAGCATGGCCGGCATCACCATGTCGCTGGCGAGGTAGGTCAGCAGTTCGAAGGCGGTGAGCAGCAGACAGAACAGCAAAGCCTGGCGGCGGGTGATGTGAAGCAGCGGACGGAATGATTCTTCTGGCATGATTGTTGCAGTTTTCGCGGTATGACGGGTATGTGGCAGCGCGTCGGCATATTCCGGCGCGGAGGGCGCCACAATAGGTCAAGTGGCCAGATTTAAACCCTGTCCTTTGGGATGGTTTATTACTGTTTATGCTGTTTTGTGGTGAATTGTGGAAATATCAGGTCGCCAATCTGTATTTGTTTGGAATCATTTTCGGCAATCTGCCAACATCATTGGCATGAGTTTTTACTCGAAACCGGCTTCGGCTATCATGCTGCGAATTAAGACGCATTCGAACCATTTCATGACAGGGCAGGGATGAGAAAAAGAATCTGGCTGGGCGGCGGATTGGCGGGTTTGCTGATCGCCGGCGCGTCCTATTACGCGCTGGCCGACAGCGACGCGCTGTGGCGCATCGTCGGCGGGCAATGCGTGCCGGCCCAGCAAGGCCAGGGCCGGCCGGGCCCCTGCGCCGAGGTGAAGCTGGATCAGGGCGTGGCGGTGCTGAAAGACCGCAATGGCCCGTTGCAGTATCTGCTGATTCCCACCGCCAAGGTCAGCGGCATCGAGAGCCCCGCGTTGCTGAGCGACGGCGCGCCGGACTACTGGCGCGAAGCCTGGCGCGCGCGCGGCTATCTGGACGCCCGCCGGGGCCAGCCGCTGCCGCGCATGGCGCTGTCGTTGACCATCAACTCGCAATACGGGCGCAGTCAGAACCAGCTGCACATCCATATTTCCTGCACCGACGCCACGGTGCGGCAGCAGGTGGACGATCTGGCCGATGGCCTGCAGCGCAGCTGGCGGCAGCTGCCGGTGGAATTGAAGGGGCATGCGTACTGGGCGCGGCGGGTCGATGCAGACGGCGCCGGCGATCCGGTTGGCGACGCTTTCCAGCTGTTGGCCAACGGCGTGCCGGGGGCGAGCGCCGAGATGGGCCGCTACGGCATGGCGATGCTGCCGGCTCGCTTCGACGACGGCGAGGGCTTCGTGCTGCTGGCCACCCGCGCCGACCTGTTCGAAATCAACCGCGGCTCGGCCGAAGAGCTGCAGGACCACGGCTGCCGGATTCTGCAGCCGTGATAGCCATCCCCGCGATGGCGGCGGATGGGGGTATCATCGCGGCCTGGCCGGGGCGCGGCGCAGGCTGGCGGATGTTCCGCCGGCGGCGGCGCCTGGCAGCGGAGAGAGAGCATGAAGCAGAGTTTGGCGCTGGTGTCGCTGGTGGTGGCCGATTACGACGAAGCCATCGCGTTTTTTGTCGGCAAGCTGGGTTTCGAGCTGACCGAAGACAGCTACCAGGCGGAACAGGACAAGCGCTGGGTGGTGGTGACGCCGCCGGGCTCGGCGGCCGGACTGCTGCTGGCCCAGGCTAGCAACGACATTCAGCGCGCGGCGATCGGCAACCAGGCCGGAGGCAGGGTGTGGCTGTTTCTGAACACCGATGATTTCTGGCGCGATTACGAGCGCTACCGCGCGGCCGGCGTCGAGTTCACCCGCCCGCCGCTGGAGCAGGATTACGGCACGGTGGCGGTGTTTCTCGACCTGTGCGGCAATCAGTGGGATCTGATTCAGAGCAAGGGCTGAAGCTGCGTGCTTTTCGCTAGGTCCCAAGCATGGGGGCTGGTTTATTAGGCTGATGTGTCCGCTGCGCGGACGATGTTTCAGGTGGCGGTTCCGCCCGCCAGACGGGCCAGGGGCTGTGCGGCCAGCCCCTTGGCGATCCCAGGCCGCCCCTGCCGCCCGCGAAACCCCGGCAAGAAAGCATCTGGCCAGGCGCCGCCGAAACTAGCCGCGCGCTAGCGTCGCGCGGCGTCGAACATATCGGCGGCTTAACACCTGGCCAGACGCTTTTTTGCCGGCGCGTCCTGAAGGGGAAATGGGTGCGTTGCTAACGGTCTGCGCGGAATGGAAGACTCAGAAACCGCTAGTCAGGCTTGGCTTATTTTCTGGCCTTGGCCAGATCGGTCAGCACCCGCGACGCGGCGAACAGGCCGAAGCTGGCCGTCACCACCATGCCGGCGCCGAAGCCGGCGCAGGACAGGCCTTGCGGTCCGCGCGCGTCTCCCGCCTCGCAGGCCTGGGCCTGCGGGTAGACCAGCTGCTCGGTGGAGTAGACGCAGGGCACGCCCATTTTCTTGCCGTCGCGGGCGAAGCCGTGGCGACGGCGCAGGTTGTAGCGCAGCTTGGACAACAGCGGGTCTTGCGTCACCTCGGACAGGTCGGCCAGCTTGATCTTGCTCGGGTCCATCTGCCCGCCGGCGCCGCCGGAGACGATGAAGCGCTGGCGCTTCCCGGCGCACCAGGCGGCCATCGCCGTTTTCACCTTCAGGCTGTCGATGCAGTCGACGATGTAGTCGTAGCCCTGGCCCAGCATCTCGTCCATATTCTCTTCGGTGACGAAGTCTTCTATCTCCGTCACCTCGCAGGCCGGGTTGATGGCTTTGACCCGCTCGGCCAGCGCTGTCACCTTGGCCATGCCGTACAGCGGGTCCAGCGCCGGCAACTGGCGGTTGGTGTTGGATTCGGCGACGTTGTCCAGGTCGATCAGCGTCAGGCGGCCGATCGCGCTGCGGGCCAGCGCTTCCACCACCCAGGAGCCGACGCCGCCTACGCCCACCACGCAGACATGGGCGCGGCCGAAGCGCGCGAGCGCGTCGTCGCCGTACAGGCGGGCGATGCCGCCGAAGCGGCGGTCTAGATCGGCGGAGTGGTCCATCGGGATAACCTGTTGCGCAAAAACGGCCAAGGATAACCAAGGCGAGGGCGGGGTGCCAGTCCGGGCGCGGCCTGGCGGCGGCGGCGGCGTTCCGGGTGTGGCGTTTCTGGCTCCGCGTGAAGAATTTTTTACAATCCAACTGCTTGATAGATTGGAACCTTTTCCCGGTTGCCCTATCTTCTCCTATACGCGCCGGTTTCGCCGGCCGCGTTCCGAGACCGGTACGAATTGCCGTCGGCAGGTCCTCTGCCGGTCGACTCTCAGTTCTAGGGAGAATCCGATGAAGCAGCAAAGGTTCGACATCGATCTGGATAAGCATTACAACGCCACCGTGGTCATCGCCTGCGAGGAGTGCGGGCGAGAAACCCGCCAACATCTGAAGGCCTTGTTACCCGACCATGCGCTGCGCTGCAGTTGCGGCGCCGACATCACGATGGCCACGCCGGACATCCAGAAGGCGGAGCGTCAAGCCGACGCGATCCGACAATCGTACCGAATCCACTGAACGGCCTAGACTGACAATCCGTTGAATGCAAGACGCCGGCCTTCCGCGCCGGCCTTATCAGGCCAAGCCTGAATCTCCGATGCATGTCCGATGACGGCGGCCCCAGCGGCCGCCGTCGGTATTCGGCCTATTGCGCCAGCTGGGCGTCGTAGTCGCGGAAACCGTTCTCCACCGCCGGGATGATGTCGACGAACTCGAAATAAGGCTCGGTCACCACCCGGCTGTCTCGCAGCGCGTCTATCAGATAGTAGAAAGCCGTCACCGACTCGGTCTCGAACATCGCCACATCGCTGCAGCGGGTGGTGAAGGCTTCGGCGTCGAACCAGCGCATGCGCACCTCGGGATAGCGGGCGTAGATGGGTTTCAGCGTGTCCTCTTCGAAGCGGCGGCGCTCCGGCCGGCTCAGCCGCAGCCAGTTGGGATGGACGCGCAGCAGCGCGAAGAAAGTCATGGTCTTGGACATGGCGAGACTCCAGTAGGGAATGAGGATGCGGCGGGCCGGCTCCGCTCAGCCATTAATGTAGGCGCGCTTGCGATGCCGGAAAACTCGTGTTTAGCTTGGTCCATGCCAGACATTCCGCAGCCGCGCAAAACGCCGCTCCAGGCCCGCTCCCGCCATGCCGTCGCCGCCATTTTGGAGGCGGCGGCTCGCATTCTGGCCCGCGACGGCTATGCCGCGTTCAACACCAACCGCGTCGCCGAGGAGGCCGGGGTCGGCATCGGCTCGCTCTACCAGTACTTTCCCAACAAGCAGGCGCTGGTCGCCGCCTTGCATCGCCGCCATGGAGAAGAGACCTTGGCGGCGCTGGATCGCGCCTTGGCTGACACCGCCGGCCAGCCGCCGCGCGAACGGCTGGCGGCGATGGTGGTCGCCGCGCTGGATCTGCATCGGCGCGAATTGGGCCTGCACCGGGTGCTGGAGCGCGAATGGCCAGCCTTCGACGAGCCGCCGGCCAGCAACCCGCTGGACCAGGCGCTGCGCGAGCGGATGGAAGCCTGGCTGGCCGAATCCGGCCTCGATCCCGCCAAGGCCGGCACCTTGCTGCGCATGGCGGACAGCCTGACGCACGGCCTGTTGCTGGATGCCGACCCGGGCGCAGCGGGCCTGGAACACACGATCACCGACGCGCTGGCGGGTTTTTTGGGCTTGCCGGCGCGGCCACACACTTGAGGAGAAGCCCATCATGCAGAAGATAGACCTGCGCAGCGACACCGTGACCCAACCGACCCCGGCCATGCGCCAGGCCATGTTCGACGCCCCGCTGGGCGACGACTGTTACGGCGACGACCCCACCGTGCTGAAGCTGGAAGCGCTGGCCGCCGACAAGCTGGGCAAGGAGGCCGCGCTGTTCGTGCCCAGCGGCACTTTCGGCAACCAGCTAGCGCTGTTCACCCATTGCCGCCGCGGCGACGAGGTGATCATCGAGGACAACAGCCACATCGTCTCGCACGAGGCCGGCGCGGCGGCGGTGATCGCCGGCGTCCATATGCGCGCGGTGGAAGGCGTCAACGGTTTGATGGCGGTGGAGCAGATCGAGCGCCGCATCCGCGTCGGCGACGACATCCACGAGCCGCGCACCGGCCTGATCTGCCTGGAAAACGCCCACAGCAACGGCCGCGTCTTGCCGCTGGCCGCCATGGCCGACACCGCCGCGCTGGCGCGCGAATACGGCGTGCCGGTGCATCTGGACGGCGCGCGCGTGTTCAACGCCGCCGCCAGCCTGGGCTGCGATGCGCGCGAGGTGGTCCGCCACGTGGACAGCGTGATGTTCTGCCTGTCCAAGGGCCTGGCCGCGCCGGTGGGCTCCATGCTCGCCGGACGCGAGGATTTCATCGAACAGGCGCGCCGCAAGCGCAAGCTGATGGGCGGCGGCCTGCGCCAGGCCGGCGTGCTGGCCGCGCCGGGCATCCTGGCGCTGACCGAGATGGCGGCGCGGCTGGATGAGGACCACGCCAACGCCCGCTACCTGGCCGAGGGCCTGGCCAAGCTGCCCTGCGTGGACATCAATCCGGCCGACACCCACATCAACCTGGTGTGGTTCCGCTTCAACGCCGACATCGACTCCGCCGAGTTGATGGCCGCGCTGGAAGAGGCCGGCTTCCTGGCCAACCCGCCGCACATGGGCATGATGCGCCTGGTCACCCACTGGCAGGTGAGCCGCGCCGACATCGACCGTCTGCTGGAGGCGATGCAGCGCGTGCTCAGCGACTGAGGCCTATAACCAGTAGATAGACCGATGGGAGCAGGCCGCATGCGGCAACGCTTGATGTTCGGCGGGCTGCTGGCGGCCGTTTGCTTGCGCCCGGCGTTTGGATTGGCCGATGGCCTGGCGCAGGTGCGCATCTACACCGACGACGATCCGCCCTATGTGATGGTCAGCCCGTCCGGACAGGTGATGGGCGGCACTACGGTGGAGAAGGTGACGCGGGTGATGCGCAGGCTGGGCCTGCCGTTCGGCGCGCTGCAGGCCGCGCCGTGGGCGCGCGCCTACCAGGAGGCGAAAACCCGGCCCTACGCGATGGTGTTTCCCATCGCCAGGACCCGGGAACGGCAGAAGTACCTGGACTTCACCTTCAAGATTCTCGACACCGACGTTTATTTCTACCGGCTGGCCGCGCGCAACGACATCCAGCCGCGAACCTTGGACGAGGCACGCAAGTACCGCGTCTGCGTGGTGCTCAACGACTACCGGCACGAGTTTCTGGCGGAGCAGGGCTTCGCCCGGCTGGAGGTGTCGCCGGACGCCACGCTCAACGTCAAGAAGCTGGCCGCCGGCCGTTGCGACCTGCTGCCTTCGTCGGAAAACGGCATCGCCAGCAAGCTGAAGGCGCTGGGGCTGGAGCGCGCACAGGTGGCGCGCGGCATCCGGCTGGACAAGCTGGACAGCGGCCTGTACGCCGCATTCAACAGGGACACCCCGCCTGAGGTGATCGCCCGCTTTAGGGCCGCCGCCGCCGAGGAACCTTGAGGGAGAACGCGATGCGCCGCCGCTATGGGTGGCTGTGCTGCCTGTTTGCCCTGCCGGCCTGGGCCGATCTGCCGCTGGACCGGCTGCGCGCCGACGCGCCGCGCGAGCTGATGCTGCTGGATGGCGGCTACAGCGAGGGCGACCCGTGTCAGCCCTGGGCCTGGCACGGCTACAACGGCATCGAGGCTAGGGCGCTGGGTCTGGCCGGCGCGTGGATGCTGGCGCATGGCAAGCATTGAGGCGATTTGGCAGCGGCGCGCGCCGGTGCTAACCTCGCCGCCATTCATTGATTTCTTATCTATCGCGCCATGACCCCGTCCCAAGACCACCACGCCTGGCTGGAAAGCCTGGATTCCAAACGCGCCGCCGCCTGGGTGGCGGAGCAGAACGCCCGCACCGAAGGCGTGCTGGACGCCGACCCGCGCTTTGACGGCCTGAAGGCCGACATTCTGGCCCATCTGCGCGACACGCGGCAGATTCCATACTTCGCCGAGCACGCCGGCTGGCTGTACAACTTCCATCAGGACGAGGCGCATCCGCGCGGCATTTACCGCCGCTCCACCCTGGACGACTACCGCGTCGGCAGCCAGGACTGGCAGACGGTGCTGGACATCGACGCCTTGGCCGACGCCGACGGCAAGGACTGGTATCTGGACGGCGTGTCCCACTGCACGGTGACGCCGCAGCGGGCGCTGGTGCATCTGACCAACGGCGGCGGCGACGCCACCGTGGCGCGCGAATACGATGTCGAAGCGCGACGCTGGGTGGAGGGCGGCTTCAGCTTTCCCGAGGGCAAGAACCACATCGCCTGGCGCGATCCGGACAGCGCCTTCGTCTGCCCCGGCTGGAAGGGCGCGCCGCTGACCCGCGCCGGCTACCCGCGCGAGGTGTGGCTGGTGGAGCGGGGAGAAGACGGCCAGCATGGCTGGACCCAGCTGTTCGCCGCGCCGGAAGACGCGATGATGACCGCGGCCTGGCGCTTCCTGGACAGCGACGGCAGCGCGCTGGACTTGGCCGAGGTGTCCGACGGCTTCTACCGCAAAACCTATTACCTGATCGACGGCGGCCTGGAATTGCACGCGCTGCCGCTGCCGCCCAAGGCGGAGATCGAGGCCTATATCGCCGGCGATTTCATCGTCAAGCTGGCCGAGGACTGGACCTGGCAGGGGACGAACTATCCCAGCGGCAGCCTGCTGGCGGTGAGGCTGGCCGGCCTGCTGGGCGAGGGCCCCGCGCCGCAGACCTTGCAAGCGCCCGAGCCGCGCCTGGCGGTGGCTATGGTGGAAACCACGCGCAGCCGGCTGCTGGTCAACCTGCTGGACAACGTCAAAAGCCGCATGCTGTGCTTCGCCAAGCAGGACGGCGAGTGGGTGCGCCAGCCGCTGAGCCTGCCGGAGGACGGCGTGATCGAAATCGCCGACCAGCCGTGGCAGAGCGACGTGCTGTACTACAGCTACAGCGACTTCCTGACGCCCTGCGGCCTGTACCGTCTCGATCTGGAAAACGGCGCGAGCGAATGCCTGCGCCGCCAACCGGAGGCCTTCGACCCCGCGCCCTATGTGGCCGAGCAGTGGCAGGCGACGGCGCCGGACGGCGAGAGAATTCCTTATTTCGTGGTGCGTCGCCGCGATGCGCCTTTCGATGGCTCCACGCCGACCTTGCTGTACGGCTACGGCGGCTTCGAGGTGCCGATGCTGCCGTATTACATCGAAAACTTCGGCCCGCACTGGCTGGGCCAGGGCGGCGCTTTCGTGCTGGCCTGCATCCGCGGCGGCGGCGAGTTCGGCCCGCATTGGCACCAGGCGGCGCAGGGGCCCAAGCGGCAGGTCAGCTTCGATGACTTCATCGCGGTGGCGGAAGACCTGATGGACCGCCAGCTGACCTCGCCGGCCAAGCTGGCGATAGAGGGCGGCAGCAACGGCGGCCTCTTGGTGGGCGCGGCGATGGCGCAGCGGCCGGAATTGTTCCAGGCCGTGGTGTGCGAGGTGCCTTTGCTCGACATGCTGCGTTACACCGAGCTGTTGGCCGGCGCCAGCTGGATAGACGAGTACGGCGATCCGGAAGACGAAGCCGAGCGCGAAGCGCTGGCGGCGTACTCGCCGTATCACCATCTGCGCGCCGACGCACGCTATCCATTGGCCCTGTTCACCACCAGCGCCAGCGACGACCGCGTGCACCCGGGCCACGCGCGCAAGATGGTGGCGCGCTTGCGCGAGCTGGGCCACGACGCGCTGTTCTACGAAACCGATGGCGGCGGGCACGCCGGCAACGCCGGCCAGGAAGACACGGCGAAAGAGCTGGCGCGGGTGCTGGTGTATCTTTACCAGCGGCTGTGCGACTGATCCGCGAGGTTGGATGAGAAGGGGCGCGCAAGCGCCCTTTTTCGTTTGCGGCATCCTGTCCGGCGCGGGGCGCATGGGGAATGCTGTTTGCATTCTCAGGATTGCCGGCGAGGGAAGCGGGGGCGTACCATCGGCTCAGGCCGGCTCGCCGCCGGCCATCGCAAAGACAATAAGAGGAAAACCATGCAAGGGAAGAGATTGCTGCCGCTGGCCATGCTGTTGAGCCTGCCGGCGGCCTGGGCCGGAGGGCTGGATTACGGCGCCTATGGCGTCGATTTCAAGGGAATGGACCGCAAGGTGCGGCCGCAGGACAATCTGGCGCTATACGCCAATGGCGGCTGGATGAAGCGCACGCCGATACCGGCCGAGCGCTCGTCCATCGGCGTGGCGGAGCTATTGTACGAGCGCAACCAGCAGCGGGTGCGCGACCTCATCGAGCATGCCGACTCCGCGGCCTCCGCCGACGCGCGCAAGATCGCCGATCTTTACCGCAGCTTTCTTGACGAAAAGACCATCGCCCGCCGCGGCCTGGCGCCGCTGAGACCGAAGCTGGCGGCCATCGCCGCGCTGGACAGCGCCGACGCGGCCATCGCCTACATGGGTCGGCTGCAGGACCAGCCGGAGGACACGCCGTTCCGTTTCTATGTCGGCCAGGACAACAAGAACTCGTCCGCCTATCTGGCTGGTGTCTACCAGTCCGGCCTGGCGATGGACCGCGATTATTACCTGGAGCCGTCGGCCGACTTCGCCGCCGCGCGCAAGGCCTACCAGGCCTATCTGGCCAAGCTGCTGACGCTGGCCGGCGAGAAGGACGCCCAGCCGCGCGCCGCCGCGGTGTTGGCGCTGGAAACCCGGCTGGCCAAGGCGCAGTGGAGCAATGTCGACAACCGCGACGCGCAAAAGACCTACAACAAGACCGGCGCGGCAGAGCTGGCCGGCAAGTTGTCCGGCTATGATTGGCCGGCGCTGCTGAAGGACGCGCAGCTGTCCGCCGCCGCCGATCTCAACCTGGACCAGCCCAGCTACCTGGAGCAGCTGCCTGGCCTGCTGCGCGCCACGCCGCTGCCCGTGCTGCGCGACTACCTGGCGCTGCGCACGCTGGACGCCTACGCGCCCTATCTGGACAAGCCGTGGGCGGCCGCGCGCTTCGACTTCTACGGCAAGGCGCTGGACGGCCGTTCGGCCGACCGGCCGCGCTGGAAGAAGGCGGTGACGCTGGTGAACGAGGGCATGGGCGAGGCGGTGGGCAAGCTGTACGTGGCCAAGTACTTCACGCCGGAAGCCAAGCGCCAGGCTGACGAGCTGGTGCGCAACTTGCTCAAGGCTTACGACCAGAGCGTGGACACGTTGGACTGGATGAGCGCGGAAACAAAGAAGGAGGCGCACCAGAAGCTGTCCAAGTACGTGACCAAGATAGGCTATCCGGACAAGTGGCGGGACTACGCCAGCCTGGAGATCCGCGCGGACGACCTGATCGGCAACGTCGAGCGCGTTTCCGAGTTCAACTACCGCCGTCAGGCCAGGCACCTGGGCCAGCCGGTGGATCGCGCCGAATGGGGGATGACGCCGCAGACGGTCAACGCCTATTACAACCCGGCCAACAACGAGATCGTGTTTCCGGCCGCCATTCTGCAGGCGCCGTACTTCGATCCCGCTTTCGATCCGGCGGTCAACTACGGCAGCATCGGCGCCACCATCGGCCACGAGATCAGCCACGGCTTCGACGACCAGGGCCATCTGTTCGATGGCGACGGCAATATGCGCAACTGGTGGACGGCGGCCGACGAGGCGCACTTCAAGGAGGTGACCGCCAAGCTGGTCAAGCAGTACGGCGGCTACGAGCCGGTGAAGGGCCACAAGGTCAACGGTGCGCTGACGCTGGGCGAGAACATCGCCGACAACGCCGGCCTGGAAATCGCCTACAAGGCGTACCGGATCGCGCTGGACGGCAAAGAGGCCCCGGTGCGCGACGGCCTTAGCGGCGACCAGCGCTTCTTCATCGCCTTCGCGCAGTCCTGGCGCGGCAAGAGCCGCGACGCGGCCACGCTGAAGCAGCTGGTGTCCGATCCGCACACGCCCGATTTGTGGCGCGCTTTCGGCACGGTCCGCAACCTGGACCCGTTCTACCAAGCCTTCCAGGTCAAGCCGGGCGACAAGATGTACCTGCCGCCGGCGCAGCGCTTCCATCTTTGGTGGTGAAAAAAGCCGGGCTCCATCGGGAGCCCGGCTTGGCGGGACAGGCGGCAGGCGTTGCCTACCACTTGTCCTTGTCGGCGTCGAACATGCCGGCGGCCGGCTTGTGCTTCTTGCCAGCCGCTTTCTTGCCGGATGCGGCCGGCGCGGAGGACTCGGCCTTGGCCGCCGCCGCCGGCGGGGCGAGCTCGCGCAGTTGCAGGCCGCCGGGCGGGATCTGTTCCAGCGGCATCTTGACGTTTTCCAGATGCCCCTGGGACATGGTCGGCATCACCTTGTCGACCACCACTTCGCAGCAGTCGAACTCGGCGCGGCCCAGCGACTGGCCGGTTTGCGGGTCTTTCACTTCCTGGCCCAGCGATACCAGCTTGTAGCGCGCGCCTTCGCGGACGGACTGGCCGCCCTGGCTGAGGATCACGTTGTTGCCGGTACGCGAGGCCACGGTGACGGGGAAGGTGCGGACCAGGATGGCGCCGACGATGCGGTCCACGATCTGGCCTTCCATGCCGCGGCGGATGGCGTCGGCCGAGCCATCGCCCTGCTTGCCGGCGTCGCCGGACAGCATGTTGGACAGCTGGACCTGCCGGTTGGCGACATGGATCACCCGCTGCGACAAGTTCCATCTGGCCTGCTTCTTGTCGTAGTCGAACGCGGTCAGGTGGCCGGTCCAGATCAGATCGGCGCTGAGCGCCTGGCTGATCTTGGAGCGTTCCGCCGAAGGCGTCTGGCCGGAGCTGATCATGTCCAGCTCCTGCTGCACGTCGTCGCCCAGCTCGCGGTCCAGCACCGAGAAGCGGCCGGTGTTGGCCAGCGCGTCCAGCGTCTGCTGGTGGATCTCGCGGGCCACCTGCTCGGCCGGCACCGCGATGCCCGCCAGCTTGAAGGATTCGCGCTCGATGTACACCGGACCCACCACGATCTTCAGCTTGCCGGCGGACGCCGGCTGGACGAACTTGGCGATCTTGGCTTCGATGCTCGCCTTGTAGTTCTTGCTCAGCAGGCCGGGCTCTTCCATCTTGACCAACTTGAAGCCGGTGACCACGCCGCCGGACTCTTGGGCGACGTATTCCGCGAACGCGTGCGCGCTCAGTTGCCTGGCGTCCTTGCCGGCCGCCACGGACAGCGTCGCCTTGACTTGCTCGGAAGCCAGGTCGAAGGAGGCGCCGTTGACCTGCTTGATCGCCAGCTTGAGCGCCTCTTCCACTGCCTCCGCCGGGCTGGCGCCGATGCCGGTGGCGGCGCTGTCCACCGATTCAAGCTTGCCCGCGTCGGGCTGAGCCTGGATCGGCGCGCTGGCCGCGGCCGGCTTGGACTCGGACGCGGCCTCTTCCTTGTGGGAGCACGCCATCAGGCCCAGGGCCAAGGTGGCGGCGCCCATCACGTATCGCAACTTCATGTCGTTTCCTTGGCCGGTTTCACCGACTTAGAGAGCCTGGGTGGCATCCTTGGGAACCGGAATGTCGTGGCTCTTGGCGAAGCTGACGGCTTGCTTCAGCGCCTCGTACAGGTTCTTGGAGTTGCCCGGCAGGTTGGTGACGATGTAGGCGCCGGAGGACAGCTTGGGCAGGTCCAGCGGGGAGGCGGAGGCCAGCGCGTCCTTGAAGCCGCTGAGCTGGTTGGCCATCTTGGTGTACTTCAGCACTCCCTTGGCCAGCGAGCCCAGGCCTTCGGCGTAGGCTTTCTTGGCTTCGGCGTCCAGCTCGGTGCCGGCGCTCTTTTGCTGCTCGCTGATCGCCTTGGCGACGGCGCTTTGCGCGGAATCGGCCTTGCTCAGGCTGTCCTTGGTGGCGCCGGAGGTCAGCGCCTCGGCTTCGGCCTTGGCCAGCGCGGCGGCGTCTTTCGCGCCCAGCGCGGAGGCCATCAGCGATTGGGCCATCAGCACTTGCTTGTTGGCGCCGGTGTAGGATTCGACCAGTTGCTGCTGCTGGCCGACCAGGTCGGCGCCGCTGCTGCTGTTGCCGGAGCCGCCGGCCAGGCTGGTGACGGCGTCGAACATGCCGGCGTGGGCGGGTACGGCGGCGAGGCTCAGGGCGGCGAGGGCGGCCGCGATCAGGGTTTTGCGCATTTTCATCTCCGGATGCATTGTCGTTGGGTGAATCGGTTCTGGTTTATTTGATGCCGGCGTTGGTCATCTGGCTCAGCAACTCGCGGGCGACGTCTTCGGCGGCCTTCTTCAGCGCGTTGACCTGGGCTTCTTCTTCGGTGGGGCCCAGGCCGGCCGCCTGGATCGGACCGACTTCGGCCTTGGTTTCCGGGATGGCGTCGCTGGCGTCCAGCAGCTTGCCGGTGGCGGCCACCGATACGCGGAACAGGCCGGTGGCCGGATCGG
This sequence comes from Chromobacterium phragmitis, assembly GCF_003325475.1. Classification (NCBI taxonomy): domain Bacteria; kingdom Pseudomonadati; phylum Pseudomonadota; class Betaproteobacteria; order Neisseriales; family Chromobacteriaceae; genus Chromobacterium; species Chromobacterium phragmitis. The sequence continues at coordinate 2,077,795 of NZ_CP029495.1, forward strand.
TGTCGGCCAGGCGCACGTCCAGCGTGCCGTAGGCGATGTACGGCACCTTGGCGTTCTGCAGGCCGGCGGCCACATTGCGCTCGGTTTGCGGCTGCAGGTCGTTGCCGGACTTGAAGTCGGTTTCCACGCTCTTGATCTTCAGCAGGCCCTTGCTGTACGGCTCCAGGTAGGCGGCGTCCACCACCTTGAAGCCGGCGCCGGCGAACACGCCGTTGAACACGCTCTTCAAGTAGTTGCTGGGGAAAATGGCATAGGTTTTCTTGGTGGCCTTGCGGGTGGTGCTGCCGCCGGTCTCCACCGATTCGCGATACTGGCCGCCTGAGCGGCTGGCCTTGCCTTGGGCTTTCACTTCAACGGCCTGGTATTCGCGGTCGTCGAAACGCTGGGAGCTGTCGGTCTGGCGGGAGACGAAGATGAAGGTCAGCTTGGACTTCTGGCCGCCGTTGGCCGCCTGGGCGACGGCGGAGGACGCCTTGACCGCGTTGTTCAACTGCGACACGTTGAGCGTGGCGCGCAGCGTGACCGTGTACTGGCCCATGTCGGGGCGGTCTTCCTCGTTCAGGATCGCGGTTTCCAGGATGTAGCGGTCCGGGTCGGCTTTCACTTTCTCGCGGATGGCGTCTAGGTTCTGCGACTGGGCGTCGCCCGCCTCGGCGTAATACTTGTCGATGGCCTTCAGTTGCGCCTGGAGCACCGCTTGCGCGCGCACTTCGGGCGTGACCTTCTTGCCGAACAGCGAGGATTCGTATTTGACAGTGGCCTGACCCTTGGCCGTGGCGGTGGCCGCCAGCGCCTGGGCGCCGAACAGCATCATGAATGCGATCAGAAAACTACGGATCATTTGCAGGCTTTCAATAATTGTTGCGTGGAGTGGATCTGCTTGTCGATGTCGGAGGCGGCGGTGGACGACTTCAGCCAGTCGCTGCGATTGCCGGCCAGGTTGTCGGCCAGCTTGGCGAACAGTCCCTTGATGGCTTCGTGGTAGGCGGGAAAGTCGTCGATGGTGTCCTGCGATGCCGGCACCAGCTTGACTTCGCCGTTCTTGAAGTCGGCATCCAGGTAGTTCTTGCCGGACACGGGCTCCTGAATGTTGACGTGGGCGTAGGCGCCGTAGATGTAGCTGGTTCCGGCCGGCACTTCGCCACTCTTGATGTGGCGGAATTTGGGGATGTCCAGCGTGATGGCGTAATCGGCTTCCGGCAGCTTGAGCATGAACACATCGCCTTCGGACACCCGCATGGACAGGGTGTTGCCGATGGCGTAGCCCTTGGTGTAAGGCAGCAGCGGCACGCCGGTCTTGCTGGACAGGTTTTCCGCGAACAGGTCCGCGGCCCAGGTTTCCGCGGTGCCGGGCGTGCGGGCCAGCTCGGGAGGCAGCTCCTTGCGGGCGTCGTCGCCCAGGCGCACCTTGGCTACCTGCAGGAAACGCGGCACCTGGTCCGGAACGGTCGCGTCGCGCATCACGTCGGCGAAGCGCTGCAGGATGCCGGGCTTGTCCTGGTCGCCGTAATACAGCGTGGCGAAGCGTTCCTGCATCTCGCGCTCGTTGGGGTAATGATCGATCAGGTCGAGGTAGGCGAAGCTCAGAGGATAGGAGCGCAGCACGGTCATGCTCTTGAAGTCGAAGAACATCGCCTGGGCTCGCACCTGGGTCATCAGCTTGGCGACATCGCCGAAGCGCTCCGCGGAGACAGTCTCTCCCGTGATCAGCAAGGTGGCGACGACGGCCTGGTCTTGGCCTTTCAGCGAGGTCAGTCCTTGCGGGTTCAGCTCGAAGTGCCTGGGCTTGTCGGCGGCCAGCTTGGCCGCCAGCTGCTTGTTAAGAGCGTTGCCGCGCGAGGCTTGGGCTTTTTCCAGCCTCAGGCTGTAAGGGAAGCGGGCGGGGATGGATTTGCTGTCGCCCGAATAGGACAGACCGGCAAAGGTGACGCTGGCGGCCTGGCTGGCAGATGCTGCCAGCAACAGGCCCGCGACCAGCCATAAGGAGCGTAGCGTGGGTATCAAGAAAGCATTCCTTTCGCAATCCATGCGCATTTTGAGCATGAATTTTAAACATGTGCCATATGAGAAGCGGCACAGTATACGTTAGGAATAATCTTTTTTGAATATTGTAAATGACGGCGATAGGGCGCTGGCCTTGATCGCGAACAAAAGCGTCGTTTTTTCGGGGGAGAAGGAGGGCGGCCGCCCCGCGGCTCGGCAGCGCGGGGCGGATGCCTAGACGTGAAACGCGGCGGCGATCAGAAGCTGATGCCGGCGCCGAGGTAGGCGCCGTCCGCCAGCTTGCGGCTGCGGCTATCGTTGTCGCGGCGGATGTCGAAGTAGCGGTAGCCGGCTTCCAGGCTGAGCGGGCCGAACGCGTTCCAGCGCACGCCGGCGGCGTAGTCGTTGACGCGGTTGACGCTGCCGCTGGAAAGGCCGCTGGGCGCATAGTAGGCCTGGCCGAACAGTTTGACCTTGGGCGCGAGATCGAAGCTGGCGCGGCCGCCGACCAGCGCGGCGGTGGCGGAGCCGCTGTCCGGCGACAGCGCCATCAGCTTGCCGCCGCCGGCCACGGTCAGCGGGCCCAGCGGCAGCGCGAACTCCAGGCCGGCGCCGCCGGCGCTGCCCTTGTGGTCGTCGCGCAGGTAGTCCAGGTTGAGGCCGAGGCCGAAGCCGTCCGGGGTGCGGGTGAATTGCTGGGCGCCGTTGCCGGCGCCGAACATGTAGTCGGCGGCGTGGGCGCCGCCGGCGAGGCCGGCGAGCGCCAGGGCGAGTGCGAAATGCTTCATGCGGTGATTCCTGTTGGTTCGACTGACAACAGGTAGTGACTGATTTCTAAAAAACAAGTTCATTCGCAGAGTCGGCATGCGTGGGCGCCATGCATGAAAAAACCCGGCATCGCCGGGTTGCCGGGCAGCGGGGCCGCTCAGCCGTTCAAGCGTTGCTCCAGCGACAGCACCATGGCTTTCAGCGCCGCCACTTCCGCCTCCAGCGCCGCCACGCGTCCGGTCAGGCCCACGTCTATCATTTCGCAGGCCTGGACCGGAACGATCTGCGGCTCGCCGCACAGCAGATGGCACCAGCGCGCCTCGCGCTCCCCGGGCTGGCGCTCCAGCTTCATCACCAGCGGCGGGTACTTGTCGGCCAGCGCGTTCAGCGCGGTTTCCACTTCGTCCGCGCCGGAGAAGCCGTAGATGCGGCCGGAGCGGGCGCGGATCTCGGCGCCGGTCTGCGGGCCGCGCAGCGTCAGCAGGCATAGCGCGGCCAGACGCGCGCCGTCGATGTTCCATTCGTAATTGAGGCGATGCTCGTACTTGGCCACCCGGCTGCCGGCCGGCAGCCGCTCGGCCACCAGCTTCTTGGCGATCAGCGCGTCCAGCGCGGCGCTGGCGTCGGCCTCGGACAGCTGCATCACCGGCTCGCGGCTGGTCAGCTGGTTGCAGGCCCCGACCAGCGCGTTCAGCGTCAGCGGGTAGGCGTCGGGCGTCAGCGCCTGCTTTTCCAGCAGCGCGCCCAGCACGCGCACCTCTATCGGGTCGAGTTGATGCGTGTCCATACATCCTCCATGGCGAGACAATGCTGTCATGATCGCATCAAATCCGCCGGCCGTCCCGCCGCATGGTCAATCCTGCTGGCGTTTTTCCAGCGCCTCCAGCTGGCGCAGGCGGCGGATTTCGCGCAGGCGGCTGTCGTGCTCCTCCTCGTCCAGCGCGCGGTACAGCGACACCGCCATGCCTATCATGATCAGCATGAAGGGCAGCGCGCTGACGATCAGCACCGCCTGCAGCGCCTTCAGGCCGCCGCTTTGCAACAGCACCAGCGCGATGGCGGCCAGCAGCACGCCCCAGATCAGCTTGACGCGGTGGCTGGGGTTCAGATCGCCGCCGCTGGTGAACATGCCCAGCACGAAGGTGGCGGAGTCGGCCGAGGTGACGAAGAAGATGATCACCAGCGTCATCGCCAGCAGCGACAGCAGGCGGCCGCCGGGCAATTGTTCGAACATCACGTAAAGCGCGGTGGAAACGTCGTTCTTGACCGCGGCCACCAGATCGGCGCCGCCGAACAGCTGCAGGTCCAGCGCGGTGCCGCCGAAGGCGGAAAACCAGACGAAGCTGGCCAGCGCCGGGACCAGCAGCACGCCGACGATGAACTCGCGCACGGTGCGGCCGCGCGAGACGCGGGCGATGAACATGCCGACGAAAGGCGCCCAGGTGACCCACCAGGCCCAGTAGAACAGCGTCCAGTTGGCCATCCAGGTGCCTTGGGTGAACGGCGTCATGCGCAGGCTGGTGCTGGTCAGATTGCCCAGATAGTCGCCCAGCGTGGTGGTGAAGGTGTCGAAGATGAAGCCGGTGGGGCCGAGCAGCACCACGGCCAGGAACAGCAGGATGGCCAGAATGATGTTGAGATTGGACAGCCACTTGATGCCGCGCGACAGGCCGGTCAAGGACGACAGCAGGAACAGCGCGGTGGCGATGACGACGATGGCCACGGTCAGCGAAGGGGACGGCGTCAGGCCGAACAGCATTTCCAGGCCGCTTTCGATCTGCAGCGTGCCGAAGCCCAGCGTGGTGGCGACGCCGAACACGGTGGCCAGCACCGCCAGCACGTCGATGGCGACGCCGACCGGGCCGTCGACGCGGTCGCCCAGCAGCGGGCGGAAGGCGGCGCTGATCAGGCCCTTCTGGCCGCGGTTGAACTTGAAATAGGCCAGCGCCAGCGCGGTCAGGCTGTACACCGCCCACGGGTGCAGGCCCCAGTGGAAGAAGGCGTGGCGCATCGCCAGCCGCGCGGCCTCGGCCGACTCCGGCGCGGTGGACGCGCTCGCCGGCGTGGCGAAGTGGGACAGCGGCTCGGCCACGCCCCAGAACACCAGGCCGATGCCCATGCCGGCGGAGAACAACATGGAAAACCAGCTCAGGCGGGAGAATTCGGGCTCGTCGTCCTCCTTGCCCAGCCGGATGTGGCCAAAGCGGCCGAAGGCCAGGTAGAGGGCGAACAGCAGGAAGCCGAACACCGACAGCAGATAGAACCAGCCGAAGCGGGAAATGGTGAAGCTCAGCCACTGGCTGGCGGCATGGGTCATGTGTTCCGGGGCGATGGCGCCCCAGAGCGCGAACAATACGGCGAACAACAAAGACAGGCGTAGGACCATCGGCACTCCTTGCATGGCGGCGCGCTGCCCCGCGCGGGGACGCTGCCGTGATGGATGGTGAACGTGAGACGCGGCTAGGGCCGCGGGCGAGGCCGGCAACCGCCGGCGCGAGAGCCCCGCCCGGGCGAGAGCCGGACGCTGGCGGGGCGAGACAGCATGGGTGGATAATCCGGCGCCGTCTGGCGCGGGATGTCCTGTTCATGATAATGAACGATGGCTGAATAGTTGAACAAAATCAATCAATTGCTTTTTAGACTATCATTATTAGCGTTTTCTTGTAAACATTCGCAATGGTTTTTTACATATGACGAGCGGGCCGGGGGCGCCGCTTGACAGCGAGTGGCGGCTTCGCCAACCTGTCGCGTTCATTGGAAGACGGCTGTCGGGAGCGAACATGATTCGAGTGGATGTTTTATTGGTGGAACAAGGGCTTGCGGCTTCGCGCACCGCGGCGCAAAACCTGATCGCGGCCGGCCGCGTCAGCTGCCAGGGCGCGCCGGTGAGCAAGCCCAGCCAGAAGTTTCCGCCCCACGCCGAATTCGCCGTGGTCGCCGACGAGGCGGACCGCTACGTGTCGCGCGGCGGGCTGAAGATGCAGGGCGCGCTCGCCGCGTCCGGGCTGGAAATAACGGGCTGGACCGCGCTGGATGTCGGCCAGTCCACCGGCGGGTTCACCGACTGCCTGCTGCAGTCCGGCGCGCGCCGGGTGGTGGGCGTGGACGTCGGCCACGACCAGTTGCACCCGCGGATGCGGGAAGACGCGCGGGTGCGCTATTTCGAGGGCGTCAACGCCCGCGCCTTGGACCGCGCGGCGCTGCTGGCCGCCAATGAAGGCGATGGCTTTGATCTGATGGTGTGCGACGTGTCTTTCATTTCCTTGAACCTGGTGCTGCCGTCGGCGTTGCCCTTGCTGAAGCCGGGCGGCCGCCTGCTCAGCCTGGTCAAGCCGCAGTTCGAGGTGGGGCGCGAGGGCTTGTCCAAGGGCGGCATCGTCCGCGACGAAAGCCTGTACCCGCAAGTGAAGGACAAGATAGACAGTGTGTTGGCCGGGCAGGGCATGCAGACGCTGGCCTGGTTCGACAGTCCGATCACGGGCGGGGACGGCAATCGCGAGTTCTTCGTCCACGCCGCGCGGCGCTGAGCGCGGCAAGGCCCGCGCGAGGCGGGCCTGGAAAGCCGGCGCGGGGGTTACTCGACGCGGATGTCGTCGTCCTCGGTGCTGCGCACCACCAGCAGCGGGCATTGGCTGCGGCGCAGGATGTCCTCGGCGAAGCTGCCCATGAACAGGTGGGCAAGGCCGCTGCGGCCGTGCGTGCCCAGCACGATCAGGTCGGCTTGCTGGGCGCTGGCGTATCCGATCAGCAGATCGGCCAGATCATGGCCGCCTTCCCAGCTTTTCTCCAGATGGCTGACGACATTGCCGAGGCCGGCGTTGCGTGCGATTTCCTGTGCGCGGGCCAGCGCCTCCTGGCCTTGCTCCAGCGCCAGATCGTAGCCGGGATCGCCGGCGTAGACGCCCAGGCTGTCAACGGCCAAGTCGCGCAGGCTGGCGACGTGGATCAGCGTCAGGCGCGCTTCGGTGAATTTGGCGACGCGGATGGCTTCGCGCAGGGCCTTGTCGGAGTTGTTGCTGCCGTCTATCGCGGCGATGATGTGACGATACATGGTCTTGCTCCTTCGCAAACTGCTGCCGGTGGGATGCTTATAGCATACCCCGATGGGGGCGGCAGTGTCTCGCCGGGTGAGCGCGGGTATTGATCCAGGGCAATGAAACGAATGTTTCATGGGCGAGGGCGGGCCAGGGGCTGGCGACGCCGTCCCCTGGCCCGTCTGGCGGTCGGACGCGCCGAGAAAATCCTTGTCCGCGAAGCGGACTCCTTGCCCCGCCGCGGCCAGCCCTGCCTCCGCGCAGGGCGATCCGGCTAAACCAGAAATCCCAGATACTGGCGCTCCCAGGTGCTGACCTGACGGTGGTAGTCGGTCAGCTCCACCTCCTTCACCGCCAGATAGCCGCGGCTGAAATCCGCGCCGAACAGCGATTCGGCGCAGCCGGCGGCCATCGCCGCGCAGGCGGCGTCCAATGTGGCGGGCAGGCTGGCGGCTTGCTGCTTGAACACATTGCCGTGCGCGGCCTCGTCCGGGATGAGGCCCTGCTCGATGCCGGCGAGGCCGGCGCCCAGGCTGGCGGCCAGCGCCAGGTAGGGGTTGGCGTCGCAGCCGGGCAGGCGATTCTCCACGCGGCGCGCTTCGGGGCCCGACACCGGCACCCTGAGGCCCACCGAGCGGTTGTCCAGCCCCCAGCTGAGGTTGACCGGCGCCGCCATGCCCTTGACGAAGCGGCGGTAGGAGTTGGGATTGGGGCAGAACATCGGCATCAATTCCGGCAGGAAGCGCTGCAGGCCGGCGATGAAGCCGAAGAAGACCTGGCTTTCCGAGCCGCCGGCGCCGCTGAACACATTGCGGCCGGCTTGATCCACCACGCTCTGGTGGATGTGCATCGAGCTGCCGGGCTCGCCGGGCAGCGGTTTGGCCATGCAGACGGCGCTGAGGCCGTGGCGCTGGCCGATCTCCTTCAGCGCGGTCTTGAACAGGAAGGTATCGTCGGCCAGTTTCAGCGCGTCGCCGTGCTTGAGATTGATCTCGAACTGGCTGGGGCCCATTTCGTGCACGCAGGTGTCGGTGGCGATGCCGAGCGTCTCGCAGGCTTGGTACAGCTCGTCGAAAAACGCTTCCAGTTCGCCCAGCGCGGAGAAGCCGAAGGCGTCGAAACCGGCCTCGCGGCGGCCGCCGGGCAGGCGGGGAGGCTGGAAGGGCCGGGCCGGGTCCTCGTGGGCGGCGAACAAGTAGAACTCCAGCTCGGGCGCGACGATGGGCGTCCAGCCACGCGCGGCATAGCGTTCCAGCACCCGCTTGAGCACCGAGCGCGGCGCCAGCGGCGACAGGCTGCCGTCGTGGTCGACGCAGTCGCAGATCACCAGCGCGCGCGGCGTCCTGGCCCACGGCACCGCCTTGAGCGTGCCGTAGTCCGGCGCCAGCGTGACGTCCGGGTCGTGCTCGCCGTAGTAGCTGTAATCGGGGAATTCGCCGATGCAGCTTTGCAGCGGCACCGCTCGGGCGATGCGCAGCTGCTGCCCCTGGATGAAGGCGGCGGCGGGCAGGGTCTTGCCACGGGGGAACCCGTGGACGTCGGCAAAGGCAAGCTCGACGTCTCTCACTTTGCGCTGTTGCAGCCATTCGGCTAGGCCTGCGGGCAGGCGGACATCAGACATACATTTCTCCACTGAGCGTGCGGGATTCCTGTCCGTCCTCGGTGTTGTTCTTGCTGTCATGGAGCATGTGTCCGCAGTCATTATGCCAGCCGCAACGGCGGCGGCAAGTGCGGCGATGCGCCGCGCCGCCGGCAACGGGAGAGAGGGCGGCCCCGACACCCGCTTTCAGCGGGGCCGGCCGCGTTTTCCCGGGGCGGGGGCGAGGTTCTCGTCCCGGGCGGAGATGGCGCCCGTCAGAGGCGGAAGCGGCTGACGGTCTGATGCAGATTGGACGCTTGCTGATCGATGGCGCGCACCGCTTCCACCGCGTGGCTGACCGAGTTCTGGGTTTCTTCCACTACGCCGGCCACCTGTTCGACGTTGCCGGCGATGTTGGTGCCGGCTTGGCTTTGCTCGCCCATCGCCACCACCACGTTGTGCACGTGCTCGAGCGCCGTGGTCGCCTGCTGGCTGATCGACTCCAGCGTTTCCGCCGCCTGCTGCACCTGGTCGACGCCGGCCTGCACCGCCGGGCGGATTTCGTCCATGCGGCCGGAGACGTTGCCGGTTTCGTTGATCACCGCCTGCACGATGCTGCTGATTTCGTCGGTGGCGGTGGCGGTGCGCTCGGCCAGCTTGCGCACCTCATCGGCCACCACGGCGAAGCCGCGGCCCATTTCGCCGGCGCGGGCGGCCTCGATGGCGGCGTTCAGCGCCAGCAGGTTGGTCTGGTTGGCGATGTCGCGGATGGTTTCGGCGATGCTGCTGATGCTGCGGCTGCGCTCGGCCAGCTGGCCCACCATGTCGCTGGCGCCGTGGATCTGGTCGGCGATCTGGCGGATGCCGTCGGCGGCGTTGCCGGCCAGGGTCTTGCCTTCGCTGGCCAGTTGGGCGGTGTCGCGCGCGCCGGCCTCGGTGTCGCGGGTGCTGGCGCTGACGTGGTCTATGCTGACCGACAGCTGTTCGATGGCGGCGGCGGCAGAGGTGGTGGACGAGCTGGCGATGCCGGACACCTCATGCACCTTGTCCATGTCGCTGGACAGCTGGTGGCAGGAGTGGTTGATGCTGGAGGTGGCGCGGCCGATCTCGTCTATCATCTGCCGCAGTTTGCCGCGCATGTCGCCCATCGCGCCCAGCAGGCTGTCGGGTCCGCCCTTGACCTGGATGTCGATGCTGAGGTCGCCGTCGGCGATCGCTTTGACCACGTCGGCGGCGTAGCCCGGCTCGCCGCCCAGCGACTGCAGAATGGAGCGCGACATCCAGCCCACCAGCGCGCCCAGCGCCACCACGCAGATCGCGGCCACCGCCAGCAGGGTGCGGGCCTCGCTCCAGAACAGCTGGTCGATGTCGTCGATGAAGATGCCGGTGCCTATCGTCCAGTCCCAGGGATCGAAGCGGAACACGCCGTTGAGTTTGGGAAACTCCTGTTCGCCGCTGCCCTTGCGCTTGGTCTGGATCACCAGCACGCCGTAATGCGAGTCCTTCATCGCGTCGTCGTAGGCCTCTACCGTGGTGCGGCCATCGGGCAGCTTGCTGCCCATGTCAACCTTGCCGACGCGGTCCTTGCTGGGATGGAACAGCACGCGGTGCTCGCGGTTGCGGCCGAAGAAGTAGATGTCGTCCACCTTGAGCGCGGACAGCGCGGCGATCGCCTGCTTCTGAGCCTCGGCGCGCGGCATGCCCTTGGCTTCCAGCTGCTGGAAATGGGTGAGGCTGTTCTCCGCCATTTTCAACAGGTGGACGATCTGGTCGCGTTTTTCCTCGTGCAGGGTGGCGCGAGTGGACAGCAGCGCGACGGTGGACAGGCCCAGCAACGCCAGCAGGCTGGCGATGATGATGATGATCAGGCGGGTATTCAGCTGCATTTTCGACACTCGGAGTAGGGGAACAAACCGCCGGCGACGCGGCGGCGGCGCGGTCCGCTTTCGGGCGGGCCTCGCCGGCTGATTATGCGTTTCTGTTGTTACAGTCTAGTTCAGAGCGCAAATATCAACATTGCAATTTTCCCTAATCCCGCGTCATGCCTGGGAGATTGGCAAGCGGCCGGAGCGCGCGGCGGCGTCGAACAGCGCGTAGTCTTTTTCCACTTGATCCGCGTAGGCCTGCGCGTAGTCCGCCAACGCCTGGTCGAACTTGTCGGACTGCCCCAGATAGCCGGCGATCTCGGCCGCGCAGCCGCCGGACTTGGCGTGGGCGCGCGCCAGCGTCCAGGCGCAGGCCTGGCCGTAGCTGGCCAGTTCCTCGGCATTGGAGAAGGTTTCCAGCGCCGGGGCGGCCTTCATGTCGCGCAGCTGGCGCATGTAGAAATGGCGATCGTCGGCGCCCTGAGTCCAGCCCAGGAACAGGTCGCTGGTGGCCTGCATCAGCCTTTGGCCGAACACCACGCGCTTGCCCTGGTTGCCGTGCGCGCAGGGCTGGGTGAACGGCTCCAGCACCGATGGCCGCGCCTCCTTCAGTTGCAGGAACAGCGGCTGGTCGTAGTCGTCTTGCAGCAGCAGCGCCAGGCAGCGGGTGCCGACGCTGCCCACGCCGACCACCTTGAATGCGGCGTCCACCAGCCGGAAGCGCTGCAGCAATTCGCGGCGGTCTTCCTTCAGCGTGTCGATGTAGCAGTTCAGCAGGCGCTGGATCTTGGCCTTGCTGTCGCCGCCCAGCCAGTCGTCGCAGGCGGCCAGCGGACTGTCATGGTCGTCCAGATGGAAGATCACCGGCGGATTGTCGCGCAGCCGCAGGCCGCCGTCTCCCAGGTCGGCCATCTTGGGCAGCAGCCTTTCCTGGGTTTGATTGCGCGCCTTGTTGGCTACCTTGTTCAACTGTTGGCGCATGCCTTCGTCGGTGGCTTCGGACAGCAGTTGCTCGAAGCCGACGCGGCAGTACCACAGCTCCAGCTGGCTCATCTGCGAGAAGCCCGCCAGCCGGCGGCGGTAAGTGCCGGCCAGGCGCAGCGCGGTTTCGCGGGCGGCGGATTCGTCGAAGCCGCGGCCGCGCGCGGCCAGCACTAGGCTGACCGCCAGCCGCTTCAGGTCCCACTCCCAGGGGCCGGGATGGGTCTCGTCGAAATCGTTGATGTCGAATACCAGTTGCCGTTCGGGAGAGGCAAAGAAGCCGTAGTTCATCAAGTGGGCGTCGCCGCAGATCTGCAGCCGCAGCCCGCTGTCTGGCCCGGCGGCGAGGTCGGCGGCCTGGATCATCGCCGTGCCGCGGAAAAAGGCGAACGGCGACGCGCGCATCCGCGCGTAGCGCAGCGGCACCAGCGCCGGCACCCGGCCTTGAGAGGTGGACTCCACCAGCGCCACCACGTCGCGCTCGGGCGCGAGGCTGGGTTCGGACTGGCTGGCGCGGGGGCAGCCGCCGCGGCGGGCTTTGCCGTCGGCGTAATGCTGGTCGTACTTGGGATGGGAGGCGTTGGACATGGGCGGCTCCGTCTGTGGCGCATGCCGTCAGTGTAACCGCTGGATGCGGGCATGGCGGAATCCGGGCGAGGAATCTTGTCCACAGCTTGTTCTGAAATTGTCCACACTATGCACAGCGCGCTGTGGATGGAATGGCTTGCCCACAATGGCGGAACGGGAATGAGGGAAATGCCCCTTGTTATGCACAAGGCTGTCCCAAGATATCCAGACTATCCACAGCGCGCTGCGGAAGTCTGGATTTATCCACATCATTTGCCGGCGCAGAGATGGATTTGTTTCTTCCAAGCGGGGCTCAGCGGCATGCCGTTCAGCCGGACTTCCAGCCTGCTGCCCTCGCCCTTGGGCTGGACGTCCACGCGGGTGCCGGACACGTCGCTGACCGGATTGCGCAGCGTCAGGCTGCGGCTGCCGTCGCCCTCGTCGCGGCGTTCGACGAAATCGTCGGGAATGTGCAGTTTCTGCAGGCCTTGCTGCAGGCAGTCGGCCACTTGCTGCGGCGGGCGCTGGCTGCTCAGGCTGAGCGAGGGAGCGGCGCGCAGCGGCGTGGCGCAGGCCAGCAGGGAAAGAGAGATGACGAGGGGGAGAACGGCGCGGAACAGGAACATCGGCTTCGGCATGGGTTGGTGACACAATGCCTGTTGGTGCGTCCGCCGCCGCCATGGGTTCCGGCGGCCGCAGCGGCAAGATGTTAAGCGATGTTACGCGAAGCGGTCGCCGGGCTGGCAGCGGCGCAGGAAGGCCAGCATGTCGGCGACGCGGGCGTCGCCCTCGGCCGGCGCCCAGGCGGCCACATCGGCTTCGGGCAAGGGAAGATATGGGCCGCGCTTCACTTCGAATACCACGCTGCCCGGCTGCAGCGATACTACCGCGTGCCAGACGCCGGCGGGCATCTCGAACACTCGGGCGCCATCTGCGCCCAGTCGGTGGCGAGCGACTACGGTTTCGCCGGCGGCGTCGAATTCGATCCAGTCCAGCGAGCCGGACAGCATGATCAGCAGTTCCGGGCTGCCCGGGTGGCGGTGCGGCCGGACATAGGTGTTCGGCTCCATGGCGATGGCCAGGCGCTGGATGCTGTCTTCCAGCTGCTCGTGCAGATTGTGGTGGGCGCGCAGGCGCGGCGCACAGGCGGCCTTGGCGGACAGGCCGGCCAAGTCTTGAGTCGTCAGGGTTTTCATTTTTGGGCGCGAGCGTGAAAAACTAAAGCGCGATTATGGCGCGAAATGGGGGCGTTGTGTCCGAACGCGTGGCGTTACCGCAGGGGCATGGTGGGAAGAGGCCGCTACGAGGTGGTTTTGTGTCCGCTGTGCGGACGGATGATTTTCATGGCGGGGCTGCCCGCCGGGCAGGCAAAGGGGCTGAACGGCCAGCCCCCTTGCAACCCCAGGCCGCCCCTGCGACCGCGAATTCCCGTTCCGTTGACGGATGGCAAGGCGCCGTCGAACTCGCCCCGCGCGAGCGTCGCGGGGCTCAAACATGCAACGGCTTAAAACCTTGCCATCCGCCAACGGAACGGCGCGGGTCGGAAGGGGGAGGTGGTTCGACGGTAGGTGGTCCGGGGATGAGTTATGGAAGAGAATCGATTAAGTGGTAAGTCGCATCGACAAAAGATGGGATTACCAACAAATGGACCCATGATTTCCCCTTGTTACGGCCAGAAAGACGAATATTTCCAGATAAATAAGTCCACAGGATTGGAGTTGGCCCCAATATATTTGCATCGGAGGACTCTCTATTTTGAAGTGAGAAGTCATCCATATTGTAATAATCCATGGCATGCCCGCCTGTTTGCTGAAATCGTTGAACATCAATTTGGGCGGCATGCAGAATTTTATTGCACACCTCTCTTAGTGGAAGGTGTTGCTGACCATTTTTCAAAGATTTCTCATCGTCGAATATCGTGCACCAGTGCTTATTATGGTTATCCTTGCAAATATTCTCGTATGCGATATATCGAGGATCTTGGAGAGGAAGGGTTTTCATCTGATCATCCAAAGTACGAATGCAGATAGCGAGATTCAGCAGCGCATGTGTTATTTCTCTTTGGAAGAACTGTGCTTCTAAGCATGATGCAGGGTCGCTGCGATCGTTTGGGTCGGAGAGGCTGGCAATGGTTTTGCTAGCGTAGAAAAGACAAAGAAGACGATAAGCATTGAGCTTGATCGTCTCCTTGTCGAACGCGTAGCGGTCTGGCTGGCTCATGGCATGAAGTAAGACTTACTGCCGGATCTGCCCATCGCCCAGCACGATCCATTTCTGGCTGGTGAGTCCATTGAGGCCGACCGGGCCGCGGGCGTGGATCTTGTCGGTGGAGATGCCGATCTCCGCGCCCAGGCCGTATTCGAAGCCATCGGCGAAGCGGGTGGAGGCGTTGACCATCACGCTGGCCGAATCCACTTCGCGCAGGAAGCGGCGGGAACGGCCGTAGTCTTCGGTGACGATGGCGTCGGTGTGATGGCTGCCCCAGTGGTTGATGTGCTCGATCGCTTCGTCCATGTCCTTCACCACCTTGACCGCCAGGATGGGCGCCAGGTATTCGGCGGCCCAGTCCTCCTCGGCGGCCGGCACGATCTTGTCGCCCAGGATCACACGGGTGCGTTCGCAGCCGCGCAGCTCCACGCCCTTCTCCCAGTAGGCCTCGGCCAGGCGCGGCAGGATGAATTCGGCGAACGCGCCGTGCACCAGCAGCGTTTCCATGGTGTTGCAAGTGCCGTAGCGGTGGGTCTTGGCGTTGACGGCGATGTTGAAGGCCTTGTCCGGGTTGGCGGTGTCGTCGATATAGACGTGGCAGTTGCCGTCCAGGTGCTTGATCACCGGCACGCGGGCTTCGGCGCTGATGCGCGCGATCAGGCCCTTGCCGCCGCGCGGCACGATCACGTCCACGTATTCCGGCATCGCGATCAGCTCGCCCACCGCGGCGCGGTCGGTGGTTTCCAGCACCTGCACCGCCTCGGCCGGCAGGCCGGCCATGCGCAGGCCTTCGTGCACGCAGGCGGCGATGGCCTGGTTGCTGTGGAAGGCCTCGGAGCCGCCGCGCAGGATGGTGGCGTTGCCGGATTTCAGGCACAAGCCGGCGGCGTCGGCGGTGACGTTGGGGCGAGCCTCGTAGATGATGCCCACCACGCCTAGCGGCACCCGCATCTTGCCCAGCTGGATGCCGGACGGCCGATAGCACATGTCGTCGATCTCGCCCACCGGGTCCGGCAGGGCGGCGATCTGGCGCAGGCCGTCGGCCATCGCCAGCGCGCCCTTGGCGGTCAGGGCGAGGCGGTCCAGCATCGCTTCGTCCAGGCCGGCCTTGCGCGCGGCGTCCAGGTCCTGTTGGTTGGCGGACAGGAGCTTGTCCTGGTCGCGGACGATGGCGTCGGCGATGGCGTGGAGCGCGGCGTTCTTCTGGTTGGTGTCGGCGCGGGCCAGCAGCCGCGACGCCCTGCGAGCGGCCTTGCCCAATTGCTGCATGTATTCTTTGACGTTCATGACGGGTGCCCTGCGTGTTTTTGGATTGTTTGCAGCTTAAACCAAAGCGAGGACAGCGAACAGAGACTATCCGAATGCAGATTGGCTATTGTCCGGCAGGCGGCTCCCGCCAGCGCTCGGCCGGCACCACCAGCGGCTGGCCGGGCTGCTCGACGAAGTGCGGCGACATGATCTGCACGCCGAACTCGTTGAAGGCGTCCAGGATCTGGCCGTGCAGCGCGTCGCGGACGGCGGGCGCCAAGGCGCCGCGCGCCAGCCTGGCCTGCAACTCGTATTCGATGTAAAAGTCTTGCAGCGCGAGCTTGCGCACCCGCGGCGGCTCGGCCGGGTCGATGCCGGCCGTGCGGCGCGCGGCCAGCTCCAGCAGCGCTTCCACCTGCCGCCACGGCGTGTCGTAGCCTATGGTGACGCGGGTAGCGATCATCGCGCCGTCGGCCCCGTCGTGGCGGCTGTAGTTGTTGACCAGTCCGCCCACCGCCACCGCGTTGGGGATGGTGATCTCGAATCCCTGGCCGGTGCGCAGTTTGGTGGACAGTGCCGACAGCTCGCTGACGGTGCCTTCCGCCTCGCCTATCCTCACGTAGTCGCCGGGCCGCAGCGCGCGGGAGTAGATCAGCACCAGTCCGCTCATCGCGTGGTTCATCAGGCCGGCCGACCCCAGCGTCACCATCAGGCCGAAGAACACGCTGACGCCCTTGAAGGCGTCGCTGCCGGCGCCGGGCAAATAGGGATAGGCGACGATCAGCGCGAACAGCCACAGCACCGCCGACGCCAGCCGGCGGGTGGCGCCCACCGTCTCCGCGTGCAGGCCGGGCAGCTCCAGCTGGCCGCGCTCCACGATGCCGAACAGCAGCCCAAGGCCGCGGCCGATCAGCCGGGTCAGCAGGAAGATCACCGCGACGATGGCGAGGCCGGGCAGCGCCGACAGGCAGTCGTCGGCGATGGTGGACAGCAGATGGTAAAAGGCGCTGGCCAGCTTGCGGCCCAGCGGCCGGGTGTAGGGGAACAGCGCCAGCGTGTAGCCAAGCCAGGCATAGCCGGCGACGAGGGCGGACAATAGGGCGGTGATGTCAACCAGCTGCCGCTCCGCCGCCAGCAGGAAGCGCCGCAGCGGCAGCCGGCCGGCCAGCAGCGGCAGCCTGCCCGGCGGCGACTGGGCCAGACGCCGCCGCGAAGCCGCGCGGGCGCGGACGATCAGGTACAGCGCGGCGGCGAACAGGATGGAGGCGAGCAGGGCCAGCAGCGAGGACTGGACGATGCGCTGCGGCGAGCGCCGCTCCAATACCGCCAGCCTCAACTCGTTCAGCCGGTCGCGGACCAGGGCGCCGGCCTGTTCCAGCGTCAACTGGTCGCCGGGGTCGAGGTCGCCCTCCAGGATGGTGAACAGAGGCTTGCCGCGCATGCTCAGCGCCAGTCCGCGCAGCCTGCCGTCGTCATAGGGCGCGGCCGTCACGGGCTGGCGCAGGTCTTCCGGCTGCATCGCGGCCAGTCGCTCCAGCGTGCGTTGCAGCCTTTGCTCGGGCGTCAGGCTGCCCTGGTCGGCGAGAAACAGGAAAACGGGGCGATTGTCCAGCACCAGGGTGCGGGCCTGGTCGGCGGCGGATGGCGAGGCATGGGGTTCGGCGGCGTGGACGAGCAGGGGGAGGGACAGCAGCAGCGACAGCAGGAGGCGGCGAATCTGGGACATGGCGGCTCCGGGCGGCGGCGATGATATCTGCATCATCGCACAGCCGCCGCCGTCCGGCATCCTCCCGCGGGCTCGGCGGTCAGAGCGGCTCGGCTTGCAGCTTGGCCAGTTCCGCGGCGCGGGCGGCGGTGGAGGCCAGCTCGCAGTCGGCCGCCACCAGCGATTCGGCGGTGCCGCCGTCGGGATCGACATAGGCGCTGCAATTGGCGGCGCGGTATTTCAGCCATAGCCGCTGCGCGGTCTGCAGCCTTTGCCGGCGCTTGGCCGGCAGCGCGGCCATCAGCTTGCGGTAGTTGTCGTTCAATTGCTTGTCCTGGCGCGCGTGCTCGGCGGCGATGCAATCCAGCATGCCGACGGTGACGCCGCCTGTCTGGTCCATGCATTGGTCGTAATGATGGCTGTACATCGTCTCTTCGGCGCAGGCGAAGGCGCGGATGGACAGGAGGCCGAGCAGCAGCAGGGCGGACAGGCGTAGGACGTATCGAGTCATGTTTTGATGGTTTTCCAAGGTGCGCACGCGGAATAGCAGGGGAAGCCGGCCCGCGGAGGCGAGCCGGCCATGGGGCTTAGAGCTGCAGCGCGCCGGTCAGGTCGCCCGGCGGCTGCGCGCCGCGCTCATGGAAGGCCTGGTTGCGCACCTTGACGCCTTCCAGCTCCGGCAGGCCGTGCAGGCGGCTGATGAAGCGGATGATGGAGGTGGTGTCGTAGAAGGTGTGGTCGACATGGCCTTTTTTGGCGAACGGCGACACCACGATGGCCGGGATGCGGCTGCCCGGGCCCCAGCGGTCGCCTTTGGGCGGGGCCACGTGGTCCCACCAGCCGCCGTTCTCGTCATGGGTGATCACCACCACCATGTTCTTCCACTGCGGGCCGCTCATCAGGTGCTGCAACACGTTGGCCACGTGGCGGTCGCCGCTTTCCACGTCGGAGTAGCCGGCGTGCATGTTGAGGTTGCCCTGCGGCTTGTAGAAGGCGACCGCCGGCAGCTTGCCGGCGACGGCGTCGGCGATGAAGCGGTTGCTGATCGGGCTGTCGCCCAGGCCGCCGTCGCGCAGGTGTTTTTCGCGGGCCGGGGTGCCGGGCGCGTAGTTCTTGAAGTAGTTGAACGGCTGATGGTGGTATTGGAAGTTGGGCGTGTCCGGACCGCCCTTGCCTTCCAGCGCCGCCTGCCAGCTGCCGCCGTACCAGGCCCAGCTGACGCCCTTGCGCGACAGCAGGTCGCCGATGGTGTCGTAGGTTTGCGGCGGCAGGGTGTTGGCGTCGGCCGGGTCGGCGTAGCGCTTGTCGCCGCCTTCGGCCGGCTTGACGTAGCTGGGCTGGAACGGGGGGGCCATGGTGTTGACCGCGTAGCCGTCCGGCGTGATCGCGCCGTTGTTGACGAATTGCGGCGGGCCGTCCATCGCCGAACTGGGCGCTTTCACCTTCAGCTTGTAGCCCTTGGGGCCGTCGTCCAGCACCGCGATCTTCTTTGCCGCCGCGGTGTCCTTGGCGTTGAAGTATTCCGGCGTGCGGGCGGAGATCAGGAACTGGTGGTTCAGGTAGGAGCCGCCGAAGGCCGCCATGAAAAAGTTGTCGCACAGCGTGTATTGCTGGGCGATCTTCCACTGGTTGAGATTTTTCGCGGTTTCGCCGTAGTAGCCCATCACCAGCGCGCCGGAATCGGCCCAGGCGACGAACTGGTCGTTCCGGCCGCCGTTGATCTGCATCTGGTTCTGGTAGAACAAATGCCACAAGTCGCGGGTGATCACGCCTTCCGGCAGCGGCTCGCCATCGGCGTCTTTCAGCGGGAACGGGCCGTTGGCCAGGTTCTGGATCTTGTCTTCTTCTATCAGGTAGTACTTGCCGCCCACGGTCTGGCCGCGCTGCACCATGCCGCCCCAGATCTTGGGCAGGTTTTTCAGTTTGGAGCCGTCGCGGTCCAACTGGACACAGGCTTCGGCCGGCGCCTTGGACAGCGGGTGCTTCACGCCGGGGAAGTTGCCGTACAGATTGTTGAAGCTGCGGTTTTCCAGATAGATCACCACCACGTTCTTCACGTGATGGCGCAGCTTGGCGTCCAGCGGGCCGTGGGCAGCCGGGGCGGCTTCGGCGCTTTCGCTGAGGGCGGCGGGCAGCGCGGCGGCCGCGCCGATGGCGGCCAGACCTTCGAACAGCCGTCGGCGCGAGGGGTCTTGCGGCGCGGTTTCGGGAGTGGTTTCGGGCGTATCGTGTTCGGACATGGCGGTCATCCTGATGGTGCTGGACGTTCAGCGGGAACTCGCCACTTTACTCCGCTTTGATGTCGATCTGAAGCCGTTCAGGCATTCGGCATGCCGGAGGGCGGCTCAACCACGCCGCTGATGGGCGATCAGCCGGGCCAGCGCCGCCCGCACCATGGGGTTGTCTATGCAGGATGCCGCCTGCTCCATGCCGTCCAGCGCGTTTTCGCTGATGGCCAGCGTTTTCGGCTTCTTGGGACGAAGGATCTGCAGCGCCACTTTCACCCGTACCTTGGACGCGATGTAGCCTTGCTTGGCCAGTTGCGGCAGCAGGCCGGGCGCGGTCATGCGCAAGCGGGCGGCGACGATGCCGTTGTCGGCGTGGATCACCAGTTCGTCGTCGCGGATGCGCACCGCGCGGCAGGCCTCGGCCATCGGCTGTGGAATCAATTTCTTGAAGGCGCGGTCCAGCGCCATCAGCTCGCGGGCGGCGGCGGTGAGGCGGGCCAGGGTCTGGTCCTGGCTGGCGATGTCGTTGAGCGGGCGTCCGGACATGAGAAAGAATAAGGTGTCGATGCCGCATTGTAGCATTGGGCGGACGCGGCGAAGAAAGCGAACGCCGCGGGGCGTCCGCCATGCCGCGCGGAAGGGTTTACTGGCCGCCTTCCACGTCTTCCAGGCTGAAGGTTTCGGTGTGGTCGTTGTAGGAGAAGATCTCGGCGTAGCGGCCCCAGCTGATTACCGTGTCCAGCGTTTCCTCGGCGGACTGGTCGGACAGAGAATCCTCCAGCTCCTGGGCGAAGCGGGGGCGCGGCGCGCGCTGGCCGGGGCGCTCCTGCAGCACCTTGCGGATGTGGGCGGCCATCGGCACGTGGCGCAGCAGGTGCTCGGCGAACAGCACCTTGCGCTCCTGGGTGCCGTAGTCGGCGAAATGCTTGCCGGCGGCGGTGAGCAGGATGTCGCCGTCCTTCAGTTCGACGAAGCCCAGGTGCTCCAGGATTTCCGCCACCGGGAACAGGTCGTCCACTTCCAGCCGCAGTTTCTCGGCGATTTCAGGCATGTCGGCCTTGCCGAAGTAGGGCGCTTGCGCCACTTCCTCGATCAGGCCGGCCATCAGGTTGGTGGACACCTCGGGCAGCGGACTGCCGATTTCCAGCGGCAGCTTGTGCAGGGTATGGGCGCTGCGGCGCGCGGTCATCAGCGCGTAGATGTCGTCCACCATCTTGCGGAAGGCCGGGTCCAGACGATTGCGGCGGTGCGGGAACGGCACCTTGATCTCGGCTACCACGCGGCCGGGGTTGGACGACAGCACCAGGATGCGGTCGCACATGAACACGGCCTCTTCGATGTTGTGGGTGACGATCAGCACCGACTTGATCGGCAACTGGCCCTCGCTCCACAGGTCCAGCATGTCGGTGCGCAGCGTCTCCGCGGTCAGCACGTCCAGCGCCGAGAACGGCTCGTCCATCAGCAGCAGGCGCGGATTCACCACCAGGCCGCGGGCGAAGCCGACGCGCTGGCGCATGCCGCCGGACAGCTCGCGCGGGTAGGCGTTTTCAAAGCCGTCCAGGCCGATGAGGTCGATGGCGGCCAGCGCGCGGCGGCGGCGTTCCTTGGCGTCCACGCCCAGCGCCTCCAGGCCGGCCTCCACGTTTTGCAGCACGGTCAGCCAGGGGAACAGCGCGAAGGTCTGGAACACCATGGCCACGCCTTCGGCCGGGCCCTTCAGCGGCTTGCCCTGGTAATTCACTTCGCCGCTGCTTTGCTGGATCAGGCCGGCGATGATGCGCAGCAAGGTGGACTTGCCGGAGCCGGAGCGGCCCAACAGGCCGACGATCTCGCCCTCGCGCAGCGTCAGGTTGACGTCGTCCAGCACCTGGATCTCGTCGCTGCCCTTGGAGAAGCCGCGGCAGACGTTTTTCAGCTTGAAGATTTCCTGTCCCAAGGCGGTTTGGTTGGTCGTCATGCTTGGGGCCTCCTTAGTTGAGACGGAGTTTGTTTTCGGCGATGGCGTACATCGGACGCCACAGCAGGCGGTTGAACAGGACGACGAACAGCGACATCACGCTGATGCCCAACAGAATCTTGGGGTAGTCGCCGGCGGCGGTGGTCTGCGCGATGTAGGCGCCCAGGCCGTGGGCGGCCAGCTTGTCGTCGCCCCAGGACACGAACTCGGACACGATGCTGGCGTTCCACGCGCCGCCGGACGCCGTGATCGCGCCGGTGACGTAGTAGGGAAAGATGCCCGGCAGCATGACCTTGCGCCACCATTGCCAGCCGCGGATGCGGAAGTTGGCGGCGGCTTCCTTGAAGTCGTTGGGGAAGGCGGTGGCGCCGGCGATCACGTTGAACAGGATGTACCACTGGGTGCCCAGCACGATCAGCGGCGACAGCCAGATGTCCGGATTCAGCTTGAAATGGACGATGAACACCACGAACACCGGGAACAGCAGGTTGGCCGGGAAGGCGGCCAGAAACTGGGCCAGAGGCTGCACCTTCTCAGCCAGCGCCGGCCGCAGGCCGATCAGCACGCCCAGCGGCACCCAGACCACCGACGCCAGCACGATCAGCAGGCTGACGCGCAGCAGGGTGATCAGGCCCAGGCCGAATACTTTCAGCACCTCCCAGGCGCCGACCTCGGTGGCGATGAAATGCACCATCTTGCTGGCGGCGGCGAAGGCGAGCAGCCCCACCAGCGCCCACCACAGCACGTCGATGCCGCGCGACACCGGGGTATGGTCCTGGGAGTGGATGCCTTTGGGCAGGCTGATGTTGAGCTTGAGGCGGGCGGCGGTTTTCATGAGCTTGCCGAAAGGCTTGAGCAATTGCTGGATGAAGCGGGTGCGCTGGATCAGGTTCAGCACCCACGATTCCGGCGCGGCCTGGCTCATGGTGTCCTCCAGCCGGAACTTGTCGGCCCAGGCCACCAGCGGGCGGAACAGGAACTGGTCGTAGATCAGGATCACGATGGACATGGTCAGGATCACCCAGCCGACGGCGGCCAGGTCCTTGTTCTGGATCGCCATCGCCAGGTAGGAGCCGACGCCGGGCAGCATCACGGTCTTGTCGCCGACGGTGATGGCTTCCGACGCCACCACGAAAAACCAGCCGCCGGACATGCTCATCATCATGTTCCAGATCATGCCGGGCATGGCGTACGGCACTTCCAGCTTCCAGAACTTCTGCCAGGCGGACAGCCGCAGGTTGACCGAAACCTCCTGCAGGTCGCGCGGCACGGTGCGCAGGCTCTGGTAGAAGCTGAAGGTCATGTTCCAGGCCTGGCTGGTGAAGATGGCGAAGATGGCCGCGCACTCCGCGCCCAGCACCCGTCCCGGGAACAGCGCCAGGAAGAAGGTGACGGTGAACGAGATGTAGCCCAGCACCGGCACCGATTGCAGGATGTCCAGTATCGGCACCAGCAAGAGGCCGGCGCGGCGGCTCTTGGCTGCCAGCGTGCCGTAGATCAGCGTGAAAACCAGCGCCGCGGCCATGGCGGCCAGCATGCGCAGCGTGGTGCGCAGCGCGTATTCGGGCAGATTGCCGGGATCCAGCGTGATCGGAGCGGTTTGCAGCGCGGCCAGCGGGGCCCAGGTTTCGCGGATGCCGGTGGTGGCCACCAGCAGAAAGCCGAGTATCAGCGGAAACGCGATCAGGTCCCAGCGGTTGGGAATCAGCCGCCGGGCGGTGGCGGGCATGAAGTGGCGGACGGCGGTGTTCATCGGGCCTCTCCGTTTTCTATCGGTTATGGCGGCGGGCGGCGCGGGGCCCGCTTGCATTATGACAACTCTGGAGCGGTTGTCGGCTGGTGTCCGCGAGGTTTGGCATGCGCTTTCGGCCGGGCTGGATGCGGCCGCCATGCCCCAGCCGTACTGGAGAGCTTGCTGTCGGTCGCGGGGGCGCGATCCGCCCCCGCTTTCAGGGCATGGATGCTAACAGAGAAGCGATAAAACAAATGTTAAAAACGGCGGCGGTTTGTTGGGATTTTGTGACGAAATGTACTGATTGCAAGCGATGTGCGCGGCCGGCGCGGCGGTTGTCCCGTCAGGGGCCGCGCCGGGGAAAGGGACAGGAGCTTACAGGACGTTGACGGCGGGAACGCCGGCCTGCACTTCCACCGTCTGGACGCTGGCGGTGGCCGGCGACGGCGCGACGCCGTTCGCCAGCTTGGCCACCTTGTGGAAGGCGCAGCTGAGCTTGGACGGCGTCAGCGTCACCAGCGCGTAGCCCTGGGCATCGGTGTCGACGTATTTGAGCCAGGGATTGAATTGCTGCAGCGTGCCGCTGAAGGTGTTGACCGTCTGGCCGTTCGCTGTCTGGTAGATCAGCGGCGCGGCCTTGGCGAAGGCCGGCACGGTGTCCACCACGTTCTTGAAATAGCTGAAGAAGGAGTTGCTGGAGACGCCGGCGGTGACCAGATCCACCATCACCGGCGTTGGGCTGGCGGCGTCGTAGTCGTCCATCACGGACCCGGCGAAGAAGGCGTGGATGTCGCCGGTGATGCCCACCACGTTGCCGATGTTGTTGTTCTTCAGGAAGGCCATCAGCGCCTTGCGTTCGGCGTTGTAGCCGTCCCACTGGTCGGCGTTGAGGATGTACTGGTTCAGCAGCATGGACGGCGGCAGATTGCCGTCAAGAGACGGCTTCACCGCGGCGGCGAACACCGCCGCGCTGATCGCTCCGCCGCTGAGGCTGGCGAGCAGCGGCTGGGTATTGGCGTAGCTGGGCACCGGCGTCGCGCCGCTGACGTCGGCGGCCAGCAGGTCCTGGTACAGCGCGCCGGCGAGCTGCCGCTGCTGGGCGGGGCCGAGATTGAGGCCGAAGCCTTGCGCCAGCGCGGCCGACAGGCCTTGCTGCAGCAGGCCGGCCACCGCCATGGTGCCGTCCACGCCCATGCGCAGCAGCGACACCTCGTTGCCCCACAGCTTCCAGGCGGTGTTGGCGCCTTGCATCTGTTGCTGCCACCAGGCGCGCTGGGTGTCGCCGAGTATGGAGACGTTGAGCAGATTGCCGCCGGCGGCGGCTATCTTGGCGGCTTCCATTTGCTGCAGCGAGGTCTTGGGCACGAAGTAGCGGCTGCCGATTTCGCTGCCGGCCAGGCTTTCCGGCACGATGTGGTCGGAACGGTACAGGCGCTGGTCGGTCATCACCAGCGTGGCCAGGTTGCCGAAGGCGAAGCTGCGGTAGATCTGGATGTTCTGGAACGAGGGGTTGGACAGATTGATGCTGACGTCGGCCGGCGTGTATTCGAACCAGGCCTGGTTGGCGCCGCGGCGGCGCGCCGTTTGCGGGGTGGCGTCGTCGGCGACGCTGTATTCCTGCCTGTCCTGCCAGCAGTCGTCGGAGAACTCGTGGTCGTCCCAGATCGAGATCACCGGGAAGCTGGCGTGCAATGCCTGGATGCGCGGATCGGCGCGGTAGCTCTTGTACAGATAGCGGTAGTCGGCCAGCGTGGTGGCGTAAACGGCGCCGTCGGCGCGCGGGGTGCCGTTGGGCAGCTTCAGCGGCGGATGGCGGGTTTCGTTGTTGCCGGTCTGGAAGCCGGCGCCGACGGTTTCGTAGATGTAGTCGCCGACGTGCATGACGAAGTCCAGATCCTGCTGGACCAACTCGTCGAAGGCGCCCCAGTGGTTGACGCTCCAGTCCTGACAGGTGATGTAGGCGAACTTCAATTGCGACAGCGGCGCGCCGGCGGCGGGCGCGGTCTTGGTGCGGCCGGCGGCGCTGACGTTGCCGCTGAGGAAGCGATAGTAATAGCGGGTGGCGCTGGCCAGGCCGGTCACCTTGTGGCGTATCGTGTAGTCCCAGTCCGGATACGCGGTCAGCGCCTGGTTGACCAGCAGGTTGGAGAAATCGGCCCGGTCCGACAGCTGCAGGGTAACCGACAGCAAGTTGGTGCCGTCGCCGCCGTCGACGCGGGTCCACAGGATGACGCTGTCCGGGCGCGGGTCGCCGGACGCGACCCCCAGGCCGAAGCCTTTGCCCGCTATTTGCTGGCGCTGGCCAGGACCGCTGTTGTCGCTGCCGCCGCCTCCGCCGCAGCCTGTCGCGGCCGCCGATACCGTCAGAAAACTGCCCCACTTGAGGAATTGCCGCCTATCCATCGTTTCTCCCAAGACTGTCGCTTGTTGTAGGAATGAATAAAGTTGCGGATTATCGCGGGTCAATATTTAAGTTGCATGAATGGTACGGTCAATTGAATCGAGTGTTTGCTCTATTGTTGCGTGGCGTAAAACCAACAACGATTTCCCGACTCACATCTTGATGTGGCGCATGGATGCCCCCATAACCTTGTCTGCGAATGTGCTACACTTTTCAGCATTTTTTGCGGACACTCCCAACGGCCCGCTGGTTTCTGGATTCGACTACATGATTTCTTCGCTACTCAAGAAGGTGTTCGGCAGCCGCAACGATCGTCTGCTGAAGCAATATCGCCAAACCGTGGCGCGCATCAACGCGCTGGAGCCGGCGATGCAGGCGCTGTCCGACGACGCGCTGGCCGCCAAGACCCAAGAATTCCGCGACCGCCTGTCCAAGGGCGGCACGCTGGACGACCTGCTGCCCGAGGCTTTCGCCGTTTGCCGCGAGGCCTCGCGCCGCGTGATGGGCATGCGCCACTTCGACGTGCAGCTGATCGGCGGCATGGCGCTGCACCAGGGCAAGATTCCCGAAATGAAGACCGGCGAGGGCAAGACCCTGGTCGCCACGCTGGCCGTCTACCTGAACGCGCTGTCCGGCGACGGCGTCCACGTGGTGACCGTCAACGACTACCTGGTCAGCCGCGACGCCGGCATCATGGCGCCGCTGTACAATTTCCTCGGCCTGTCGGTGGGCGTGAACCTGTCGCAGATGGCCCATGACGACAAGCAGGCCGCCTACGCCTGCGACATCACCTACGGCACCAACAACGAGTTCGGCTTCGACTACCTGCGCGACAACATGGTGTTCAGCGTCGACGAGAAGGTGCAGCGCAAGCTGTCCTTCGCCGTGGTCGACGAAGTGGACTCCATTTTGATCGACGAAGCCCGCACGCCGCTGATCATCTCCGGCCCGGCCGACGACAACATCGACATGTACCAGCGCATGAACGCGGTGCCGCCGCTGCTCAAGCGCCAGGAAACCGAAGAGGGCGAGGGCGATTACTGGGTGGACGAGAAGGCCCACTCGGTGCTGATGTCGGAAGCCGGCCACGAGCACAGCGAGGAAATCCTCACCCGGCTGGGCCTGCTGAAGGAAGGCGACAGCCTGTATTCGGCCACCAACATCACGCTGATGCACCACCTGATGGCCGCGCTGCGCGGCCACGCGCTGTTCCACAAGGACCAGCATTACGTGGTGCAGGACGGCGAGGTGGTGATCGTCGACGAATTCACCGGCCGCCTGATGGCCGGCCGCCGCTGGTCCGACGGCCTGCACCAGGCGGTGGAAGCCAAGGAAGGCGTGGAGATCAACCGCGAGAACCAGACGCTGGCCTCCATCACCTTCCAGAACTATTTCCGCCTGTACGGCAAGCTGTCCGGCATGACCGGCACCGCCGACACCGAGGCTTACGAATTCCAGAGCATCTACAACCTGGAAACCGTAGTGATCCCGACCAACAAGCCGATGATCCGCAAGGACTCGCAGGACAAGGTCTATCGCTCGGCCAAGGAAAAGTACGAAGCCATCCTGGCCGACATCAAGGATTGCCACGAGCGCGGCCAGCCGGTGCTGGTGGGCACCACCAGCATCGAAAACTCCGAGCTGGTGGCCAATCTGCTGGCTCAGGCCAAGCTGCCGCATAACGTGCTGAACGCCAAGGAGCACGCCCGCGAAGCCGACATCGTGGTGCAGGCCGGCCGTCCCGGCATGATCACAGTGGCCACCAATATGGCCGGCCGCGGCACCGACATCGTGCTGGGCGGCAATCCGGAGCCGGAAATCAAGGCCGTTCGCGCCGACGACAGCCTGTCAGACGACGAGAAGAACGCCAAGGTCGAAGCGATCCGCGCCGAGTGGAAGCAACGCCACGCCACGGTGCTGGAAGCCGGCGGCCTGCACATCGTCGGCACCGAGCGCCACGAGTCCCGCCGCATCGACAACCAGCTGCGCGGCCGTTCCGGCCGCCAGGGCGACCCGGGCTCTTCCCGCTTCTACCTGTGCCTGGAAGATCCGCTGTTGCGCATCTTCGCCTCCGAGCGCGTCGCCGCCATCATGGACCGGTTGAAGATGCCGGAAGGCGAGGCGATCGAGCACCCGTGGGTGAGCCGCTCGATCGAGAACGCCCAGCGCAAGGTGGAAGGCCGCAACTTCGACATCCGCAAGCAATTGCTGGAGTACGACGACGTCGCCAACGACCAGCGCAAGGTGATCTACCAGCAGCGCAACGAAATTCTGGTGGAAGAAGACGTGTCCGACGTGGTGGTGAACATGCGCGAAGGCGTGATCTCCGACCTGGTGGACATCCATCTGCCGCCGGAATCGCTGGAAGAGCAATGGGACCTGGCCGGCCTGGAGAAGACGCTGGAAGCCGACTTCTTGCTGCAGGCGCCGGTGGCCGAATGGCTGAAGGCGGAGCAGAATCTGGACATCGAGCAGATTCGCCTGCGCATCGTCGACATGGCCGCCGCCGCCTACCAGACCAAGGTGGAGCTGGCCGGCGACGGCGTGATGCGCCAGTTCGAGCGCAGTCTGGTGCTGCAGATGCTGGACACCCACTGGCGCGAGCATCTGGCCGCCATGGACCACTTGCGCCAGGGCATCCACTTGCGCGGCTACGCGCAGAAGAACCCGAAGCAGGAATACAAGCGCGAGGCGTTCGAACTGTTCGCCGACATGCTGGAGCGGATCAAGCGCAGCGTGGTGCAAGTGCTGATGACGGTGCAGATCCGCGGCCAGGAAGACGTGGACGCGGTGGAGCCGCACGCGCTGCCGGACTTCGAGATGCAGCATGCCGAGCCTGGCTCCGCGATGGGCGACGACGAGGACAATCCGCTGTCGCCGGAAGCGCTGGCCGCCCAAGGCCTGCGCATCAACCGCAACGACGCCTGCCCTTGCGGCAGCGGCAAGAAGTACAAGCAGTGCCACGGCCGCCTGGCTTGACGCGCTGATCGCCGCCGATGAAAAAGCCGACGTTCGCGTCGGCTTTTTCTTTATTCGCGCCGGGCGAGGCTTGGCGGCGGCCGCGCCATGGTGATAGCATGGCGGCGGGTCAACAGTTCACCCAGGCGTCGCCGGCGATTTCGCCACGCTAAACCTGTCTTGGCAGCAGCACTCTCTCACGCTTGGCTCGAACCTCGTGCCAGGCCGCAACGGCGACCGCGGCAGTCCTTCCCGACCTTGGCACGCAGACAGGATTCGAACCATGTCTCGCATCGTTTATCCGTTTTACAGCAGCGACATCTCGTCTCTGGCCCGTTCTTTGAAACAGCAATGGGCGGAGCAGGCCGGGGCGCCCGGCCATCTGCAAATCCTCAACATGCTTGCCCGCTCAGCCGGCTTCCAAAACTTTCAGCATCTGCGCGCCGAGCATGAGCGTCCGGCGCCGGTTGAGCTTCAAGCCGCATCGGCGTCTACCCAACGGCTGTTGCGCCACTTCGACGCCGAAGGCCGATTGATGCGTTGGCCGAAGAAATTCAGCGAGCAGCGCGCCTGCCTGTGGGCCTTGTGGGCCGGCTTGCCGCGCGGCGAGGAATGGGACGAGCCGGCTGTCAATCAGGCCATCCGCGCGCTGGAAGCCTTTGGCGACCATGTGCTGATCCGGCGGGAGCTGGTGGAGGGCGGCTGGATGGGCCGAACCGACGATTGCCGGCGCTATTGGCTGCTTGACCCGGCGGCGCCGGCGGAAATGGTGGAGTTGTTGGAGAGAGTTGGCCTGAGAAGAGCGGCCTAGTAGGGCGGAAGCCCGGTATTGCCGGGCGTTCCGCCAATGTCTCTGCTTATGACGCGTCTGGAGTGCTAGTAGGGGGAGGGAAGTAGGCGGTCATCATGGATTGGATGATAACGATCCAGGGAATGATATCGGCGCACAGTTCGTCGCATAATTCGGGTCTGTTCAGAATTTTTGATACAGCATGGCCTGCTTTCCCTTCGCTGAGAGAGACCATGTTCCATGGAGCAGAGTCTGGTTTCGCATGAAGTAGACTGTTCATCGTCTCGGTTAGCTTGTTCCCAGGAGTGATCAAGTCGCGACTTTGTTGCTTTTGGATGGACTCCATCATTTTGGCAAGACTAGGGGCTCCTTTTCTCGTATGCCATCCTTGATTCCATTTCTCGATATCAGCTGGAAAGTAGTGGAAGTAGAGAAGGAGGGTAGCGCGTTCCACAACTGCACGGAGTAGAACGTGGGCTCCGAACAGGTAGCCTTGCCGTATCAGTTCACGTATGGAGAGTGTGATGCTTAGCGCTTGAGCGATAACTTGACATGCCATGTGCTGGCAGTCGGTCAGCGTGCAATGGTGAGAGGCGGGGGCCAGACTGGAGTTCAGTTCTAAAATGGAGCTGATCATTTGGTCAAAATGCATGAGCAGTGTTCGACCGAGATAGGGTTCGTTGTCTGGGGTGAATATGATGGGAGGTGTTACGACATCCATGATTTGGTTCCTAGATCGGCACGTCAGATCGCGGGATGTATCGCCTCCTTTATGTATGGCACAAGCGAAGGAATGCCCGGCATTGCCGGGCGACCGAACTACTTTTTATAGATACGGCTTCACCGCCGCTTCCAGTTTCTTTTCGTCCAGCTTGCCGGTCAGCGTCGCCGCCACCTTGCCCTGGCGGTCCAGCACCAGCGTATACGGCAGGCCGCCGGTCTTGTTGCCCAGGCCGCGCATCAGGTCCAGCGTGTCGTCGTTGCCCAGCAGGATCGGGTAGCCGATCTTCAGCTGCTTGACGAAGGGCTCCACCTGTTCCTTGCTGTCCAGCGCCACGCCCACCACTTCCACGCCTTTGGGCGCCAGCTTCTTGCGCAGGCTGTTCAGCATGGGCATCTCCTCGCGGCAGGGGCCGCACCAGGTCGCCCAGAAGTTCAGCACGGTCACCTTGCCCTTGTAGGCGGACACGGCCACCGGCTTGGCGTTGAGGTCGGCGAAGCGGCTTTGCTCCAGCGAGGGTGCCGCCTGGGCGGCCAGCGGCAGCGCGGCCAGCAGCAGGGAGGCGAACAGGCGTTTGGTGTTCATCGGCTTTTCCTGTGATGTCATTGGAATTGTCTTGGATTTCCGCAACTTGCGGCGATCCGGGGATGATCGAAAAATAAACTTTATGTTAAAATGTTCGATTGATTACTTTGCGGAGTGGGCATGTCTATCCTCGTCTGCGGGGCGCTCGCATACGATACCCTGTTCTCGTTCCATGGCCGATTCGACAGCCAGATCCTGCCGGATCAGCTGCACAAGATTTCGACCACTTTCCTCGCTCCGACGATGCGCCGCGAATTCGGCGGCATGGCCGGCAATATCGCTTACAGCCTGTGCCTGCTGGGCGAGACGCCCATCGTGATGGGCGTGGTGGGAGAGGACTTCGAGCCATACCGCCAGCACCTGAAGCGCGTGGGCGTGGACGACCGCTTCATCCGCCTGATCCGCAAGCAGTATACCCCGCAATGCTTCGGCATTGCCGACAAGGACGGCAATCAACTGATGGCCTTCCATCCAGGCGCGATGGACTTCGCCACCGAGAACCACGTGTCCGACATCCAGGACCCGATCGAGCTGGCCATTCTGTCGCCCGGGGGTTACACCGCCTTCATCCAGCACTCGCGCGAGCTGGCGGCGGCGGGCATCCCGTTCATCTTCGATCCGGGCCAGGAGCTGCCGCTCTTGTCCAGCGACGAGATTCGCGAGATCGTCGATCTGGCCAGCTACGTGGCGATCAACGACTACGAGAGCGAGCTGATGCGCGAGCGCGCCGGCCTGACTGTCGACGACCTGCGCAAGAAGGTGAAGGCGCTGATCGTCACCCGCGGCTCCAAGGGCGCGGAAATCTATGTGGACGACACCATCCATCTGATCCCGCGCGTGCAGATGCCGATCAAGCCGGTGGATCCGATGGGGTGCGGCGACGCCTTCCGCGCCGGCTTGCTGTGGGGCATCAGCCGCGGCGTGGACTGGAAGGTCACCGGCCGCCTGGCCAACGTGATCGGCGCGATCAAGGTCACCACGCCGGGTTGCCAGAACCACTTTTTCGATTGGGATTCGCTGAAGGATCTCTATTTCCAGGCCTATGGCGAGGAGTGGCCGCTGTAAGCCGCTGGCGCGCCGGGAACGGCGCTGCTACAACGATAGGGCCGATGCCGCTTCGTCCTTCCGGGCAAGCGGCATTTTCGCGTCCGGGGCCGGGACCTGCCGCGAGCCGGCTTCCGCGCACTTGAATAAGATTGTCGCCACCCCCACCTTTAGCGAATTCAACGTCCGTTCCAAGGGGATATCATGCCACCTGTTCCGCATCTGGCCACCGCACTCACCGGTCCGCTTCACGAGCTGGAAAGCCGCATCCTGGCGGCCCAGCCGCAGATCGAGCACTGGTTCCGCAGCCAATGGCATGCGCATGCCACGCCGTTCTACGGTTCGGTCGACCTGCGCAACAGCGGCTTCAAGCTGGCGCCGGTGGACATGAACCTGTTTCCGGGCGGCCACAACAACCTGAACCCGGAGTTCCTGCCGCTGGCGGTGCAGGCGGCGCAGAGCGCGGTGGACAAGGTGTGCCCGGAGGCGCGCAGCATCCTGCTGATCCCGGAAAACCACACCCGCAACACCTTCTACCTGCAGAATGTCGCCACCCTGGTTCACATTTTCGAGCAGGCCGGCCTGAAGGTGCGCCTGGGTTCGCTGAATCCGGAAATCGCCGAGCCGACCGAGCTGGTCGCGGCCAATGGCGACAAGCTGACGCTGGAGCCGCTGGAGCGCCGCGGCAACCGCCTGGTGTTGGCCGACGGCTTCAACCCTTGCGTGATCCTGCTCAACAACGACCTGTCCGGCGGCATTCCGGACGCGCTGCAAAATCTGGAGCAGACGCTGCTGCCGCCGCTGCACGCCGGCTGGGCGGTGCGGCGCAAGACCAATCATTTCCAAGCCTACGACAAGGTCTGCGACGATTTCGCCAAGCTGATCTCCATTGACCCGTGGACCATCAATCCGTACTTCGCCAGCTGCGGCGGCCTGGACTTCCATGCGCGCACCGGCGAGGAGCAATTGGCCGAAACCGTGTCGCAGATGCTGGAGAAGATCCGCGTCAAGTACCGCGAGTACGGCATCGACAACGACCCCTTCGTCATCGTCAAGGCCGACGCCGGCACCTATGGCATGGGCGTGATGAGCGTGAAGAGCCCGGACGAGGTGATCGGCCTCAACCGCAAGGCGCGCAACAAGATGTCGGTGGTCAAGGAAGGCCTGGAAGTGTCCGAGGTGATCGTCCAGGAGGGCGTGTACACCTTCGAGACCGTGAACGAGGCGGTGGCCGAGCCGGTGGTCTACATGATGGACCGCTACGTGATCGGCGGCTTCTACCGCGTGCACACCGGCCGCGGCATCGACGAGAACCTGAACGCGCCGGGCATGCACTTCGTGCCGCTGTCGTTTGAAACGGCCTGCCTGCCGGACCGCAAGGGCCTGCCGGACTGCGCGCCCAACCGCTTCTACGCCTACGGCGTGATCTCGCGGCTGGCGCTGTTGGCCGCCTCGCTGGAACTGGAAGCCACCGACCCGGACGCCGAATAACTCCGCTGGAGCACAGACATGCGCATTCTGTTCATTGCCGACCCGCTGGAACACTTCAAGATCTACAAGGACACCACCTTCGCGATGATGGAGGAGGCGCACCGGCGCGGCCACGCGATCAGCTTCGCCGAGGCGCATCAGCTGTCGGTGGAGGGCGGCCGGCTGTTGGTGGACGCCTGCGACCTCGCCGTCACCGAGGACCGCCCGCAGTGGTACAAGTTGGGGCAGACGCTGCGCCAGCCGCTGACCGCCTTCAGCGCGGTCATCATGCGCAAGGACCCGCCGTTCGACATGGAATACCTGTACGCGTCGCAGCTGTTCACGCTGGCAGAGGCGCAGGGCGTCAAGGTCTTCACCAGCGGCCAGGCGTTGCGGGACTTCAACGAGAAGCTGGCGATCCTGAACTTCCCGGGGCTGACCTCGCCGACGCTGATCAGCGGCGAGGCCGCGCGGCTGCGCGCCTTCGTCAAGCAGCATCAGGACGTGATCCTGAAGCCGCTGGACAGCATGGGCGGCGACAGCATCTTCCGCGTCAAGCCGGACGATCCCAACCTGTCGGTCATCATCGAAACCATCACCTGGCGCGGCAAGCGCACGGTGATGGCGCAGCGCTACATCCCTGAAATCCGCGACGGCGACAAGCGCATTCTGGTGATAGACGGCGTGCCGGTCGACTACTGCCTGGCGCGCATCCCGGCGGCGGGGGAAACCCGCGGCAACCTGGCGGCCGGCGGCCGCGGCGAGGCGCGGCCCTTGTCTGCCCGCGACCGCGAGATCGCCGAGACGGTGGGGCCGGAGCTGAAGAAGCGCGGCATCCTGCTGGCGGGCCTGGATGTGATCGGCAATTACCTGACCGAGGTCAACGTCACCAGCCCCACCTGCTTCCGCGAGATCATGGACCAGACCGACATCAACGTCGCCGGCCTGTACATCGACGCGCTGGAGCGGCGCTGCCAGCACTGAGCGCTTGGCCGGGGCGGCGCGAGCCGCTACCATGCCGGTCTGTTGCAGCCGGCGCGGCCGGCAAGATCGTGGAGCGAAGATGGGAAAATTGCAGGAAAGCCCGTTCAAGGGCAAGACGGGGATCACCCGGCTGATCAACGCCTTCGGCTACTCGCTGGACGGCTTGAAGGCGGCGTTGCGGCATGAGGACGCCTTCCGCCAACTGAGCCTCCTGGCGCTGATTCTGATTCCCATGGCCTTCGTCGTCCACGCCACGCCGCTGGCGCGCGCGCTGCTGGTGGCCAGCAGCCTGGCCACGCTGATCATCGAATTGCTCAATTCCGCCATCGAGGCGGCGGTCGATCACACCTCGCTGGAACGCCACCCGCTGGCCAAGCGCGCCAAGGACATGGGCAGCGCCGCCCAGCTGCTGGGCTTGATCAATCTGGCCACGGTCTGGGGCATCGTGTTGTTCGGCTGAGGGAACCGACGGCGTCCGACAGGTTCAGACAAACAGGCCCCGGCTAAGCCGGGGCCTTTGTCATGTGCGGAACAGGAGAAGGCGATGTGGATATCCCCGCAGCAGGCCGGCGCGGAAGAGCTGGTGCAGAATCTGGTGTTGTGGCTGAAATTGGCGGTGGAGGCCGGCGGCGCGTTGGCGATCGCGGCAGGGGTCTTGCTGGTGGCGGCCCGAGCCGCCAGGCAGCGCCTGGCGGGCCGCGGCGGCGACTACAACCAGCTGCGGCTGACTTTCGCCCGCTTCCTGGCGCTGGCGCTGGAGTTGCAGCTGGCGGCCGACATTCTGTCCACGGCGGTGGCGCCCAGCTGGGACCAGATCGGCAAGCTCGGCGCCATCGCCGTGCTGCGCACCGCGCTCAACTATTTCCTGGCGCGCGAGATCCGCGAGACCGAAGCCGGGCGCGCGGCGGCCTGAGTCATGGCTGGCGGCGGTACAGATAGCCCGGATAGACGCGGATGCAGCCGGGCTCTTCCGGCACTGCGCCCTGTTCGCCCAGCAGCTGCCAGCGCGAATCGCGCGCGATCAGCGTGCGGTAGACCGGGCTGCCGGCGCGGTAGAACATCAGATCCTGGCCGCGGAAGGCGTCCAGCGGCAGCAAGGGCCGCTGCGACGCCGGAATCAGCATCGCGGTGGTGTGCGCGGCCATGTCGGCGATCTGCTCGCGGTCGGCCGCGGACAGGCCGAGGAAAGTGATCAGGAAGGCGACCGGCAGGATCAGGTATTCATGGCCGGCGAGGCCGAGCAGGGTGAGGATGGCGGCCCCGGTGAACAGGAAGTGGCTGCTGACTTTCATGATGCGGCGATCTCGAAAAATAAAGCGCCGCCAGCCGGAGCGTCCGGCATATCGGGGCGGCGCGCGCCGGAGATTCGGCGCTGGGGTTCCGTGATCATAGTCCCGCGCTGGCCGGGTATCGAAATAAAATCATAGAGTTATGGATGATGTCGGTTTGAGGCCTTGCCAGGCGAGGCCGGGCCGCGCGGACCAAAAACGCAACGGCGGGCGCAAAAAAACCGCCCCGAAGGGCGGTTTCTTCAAGGCGCTCACGCCTCTTCGGCGGGGGCGGCTTCCTTGCCTTCCGGCGGCGCGATCTGCTCGGCGTAGCCGCATTCCTTCTGCGGGCACACCTTCTCGGTGCCGCGGCGCTTGGTGGTCTTGATCGTCAGGATCGGCCAGTTGCACTTCGGGCACGGTTCGGCGATCGGCGGGTTCCAGGTCGCGTACTTGCACTTGGGATAAGTGTTGCAGCTGTAGAACAGCTTGCCGTAGCGGCTCTTGCGCTCGATCAGCTGGCCGGTCTTGCATTCCGGGCAGGTGACGCCGGTTTCGCGCGGCTTTTCCAAGGGTTCGATGTGCTTGCACTTGGGGTAGTTGGCGCAGCCGATGAACTTGCCGTAGCGGCCCTTCTTGATGTGCAGCTCGCCGCCGCAGTCCGGGCAGGAGCGGCCCTCGATCACGGTCGGCGCTTCGGCTTCTTCCGCCGCCTGCTCCGCTGTCTCGCCCATATTGCGCGTGTAATCGCAATCCGGGTAGCCGGTGCAGGCGATGAAGCGTCCGCGCTTGCCGAACTTGATCGACAGCGGCTTGCCGCATTTCGGGCAGGCCTCGT
Source organism: Chromobacterium phragmitis (assembly GCF_003325475.1). Taxonomy (NCBI): domain Bacteria; kingdom Pseudomonadati; phylum Pseudomonadota; class Betaproteobacteria; order Neisseriales; family Chromobacteriaceae; genus Chromobacterium; species Chromobacterium phragmitis. Next base: position 2,113,709 of record NZ_CP029495.1, read on the forward strand.
CCAGGCTTTCGGTGGTGACTTCGGCGCGGGAAATGCTTTCTTTTTCGTCGATCTGCTTCTTGAAGCCCTTCCAGAAGCTGTCCATCACCGGCACCCACTGGCGGCCGCCGTTGGCGATCTCGTCCAGCTGGTTTTCCAGCTTGGCGGTGAAGTTGTAGTCGACGTACTGCGCGAAGTGCTCGGTCAGGAATTTGTTGACGATGTCGCCGGTGTCCGTGGGCAGGAAGCGCTTCTTGTCCAGGATCACGTATTCGCGGTCCTTCAGCGTCGAGATGATGCTGGCGTAGGTGGAGGGCCGGCCGATGCCGAACTCTTCCAGCGCCTTCACCAGGGACGCTTCGGAGAAGCGCGGCGGCGGCTGGGTGAAGTGCTGGTCGCCGTACAGCTTGTCCACCGGCAGGTCTTCGCCTTCGGTCAGCAGCGGCAGCTTGGCGTTGTCTTCGTCCTCGGCGTCATCCACGTCCTCTTCGTACACGGCGAGGAAGCCGGCGAAAGTCTGCACCTGGCCGCTGGCGCGGAACACGCCTTCGCCCACCAGGATGTCCACGCTGGTGGTGTCGAACTTGGCCGGCGCCATCTGGCAGGCCAGCGTCCGCTTCCAGATCATGTCGTACAGCTTGAACTGGTCGGTGGTCAGGAAGGGCTTGACCATTTCCGGCGTGCGCAGGATGGAGGTCGGGCGGATGGCTTCGTGCGCTTCCTGGGCGTTCTTGGCCTTGCTCTTGTACACCGCCGGGTTTTTCGGCAGGAAGTCGGCATCCCATTTCAGGCCGATGTAGCCGCGGATTTCCTCCACCGCCTCATTGGCCAGCGCCACCGAGTCGGTACGCATATAGGTGATCAGGCCGACGGTGCCCTGGCCGATGTCCATGCCCTCGTACAGCTGCTGCGCGGTGCGCATCGCGCGGTCGGTGGTCATGCCCAGCTTGCGCACGGCTTCCTGCTGCAAGGTGGAGGTGGTGAACGGCGCGGCGGGGCTGCGCGATTTCTTTTTCTTTTCGATGCTGCCCACGGTGGCCGGCAGGCCTTGCAGGCGCGCCAGCACCGAAGCTTGCTCGGCCTCGTTGGGGATGTCGAACTGATCGAGCTTCTTGCCGGCCAGCTGCGTCAGCTTGGCGCTGAACTTGGTGCGGCTCTTGTGGCTGTCCAGGTGTACCGACCAGTATTCCTGCTGCACGAAGGCCTTGATCTCGTTCTCGCGCTCGCAGATCAGACGCAGCGCCGGGCTTTGCACGCGGCCGGCGGACAGGCCGCGGCGAATCTTCTTCCACAACAGCGGCGACAGGTTGAAGCCCACCAGATAGTCCAGCGCGCGGCGCGCCTGCTGCGCGTCCACCAGGTCCTGAGCGATGTCGCGCGGGTTCTGGATGGCGTCCAGCACCGCGTTCTTGGTGATTTCGTGGAACACCACGCGCTGGGCGGTCTTGTCCTTCAGCAGCTTCTTGCTGTTGAGGATTTGCACCAGGTGCCAGGAAATGGCCTCGCCTTCGCGGTCCGGGTCAGTCGCCAGGTAGACGTGGTCGGCCTCGCGCACCGCGCTGACGATGGCGTCCACGTGCTTGCTGTTGCGCGCGATCAGTTGGTACTTCATCGCGAAGTCTTTTTCCGGATCGACGGCGCCGTTTTTCGGCACCAGGTCGCGCACGTGGCCGTAGGAGGCCAGGACCTCGAAGTCCGGGCCCAGGTATTTTTTCAGCGTTTTCGCCTTGGACGGCGATTCAACGATCAGGAGGCTGGTGGGCATATTATCTTTTCAGCGAAATTCAAGGCCGGACGCGCCCGGCCGACACATCTTGTTATATCCGTCAAACAAAACAAGAGCGCAAGGGCGCTCTTGAATACTCAATTGGGGCTCGATCAATCGGCGGCATGTTAAGCCCGCCGCATCGAGGCTGACAAGCTATTGCATGGTTGGTTCGCCATGCACCGCTTCCAGCAGCGCCTCGCCCAGCAAGATGGGCAGTTCGGCCTGTTGCGCCCACAACATCATCAGCACCAGCAATTTGGCGGTGTCGACGTCCAGGTCCTCGACATCCAGCTCCAGCAGGCGGTCGATCACCATCTCGCGCTGGGCGGGGCTGAGCGCGTCGTTGTCCTCTAGGAACTGGATCAGGCCGCGCACATCGGCGGGAAGATATTCCAGCTCGCTGTCGGCGTAGACGCGCAGGCCGCTGCCTTCGTCGGCGCCCAGGTAAGGTTCGACGCTGGCCTCGCTGACGCTGTCCAGCCAGTCCAGCGCCTCGCCGATGTCGTCGTCTTCGAAGCCGACGGCGTTCAGCTGGCGGGTCAGGGCGGAACGGTCGCCGAAGGCGGCCGGGTCGCTGTATTGCTCGAATAAATAGGTGAGTACGTCAAACATCGGTATTTTTCATGAAGAACGCTGGGCGTTCAGAGTTGTGCCAGCCGCTGGAAGCGGCCGCCCGGCAGGCTGGCCACCTGGCCGGATAGCTCAAGTTCGAGCAGCATCGCGTAAACCTCCCCGGGAGTCAACCCGAGCGTCCCGGCCAGCGACTCGGCGAGCACCGGTTCCCAGCCCATGCCGCGCAATAGCGGCGGCGCGTCGGGGGCTTCCCGCGAGCCGGCAGCGGGCGGCGCGGCCGCCAGGCGGCCGATCTCGTCCAGCACGTCGTCCACGCTTTCCACCAGCCGCGCGCCGTCTTTGATCAGCCGGTGGCAGCCGCGGGCCTGGGCGCTGTGGATGCTGCCGGGAATCGCCATCACGTCGCGGTTGTTCTCCATCGCCAGCCGGGCGGTGATCAGCGAGCCGGACGCGGTGCCAGCCTCCACCACCAGGCAGCCGCGCGCCAGGCCGGCGATCACGCGGTTGCGGCGCGGGAAGTGGCCGGGCAGCGGGCCCATGCCCAGCGGGAATTCGGACAGGATCAGGCCTTCGGCCGCGATGCGGTGCGCCAGCTGGCGGTTGGACGCCGGGTAGACGCGGTCGATGCCGGTGCCGATCACCGCGATGGTGGACGCGGGGTGCGGCAGCGCGCCCTGGTGGGCGGCGGCGTCGATGCCGCTGGCCAGCCCGCTGACGACGGCGTAGCCGTGGCCGGCCAGCGCGGAGGCGAAATCTTCCGCATTGCGCTTGCCCTGCGGCGTGGCCGCCCGGCTGCCGACCACGGCCAGCATCGGCCGCGCCAGCAGTTCGCGGCGGCCGCGCGCGAACAGCAGCGGCGGCGGCGACGCGGATTCGGCCAGTTGCGGCGGGTAGTCGTCGTCCAGCAGGGTGAGCAGGTGGCAGCCGTCTGCCTCGGCCCAGGCCAGCGCCGCGTCGGCGGACTCGGCGGCCGCGCCGTCCTGCAGCGCCTCGGCGGCTTCGCGGCCTATCAGCTTTTCAGTCTGGGCGGCGCGGGCCGCCGCCGCGTGCTCGGCGGAGCCGAACGCGTCTATCAGCTTGAGAAAACCCACCGGTCCGATGCCGGGAGTCAACGCCAGCGTCAGCCAGGCCCGCAGATTCGCGCTCATGGCTCTTCCGGCGCGGCGACGCTGTCGCCGACATAGACCGCGCCGTCGCTGTCCAGCACCAGCGCGTAGGAGACCTTGTCGAACACGCGGTAGACGAACAGCGCGCCAGCTTGTTCGGTGGGCAGCTGCGCCTCCCGTTTTTTGCCGGCGGCGTCGACGATGGAGATGGCGTTGCCTTTCTTGTAGATGCCGAACACCAGGCCGGGCGCCATCTGGTTGCGCGTGCCCAAGTTCAGCGCCACGGTGGAGTATTGGGCGGCGCCGCTGATGCCCTGGTAGACGGCGATGATCTTGCCGCGCAGGTTGTCGTCCGGCCGACGCGGCGCGTAGTTGACCAGCGCGGTCTTGGGCGCGCGCACCAGATGGTCGCCCACCAGCACTTCTCCGGCCACCTTGCGCACGGTGAGCGTCTGGATGTCGGGCCGCAGCTTGTCTACCGCCAGATCGCCACCATATACCGCTTCTACCCCCAGCACTTCCTTGCTGTCGGGGTCCACCAGTTGCTTGCCCAGCCGGTAGGCTTGCCAGGTGCCTTTCTCGGTCACGCCGCTGGCGTAGACCCGATCGCCCTGGGTGATGCTGATCCGCTCGTCGGGGCCGGCCACCAGTCTGGGGCCGGTGACGAACTGGGCGGGGTCGACCACCAGCGGCCGCGCGAGAAAGGGCTCTATCGCCTCGGCGGGTATGCTGGCGATCGCCTGGTCCTGCTCCTCGGGCCTGGACCGCGGCGACAGCTTGACCTCGCGCTGCTCGCCATCGGCCAGGCTGAGCCTGGGCTGGCCGTTGACGTAATCGAGCGCCAGCACGTTGCCCGGGTAGATCCAGTGCGGGTTGCGGACTTGGTCGCGGTTCATCCGCCACAATTCCGGCCAGCGCCACGGGCTTTGCAGATAGCGGCCGGCGATGCCCCATAGCGTGTCGCCCGGCGCCACGGTATAGCGGGACGGCGCGTCGGGCTTGACCGTCAATTCGCCGGAAAAGGCGGGAAAGGCAAGCCCCAGCAGCAGGGCAAGCGATATAATGCGTTTACGCATGCAAGGAATCCCATTATTGATGCCGGCGCGCCAAGGCGCGGCGCCGGTACGGAACGAAGCTGCGTCGGACCGCTCTATTATCGACGCGGGCGCGGCAATACGACAACTTGGAGTGAGTGGATAGAATGGCGCTGTTGAACATTTTGCATTACCCGGACGAAAGACTGCACACCGTGGCCAAGCCGGTGGAGGTCTTCGACGCCGCGTTGCAGCAGCAGATCGACGACATGTTCGAAACCATGTACGAGGCCAAGGGCATAGGCCTGGCCGCCACCCAGGTGGACTTCCACTACCGGCTGGTGGTGATGGACATCTCGGAGGAGCGCGACGAGCGCCGCGTGTTCATCAATCCCGAAATCATGGAGAAGGACGGCGAGACCGTCTATGAAGAAGGCTGCCTGTCAGTGCCCGGCATCTACGACAAGGTGACCCGCGCCGAACACGTCAAGGTGAAGGCGCAGGACCGGAACGGCAAGCCGTTCGAGCTGGAAGCCGATGGCCTGCTGGCGATCTGCATCCAGCACGAGCTGGACCATCTTAACGGCGTGGTGTTCGTCGAACGCTTGTCGCAGATGAAGCAGCAGCGCATCAAGACCAAGCTCAAGAAGCGCGAAAAACAGAATATGTAGGCGGGCCGAAAGGCCAGGGCAGAGCGGCGCTGCGGGACGGCGCCGTTGTCGTTAGCGGGAAACAAGCACATGAAACTGATTTTTGCCGGCACGCCGGAATTCGCCGCCGCCGCGTTGCGGCAACTGATCGCCGCCGGACACGAGATTCCGCTGGTGCTGACCCAGCCGGACCGTCCGGCCGGCCGCGGCATGAGGTTGAAGCCTAGCCCGGTCAAGGAGGTGGCGCTGGCCCATGGCTTGCGCGTGGCGCAGCCGGAAAAGCTGCGCGGCAACCTGGAAGCGCAGCAAATGTTGCGCGACGTCGGCGCCGACCTGATGGTGGTGGCGGCCTACGGCCTGATTCTGCCGCAAGACGTGCTGGACATTCCGGCGCGCGGCTGTCTGAACATCCACGCCTCCCTGCTGCCGCGCTGGCGCGGCGCGGCGCCCATCCAGCGCGCCATCCTGGCCGGAGACAAGGAAACCGGCATCACCATCATGCAGATGGACGTGGGCCTGGATACCGGCGACATGCTGAGCATCCACCCGGTGGCCATCTCCTCCGACGAAACCGCGGCCACGCTGCATGACAAGCTGGCGGCCTGCGGCGCGGACGCCATCGTCGAGACGTTGGGGCGGCTGGACGCCATCGCGCCGCAAAAGCAGCCGGAAGAGGGCGTCACCTACGCCCAGAAGCTGTCCAAGGCCGAGGCGGAAGTGGACTGGAGCCTGCCGGCGGAGGACGTGGCCCGCGCCATTCGCGCCTACAATCCGGCGCCGGGCGCCTTCACGCAGCTTCACGGCGAGCCGCTGAAGCTGTGGCTGGCCAGCGCGGAGGCCGGTTCCGCCGAGCCGGGCGAAGTAGTGTCCGCGGACGCCGACGGCGTGCTGGTGGGGGCCGGGCAGGGCCTGGTGCGGCTGGCCGTGCTGCAGGCCGCGGGCGGCAAGCGGCTGGCGGCTCGCGATTTTGTCGCCGGCAAGAGTCTGCCGAGGGGAACCCGGCTAGGCGTTTGACGCACTAAGTTGCTGGCCAACCCGCAGTTTAGAGAGGAGAGCATGAACGACAACTGGCTGAAGACCACGCTGCTGATGGCCGCGATCATGGCGCTGTTCGTCCTGATCGGCGGCATGCTGGGCGGCAAGGGCGGCATGCTGCTGGCGCTGCTGTTCGGCGGCGGCATGAATCTGTTCGCCTGGTGGAATTCCGACCGCATGGTGCTGTCGATGTACAACGCGCAGGAAGTGGACGCCAACAGCGCGCCCGAATTCTACGGCATGGTGGCGGAACTGGCGCAGCGCGCCGGCCTGCCGATGCCGCGCGTCTACGTGATCCACGAGGAGCAGCCGAACGCCTTCGCCACCGGCCGCAATCCGGAAAACGCCGCGGTGGCCGCCACCAGCGGCATCATGCGCCTGCTCGACTACCGCGAACTGCGCGGCGTGATGGCCCACGAGCTGGCCCACGTCAAGCATCGCGACACCCTGATCTCCACGCTGTCGGCCACCATGGCCGGCGCGATCTCCGCGTTGGCCAACTTCGCCATGTTCTTCGGCGGCCGCGACGAGAACGGCCAGCCGGTGGGCCTGCTGCCGCGGCTGGCGGTGGCCTTCCTCGCCCCGGTGGCGGCTAGCCTGATCCAGATGGCCATTTCACGGGCCCGCGAGTTCGAAGCCGACCGCGGCGGCGCCGAAATTTCCGGCGATCCGCTGGCGTTGGCGGCGGCGCTGCAAAAAATCGAATATTATGCCCAGGGCATCGCCATGCCCGCGGCCGAGGCGCATCCGGAAACCGCGCAGATGATGATCATCAATCCGCTGTCCGGCGGCGGAGTGGGAGATTGGTTCCGCACCCATCCTCATACCGCCGACCGCATCGAACGGCTGCACGCGCTGGCGCGCGGCGGCCATTAGCGCCAAGCCTTTGACACGACCCGCGGCCAGTCCCTCGGACTGGCCTTGTTTCATCGAAAGACACACCATGCATCAAATCCAGCAACTGGCCGCCGAGATTCTGGCCCGCATCGAGGCCGGCACCACTCTCACCGAAGCGCTGGCCGACGCCCACCGCCAGGCCGGCAAGCTGACGCCGGCCGAACGCGGCGCGCTGCAGGACCTCAGCTACGGCAGCCTGCGCCATCTGGGCGTGCTGCGCCATTGCCTGCGCCAATTGGTGCCGCACCCGGTGCCGGAGCCGCAGATCGAGCGCCTGCTGTTGATCGCGCTGTACCAGCTGCAATACACCCGCGCCGCCCAGTACGCGGTGGTGCACGAGGCGGTGACGCTGGCCGGCATGATGGCGCGCGGCAAGTTCAAGGCGCTGGTCAACGGCGTGCTGCGCAACTTCCAGCGCCGCCACGACGAGCTGTTGGCGAATGCGGCCGCAGACGAGGTGGCGCAGGCCAATCATCCCGATTGGTGGGTGGCGCGGCTGAAAGAGGCCTATCCCGAGCAATGGCGGGACATCCTCGCCGCCAGCAATGTGCATCCGCCGCTGACGCTGCGGATCAACCGCCGCCGCTCCACGGTGGAAAACTATCTGGCCAAGCTGGAAGCCGCCGGCCTGGAGGCCAGCGCGCTGGGCGACGACGCGGTGCAGCTGTCGCGCCCGGTAGCGGTGCGCGACCTGCCGGGTTTCGCCGACGGCCTGGCCTCGGTGCAGGACGAAGGCGCGCAGCGCGCCGCGCACTGGCTGGATCTCAAGCCCGGCATGCGGGTGCTGGACGCCTGCGCCGCGCCGGGCGGCAAGACCGGCCATATGCTGGAGCTGGCCGACGTGGAGCTGACGGCGCTGGACATCGACGAGACGCGGCTGGTGCGCGTCAATGACAACCTGCGAAGGCTGGGACTGTCCGCCCAACTGATCGAGGCCGACGCCTCGCGGCCGGATGAATGGTGGGGCGGCCGTCCTTACGATCGCATCCTGGCCGACGTGCCGTGCTCGGCCTCCGGCGTGGTGCGCCGCCATCCCGACATCAAATGGCTGCGCCGTCCGGGCGATTTCGCGGCGCTGGGCGAGCAGCAGGCGGCGATGGCCGACGCGCTGTGGCCCTTGCTCGCCAGCGGGGGGAAAATGCTATACGCTACCTGCTCGATTTTTCCCGAAGAAAACCGCCAGCAATTGGAAGGCTTCCTGAAGCGCCACCCGGACGCGGTGTGCCTGAAGGACGAGCAATTGCTGCCTTGTGAGCGAAATGACGGCTTCTATTACGCGCTGCTTGAGAAACATTAGCCTGCTGCTGGCGTTGCTATGCGGCCTGCTGCCGCCGGCGCTGGCGGACACCATCGCGTCCCGCCGCGCCGAGGCGGAGGTCATGGCTGACGGCACCTTGTCCGTCAGCACCCGTTTCCTCACCAAACTCACTCCCAGCCTCAGCGAGGCGCTGGAGCAGGGGGTGTCGCTGGGATTTCGGCTGGAATTCCAGCTGACCAAGCCCCGCACCACTTCCTATTACCTTTCCCTGCGCGAGTGGTTCGATCCTCACGCCCAGGTCGCGTTCAAATTGTCCTACCAGCCGCTGACCGGCCGCTACCGCGTCAGCATCGGTAGCCTGTCGAACTATTACCCCACGTTGCGCGAAGCCTTGGCCGCCATCGGCGCGATCCAGGGCTGGCGCGTGCTCAATGCCGGCACGCTGGACCCGAAAAAACCGGGCCAGGTGGCGGGCCAGGTGCGGCTGCTGCTCGATATCGGCGATCTGCCCAAGCCGTTCCAGATGAACGCGCTGGGCTCCGATGACTGGTCGCTGGACTCCGGCTGGATCAAGCTGGATGTCAAGGACGCCGGCTGATGCGCTACGCCACCATCGCGATGGCGACGCTGGGCGCCATCCTGCTTTACCTGTTGGCGGTGGCCACCGGCAACGCTTCCAAGCTCAATGATTACTACTGGTGGGTGTTCGGCCTGAACAGCCTGCTGCTGCTGGCCCTGCTCAGCGTGGTGGGCCGCCAGCTGTGGCGGCTGCGGCAGCGGGTGAAGAACCGCGTGTTCGGGGCCAAGCTGACGCAAAAGCTGGCGCTGATGTTCGCCGGCGTCGCGCTGGTGCCGGGTTTGCTGGTGTTCACCGTGTCGGCGCAATTCCTCACCCGCAGCATCGAAAGCTGGTTCGACGTGCGCGTCGAGGCGGCGCTGGACCGCGGGCTGGTGCTGGGGCGCAGCGCGCTCAATTACGTGCTGGACGATGTCGGCCGCAAGGGGCGCATGGTGCAGGAGGAGGTGGAAGCCTTGCCGGACGGGGTGTTGCCAGTGCGGCTGGAGCGGCTGCGCGAGCAGCTGGGACTGAAGGAAATCGCCGTCTTCAACCGCGCCAACGGCCAACTGCTGGCCTTCGCCGGCGGCGACGCGCGCCGTTTGCCGCAGGCGCCGAGCCACGAGGCGCTGCGGGCGGTCAAGCTGCGCACGCCGCAGCAGAGCATAGAAAACGATAACAACAGCGGCCTGGCGCTGAAAGTGCTGCTGGCCTACCGCGCGCCGGGAGAGCAGACCCGAGTGTTGCAGTTGCTGCAGGCGGCGCCGGCCGACATCAGCCGCGACGCCGAGCAGATCGAAAGCGCGCGCTCCGAATACCGCCAGCTGTTGTTGGCGCGGCAGGGGCTGCGCACCTTTTACATGCTGACGCTGGCGTTGGCGGTGCTGCTGGCGCTGACTGCGGCGCTGGCCTTCGCGCTGTTCTTGTCCGAACGGCTGTCGGCGCCCTTGTCCGAGCTTGCCGCGGGGACCCGGGCGGTGGCGCAAGGCGACTTTTCCAAGCGCCATCCCGTCTATCGCCGCGACGAGCTGGGCATGCTGACCACGCTGTTCAACCGTATGACGCAGCAATTGGACGAGGCCAGGCAACTGGCGGAAAAGAACCGCGGCGAGCTCGAAGGCGGCAAACTTTATCTGGAAAGCATACTGGCCAATTTGTCGGCCGGCGTCATCGCTTTCAGCGGCGATTGGCAGATCCGCGCCGCCAATACCAGCGCTTCGCGCATTCTGGGCGTCGATTTCAGCGATCTGGCCGACCACCGCTTCCCGGAGTGGGGCGCGGTGATTCCGGCGGTGTCCACGTTGGTGGACACGGTGATGCAGCACGCCGACGGCGACGTGGAGAGCGACTGGCAGACCCAGCTAGGCTACGAAACCGCCCAGGGCGAGCGCGCGCTTTTGGTGCGCGGCGCGCGGCTGCCGGAGCATTCCAGCGACGGCTACGTGCTGGTGTTCAACGACATCACCGAACTGGCGCGCGCCCAGCGCGACGCGGCTTGGGGCGAGGTGGCCAAGCGGCTGGCGCACGAGATCCGCAATCCGCTGACGCCGATCCAGCTGTCTGCCGAAAGGCTGGCGATGAAGCTGGCGGACAAGCTGGAAGGCGCCGACGCCGACATGCTCAAGCGCTCCACCGACACCATCATCAAGCAGGTGGGCGCGCTCAAGGGCATGGTGGAGGCGTTCCGCGATTACGCCCGCGCGCCGCGCATCAAGCTGGTCAAACTTGATCTCAATCAGGTGATCCGGGAGGTGATGGCCCTTTACGAATCCAATCCTGCTGTTAAGATTGCGCTGGACGATGTTCCGCTGATGATCATGGGAGACGCCGCCCTGCTCAGGCAGGTGCTGCACAATCTGATGCAGAACGCTCAGGATGCGGTCCTTGACGTTGGCATCCCGATGATTCAAATTAGCAGCCGACAAGAAGAAGGAAACGCGCTCGTCAGCGTGGAGGACAATGGCTCGGGCTTCAATCCGGACATCCTCAGGCGCGCGTTCGAGCCATACGTGACCAGTAAAGCCAAGGGAACCGGTCTTGGACTGGCCGTGGTCAAGAAGATTATGGAAGAACACCATGGACAGGTCATTTTGGGGAGCGCCGGGCGGAATGGCGCGCGGGTCCTTCTTTCCCTGCCATTGCTGGAGGCCTAATGCGTAGCAGCGATATTTTGATTGTGGACGACGAGATCGGCATCCGAGAGTTGCTCTCCGAGATCCTGCAGGACGAAGGTTATACCGTGGCCCTGGCGGAAAACGCCGAGGTAGCCCGCCAATTGCGCAACCAGACCCGCCCCGCGCTGGTGTTGCTGGACATCTGGATGCCCGATTGCGACGGCGTCACCCTGCTGAAGGAATGGGCCAAGTCCGGCCTGCTCAACATGCCGGTGGTGATGATGTCAGGCCACGCCAGCATAGACACCGCGGTGGAAGCCACTCGCATCGGTGCCTTCGATTTCCTCGAAAAGCCGATCGCGCTGCAGAAGCTGCTGACCACGGTGCAGCGCGCGCTGAAGTACGGCGACATGCAGGCCAATACCTCGCTGAATCTGGACAAGCTGGGCCGCAGCGAGCCGATACAGGAATTGAAGCGCCAGCTGGAGCGCGTGGCCAAGGTCAAGTCGCCGGTGCTGTTGACCGGCGAGTCCGGTTCGGGCTTTGAGCTGGTGGCGCGCTTTTTCCATCAGGGCAACACGCCGTGGGTGACGCCGGCCAAGCTGGAGCAGCTGGCCGACGCGCCGCTGGAGCTCTTGCAGAAGGCCAACAACGGCGTGCTCTATCTGCCGGAGATCGGCCAGTACAGCCGCCGCGTGCAGCAGGGCCTGCTGTTCCTGCTGTCCAAGCTCGATCGCTTCAACGTGCGCCTGATCTGTTCCTGCAGCCGTCCGCTGCAGGAGCTGCTGGTGGACCCGGAGTGCGACAACCGCCTGCTGACCGCGCTGTCCAGCGTGATTGTGCCGATTCCGCCGCTGCGCGAGCATTCCGAAGACATCACCTTCATCGCCGAGCAGATCCTGGTGGAGCTGGTGGAGTCCAAGCAGGTGCCGGCGCGCAAGCTGACCACCGCCGCGCTGAACGCCATGCGCCAGTACGACTGGCCGGGCAATCTGGAGCAGCTGCGCAGCATCATCAAGAGCCTGGCGCTGACCGCCGAGTCCGACGAGATCGACGCCGCCGAGGTCAACAAGGTGCTGGCCCAGTTCCGCCACGAGAAGCCGGTGGAGGAGTCGGGCTTCGACTTCAACATCCCGCTGCGGGAATTGCGCGAACAGCTGGAGCGCCGTTATTTCGAGTACCACATCTCGCTGGAGAACGGCAATATGAGCCGGGTGGCGCAGAAAGTGGGCCTGGAGCGCACTCACTTGTACCGCAAGCTGAAGCAGCTGGGCATCAAGTTCGCCCGCAAGGTGGCGGAGGAGTAAGGCAAAACGCCTGATATCGCGTTGCGGCAATGTTGGGCTTCGCTCAGCCCAAGCTAAGAGGCGCGCCTAGTTCCGGGTGTTTTGTACGGACGCAATCGCTTATCGACGCCAGCCTTCCCGGCTGGCGTTTCGCATTTGGGAGCATCACATGGAATTCGAACGCGATCTGGACGATGAGGCGTTGCTGCGTTACAGCCGCCATATCCTGCTTCCCGAGATCGACATCGCCGGCCAGCGCCGGCTGCTGGCGGCGCGCGCGCTGATCGTCGGCGCCGGCGGCCTGGGTTCGCCGGCGGCGCTGTACCTGGCTGGCGCCGGCGTCGGCCGGATCGCCATCGTCGACGACGACGCCGTGGAGCTGTCCAATCTGCAGCGCCAGATCGCCCACGACACCGCCAGCCTGGGCCAGGGCAAGGCCGAGTCTGCGGCGCGGAGGATGGCCGCGATGAACCCTTCGATCGAGGTCAGGCCGCTGGCCGAGCGCCTGTCAGGCGAGCGATTGATCGAAGAAGTCGCCGCGCACGACCTGGTGCTGGATTGCTCGGACAATTTCGCCACCCGCCACGCGGTCAACCGCGCCTGCGTGGCCGCCAGGGTGCCGCTGGTGTCCGGCGCGGCGGTGCGCTTCTCAGGCCAGCTGGCGGTGTTCGACAGCCGAGATGCGGCGTCGCCGTGCTACCACTGCCTGTTCCCGGACGAGGGAGAGGCCGGCGACGGCCCGTGCGCGACGTTTGGCGTGCTGTCGCCGCTGGTGGGCGTGATCGGCAGTTTGCAGGCGGTGGAGGCGGTCAAGCTGCTGGCCGGCGTTCCGCCGGCGCTGGGCAAGCTGACCCTGTACGACGCGCTGAACGGGAGCTTCAAGCAGATCCGCGTGCCGCGCGATCCTGCTTGCGCGGTGTGCGGGGAATTGTAGGGCGGAAGCCCGGCTTGCCGGGCGTTCCGCCTGATGCATAGATGGCTGGCGATGGCGACCATAGGGTTGCAAGAAAATTTAAACAGGAGCGCTGGATATGGAGCCCCCATGGATCAGGTATCCCAAAATACCTTTGGGATCCATTGGATGGAGAATGGGTGGGGGTGAAGTGTATTGGTATGCGTTCAGGGAGTGGTACTCGTCTCTACTAGAAGATGAGCGTTTAGCTTTTATTGCCTCATTCCCTGAGCCAACTGGATGGCAGGGCTTTTATGAGCGTATTGTTCCCAGATAAAGATAGGCAGTGAGGCAGGCGGAACGCCCCCGTAGGGGGCTTCCGCCCTACGTGGATTACAGATGCTGCTCGATCAGCTTGCGCACTTCGGGGAAGTTCATCACCCCGACGTAGCGCTTGATGATGTTGCCCTGCTTGTCGATCAGGAAGGTGGTGGGCGCCAGCTGGATGTCGCCGAAGGCCTTGGCTGCGTCGCCCTGGGTATCCACCGCGACGAAGAAGGGCAACTGGTACTTGGCGACAAAGCTTTGCACGTAGTTGGGCGGGTCGTAGCTCATCGCCACCGCCACCACGTTGAGGCCCTTGCCGGCGTAGTCCTGGTGCAGCTTCTTGATCTCCGGCATTTCCTCCACGCAGCCGGGGCAACTGGTGGCCCAGAAGTTGACCAGCACCACCTTGCCCTTCAGCGACGAGGTGCTGGCGGTCTGGCCGGTCAGCGAGGTCAGTTTGACCTCGGGCGCCGGATTGCCGGCGAACAGCAGCGAGTACGCGACGCCGGCCGCCACCAGCAGCGCCGCCAGGATCAACACACCTTTCTTCATTTCATTTTCCCGATCGTCATTCCGGCTTAGGCAGACTTGGCCTGTATCAGTTCCATCGCTTCTTTCAGCGGGCCTTCCAGCACCACGGCCTTGTTCGCGCGGGTGTCGAACACCACGAAGGTGACGTCGGCCTGGGAGACCAGGGTGTCGCTGCCGTCCAGCAGCACGCGCTGGTGGATCACCGCGCTGCGGTTGCCTATCGATTTGACGCCGGTTTCGATGACCAGCGTCTCGCCCATGGTGGCCGGGCGGGCGTAGTCGATGTTGATGTTGACCACGGCCAGCCCCAGGCCGCTTTGCAGGAATTGCGGCAGCGCGCCGCTGTCCTCGAAGCAGTTCCAGCGCGCTTCTTCCAGGAATTCCAGGTAGCGGGCGTTGTTGACGTGGCCGAACAAGTCCAGATGATAGCCGCGGACCTTGATGCGGGTTTCGTGCGCCATGTGTTTTCCCCTCTTTAGTGTGTTGGCGTGGTATTTAATCGGCGAGGCCGTCCAGGTCCAGAGGCGTGAACGCTTCGCGCTCCAGCGGCTCCGGAACCAGGTCAGTCAGCACCGAGTGGATTTCCACCTTGAACCATTGCTGGAACAGGTTGGGGCTGATGTTCTGCGGCCACAGGCTGTCGTCCTCGCACCAGTCGGCCAGCTCGGCCTCGAACAGCTGGCGGTAGCTTTGCTGGACGTAGCGGCGGGCGGCGTCGGCCTCCTCTGCCGGCGGGATCAGCAGCGCGTTGCAGTCGGCGGCCAGCGCCTCCAGCGTCAGCTGCGGGTCGATGCCGCCGGGCAGGCTTTTCAGCCAGTCGAGAAACGGGGCTTGCGGGCGCAGCAGGGCGATGCTGCGGTTGACTTCGAACATGGTGTTTCCTTGATCAATGGCTGGATAAGAGGTTGTCCCGGGTGAACACGAACTTCTGGCTGATGCGCAGCGAAGGGCTGCGCGCCAGCGCCGGCGGGAACGGCGGAAACGGGGAGGAAAGCTCGACGATGCGCTGGGCGGCCTGGTCCAGCACCGCGCTGCCGGACGAGCGGCTGACCCGCTGTTTCAGCAGCGCGCCGTCGGCGGCGATGGTCACTTCCAGCGTCACCGCGCCGTGCAGCCCTTGGCGCCGCGCGTCTTCCGGGTAATTCAGGTTGCCGATGCGCTCCACTTTCAGCCGCCAGTCAGCCTGGTAGCGCGCCCATGGGTAACCGCGGGCCGCCTCGCCCAACTGGTCGCCTGGCTGGCCGCTCTCGCGGTCGCTGTCGGCGGCGGCGTTGTCTCCGCCGCGCGACAAGGCGCCGACCTGAGCCAGCAGCGAACCGGTGCTGATCTGGCCGCTGGGCGGCGCGGACGGCACTTTCGCCGGCGCGGGCGACGGGCGGACGATGGGGTTGGCGGGAGCAGGCGGCATGGGCGCTTCCTCGGCCGGTCGCGGACGAGGCGCTTCGCTGCGGCTGAGCAGCTGGGCGGGCTCCGGACTGTTGCCGGAGCCGGCGTGGTCGGCTTCCGCCGCGCGCGCGGTAGGCGGCGGAACGGGCGCCGGATGGCGGATCAGGCGTATGCTGATTTGGCCGGCCGCCGGCGGGCTCTGCGGCTCGGGCGCGCTCCGGCCGCCGCCCAGGCTGAACAGCAGCAGGTGGGCCAGCAGCGACGCGGCCAGCGCCAGCCACAGCAGCGGGCCGCTGGACGCGGATGGGCGGGAGCGGTGAAGGTGATCGGCCATCGCGGTTTCCGGAGATTGCCAGAGTGTAGCACGCGGGCAAGCAAAAACGCCGCGCGGAGGCGGCGTTCGGCGTTTGGCCGGGGCGCTTATTTTTCCAGCAGGCTGCGCAGCATCCAGGCGGTTTTCTCGTGCACCTGCAGGCGCTGGGTCAGCAGGTCGGCGCTGGGCTCGTCGGAGGCGCGCTCCACTACGGCGAAGACGCTGCGGGCGGTGCGGCAGACGGTTTCATGGCCGTCCACCAGTTGGCGGATCATGTCCTCGGCCTTGGGCGGCGCGCCGGCGGCCTCCGGAATGGCGGTCAGTTTGGCGTAGTCGGCGTAGCTGCCCGGCGCGTAGTGGCCCAGCGCGCGGATGCGCTCGGCGATGGCGTCCACCGCCAGCGACAGCTCGTTGTACTGGGTTTCGAACATCAGGTGCAGAGTGTTGAACATCGGCCCGGTGACGTTCCAGTGGAAGTTGTGCGTCTTCAGGTACAGGGTATAGCTGTCCGCCAGCAGGCGGGATAGGCCGTGGGCGATTTCCTGGCGGTCTTGTTCATTGATGCCGATATCCATAACGATGCTCCTTTTTGGCGGCGCTGCTTCCAGGCCGCGTTTTGGACTACACTTCCCGTTTTGAGCGGGAAATGGGATGAAACCTTGGTTGTCTTGCCAGGACGGCCACGTCCGGCTGACCTTGCACGTGCAGCCCGGCGCCAAGAAGACCGAGGCGGCCGGCGAGCACGGCGATTGCCTGAAGATACGACTGGCTGCTCCGCCGGTGGACGGCAAGGCCAACGCCGCGCTGCTGGCCTGGCTGGCCGAGCGCTTCGGCGTGGCCAAGCGCGACGTGGCGCTGCTGTCCGGCGACAAGAGCCGGCACAAGGTGGTGCGGATAGACTGCGGCCTGGACGCCGCGGCCGCGCTGGACCGTTTGGGCGTTCACTGAATGCGGCGTCCGGGAGGCGTGGTCTCGTCGACGCGGCTGTATTCGCCCTCGATGACGTCGCTGCCGCCGGCGGGGCCGGCGCCGGGCGCGCCGCCCGGCGTGCGCAGCTGGATGTCCGGGCCCTTCAGCGGCAGCAGCAGCAGGATGGCGGCAATATCGCTGAGCAGGCCGGGCAGCAGGAAAAGCAGGCCGGCCAGCGCGTAGCGCAGCGGCCATAGCAGCGAATACAGCGACACCTTGTCGCCTTGGCGCATCACGCTGCCCAGCGTCAGCAGCGCGCCCAGCTTCTGGTTGCGCAGCATCCACAGGCCCAGCATCGAGGACAGCACCACCAAGAGGAACACCGCCAGGCCGCCGATGCGGTCGGCCAGCGCCACCAGGGCGGCGATTTCGGCGAACGGGTAAATCAACAACAGCAACGGGAGTGCGCGCATCTTGAATTCGATTCCATCTAACGATTGTTTATTGATTGTCTGCAACGCGCCGGACGCGGAAGCCGCCGAGCGCATCGCGACGACGCTGGTGGCGGAGCAACTTGCCGCCTGCGTCAATATTCTGGCCCCCTGCCGCTCAGTGTACCGCTGGCAGGGCGAGGTGGAGCGGGCGGAAGAGATTCCGCTGCTGATCAAGACCCGCGCTGACGCGTATCCGCAACTGGAGGCGCGGCTGGCGGCGCTGCATCCGTACGATGTGCCGGAGATCGTCGCGCTGCCGGTGGCGCGGGGATTGCCCTCTTACTTGACATGGGTATCGGACAGCGTGATTTCAAGTGGGGGATGAGCCTGAGGCACAGTATGGTGGGACTGGCTTCGCCCGCTGTTCGTTCCCATGCCGGCCGGTTGTCCGCATAAAAAAAATTAGCGGTACGGCTTGACGGGTCTGAAACGTTTCATTATAGTTGCGAGCTCTCGATGGGTCGTTAGCTCAGCTGGTAGAGCAGCGGACTTTTAATCCGTTGGTCGCAGGTTCGAATCCCGCACGACCCACCAGAGAAAACTTGGTAAAGTGTAGTAGCGTGTCCCGGACGGGTCGTTAGCTCAGTTGGTAGAGCAGCGGACTCTTAATCCGTAGGTCGAGTGTTCGAGCCACTCACGACCCACCATCCTAGACATGCCGCCGTACGTTGTGCGGGTCGTTAGCTCAGCTGGTAGAGCAGCGGACTTTTAATCCGTTGGTCGCAGGTTCGAATCCCGCACGACCCACCAATCAAGTTCATTTCTGTCTTCAGTGCAGACCGGATGGGTCGTTAGCTCAGTTGGTAGAGCAGCGGACTCTTAATCCGTAGGTCGAGTGTTCGAGCCACTCACGACCCACCACCATCCCTGCACCTCCTCCCGACATGAAAATCTACCGAATGGGTCGTTAGCTCAGCTGGTAGAGCAGCGGACTTTTAATCCGTTGGTCGCAGGTTCGAATCCCGCACGACCCACCAGAATTCCAGATAAGCCCGGACTGCGTCCGGGCTTTTCGCGTTTCCGGTTCGGATATTGATGATAACGATAATTGTTATTATTTGTTGGCTTGCGGTATGCTGCGCCCTTTTCTCAACGGGCGACGCAGGTGTTGGACAGCTATTATCGCGAATTGCTCAATTTTCTCACCCGGGCCACCGGCTCGCGACACCGCGCCGAAGACGTCGCGCAGGACGTCTATCTGAAAGTGCTGAATCTGCAATCGCCGCGGCGGGCGAACGGCGGCGCGTCGGTGCGCTCGCCGCGGGCGCTGCTGTACGCGGCCGCGCGCAACCTGCTGATAGATGGCCATAGGCGCGAGCAGGCGCGGCCGCCGCTCGACGAGATCGACGCCAATCTGGCCGCGCCGGCGCATTGCGAGCCGGAGCGGAGGCTGGCGGCGCGCCAGCAACTGGCGCTGCTGGAACAGGCCATCGCCGCGTTGCCGCCGCGCTGCCGACAAGCCTTCGTGCTGTTCAAGCTGGATGGATTGAGCCAGGCCGAGATCGCCGCCGAAATGGGCATCTCCCGCAATATGGTGGAAAAGCACATCATCAACGGCATGCTGGCGTGTAAGCGCGCGCTGGAGCGGGAGGGAGAGCGATGAGGCGGGATGGAGAGGCGGCGAACCAGGAGTCGGCCGACGCGGAGGCCGCGCGCTGGCGGCTGAGGCGGCGCGAGGGGCTGGACGAAGCGGGCAGAGCGGCGCTGGCGGCCTGGCTGGACGCCTCCGGCGAACATCGCCGCGCCTACGCCGCGCATGCGAGGGTGGACGCCTTGCTGGCGGAAATGGGGCCGCAGCGCAGAGAGCGGCTCGCCGCCCGCGGCGCTTCCCGAGGCCGGCGGGGATTGTTGGCGGCGTGCGCCGGCGTGCTGCTCGCCTGTTCGCTGGCTTGGCAATGGCGGGCGACGCAGCCGCAATGGCGCGACGCGCTGGCGAGCGCCCGCGGCCAGCTGCTGGAGCGAGGGCTGGCGGATGGCAGCCGCGTCTGGCTGGACGCGGATGGCAAGGCGATGCTCGCCTACTACGCCGACCGCCGCGAGGCGAGGCTGGATCGCGGCCAGGCGATGTTCAGCATCGCGCGCGATCCGGAGCGGCCGTTCATTGTGGAGGCCGGCCCGCTGCGGGTGAGGGTGTTGGGCACCCGCTTCGCGGTGCGAAACCTGAGCGGCCGGGTGGAAGTGGCGGTGGCGCACGGCAGGGTGGAGGTGGCGGAGCAGGGCGGAGAGGGACGGAAATGGCTGCTGACCGACGGCCAGCGTGCGGTTTGGCGCGATGGCGAATTGCGGCCGGACAGTCCGGTGGCGCCGGCTTCGGTGGGGGAGTGGCGCACCGGGCGACTGGCGTTTTCCAACCGGCCGCTGGCCGAGGTGTTGGCAGAGTTCGAGCGCTATGGCCCCACCGGGCTGAGGCTGGCGCGGCCGGCGCTGGGGCGGCTGCGGCTGAGCGGCAGTTTCGCCAGCCATGACGCCGCCGCCTTTGCCCGCGCTTTGCCTGGCGTATTGCCGGTGGCGTTGCGGCGGGTTGGCGAGACGATGGTGATCGAGGCGCGCGCGCCGGGCGGCTGAAAAAATGCGGGGCGGACGTCAGGATAGGACGGCACGCCGCGTCATCATGGATGAGAACAATTATTAATTCCATCTGTGAGGTAGTCCGCCATGTCGATTTTCCGTCCGGGCACCGCCGCCGGCTTGCTGCTGGGCCTGGCCTGCGTCCAGCCGGCGCAGGCTCAGGCGCGCGTCGTCGCTTTCCAGATCGCTGCGCAGCCGCTGGCGGGCGCGTTGCAGCAGCTTGCCAGCCAAGCCGGCATGAATCTGCTGTTCGATCCCGCCTTGGCAGATGGCCGGTTATCCACAGGCCTGCAGGGCAGTTATACGGCGCGCGACGCGCTGCGGCGCTTGCTGGATGGCAGCGGGCTCACCGCCAGCCTGAGGCCGGAAGGCATCGTGATCCAGGCGGCGCCGTCCCGCGGCGGCGCGGTGGCCATCGGCGCGCTGCGGGTGCGCGGGGCCAGCAGCGCGCCTGGCTCGCTGGCCGAAGACGAGATCTCGCTGTTCGACCGCCCCTACGCCAAGCCGGGTTCGTCGGCGTCCATCACCCGCGAGCAGATCGAGCGCTTCCGCGGCACCTCGCCGGCCGACATGTTCAAGGGCGTGGCGGGCGTGCAGGTGGGCGAGAGCCGCAACAGCGGCTCGGTGGACGTCAATGTGCGCGGCCTGCAGGGCCAGGGCCGGGTGCCGGTGACGATAGACGGCAGCGTGCAGTCGGTGACCGCTTACCGCGGCTACGCCGGCGTCGCGGACCGCAGCTATGTGGACCCGGACCTGATAGGCGGGGTCACCGTGGACAAGGGGCCGGGGCTGTCGGCGCAAGGCGCGGGCGCGATCGGCGGCCTGGTGAAGATGGAGACGCTGAAGGCCGAGGACATCCTGTTGCCGGGCGAGCGCCGCGGCGCGCGCCTGCGCGGCGGCCTGCAGAGCAACAGCGCCGCGCCGCCGGCCGAACTGCGCGCGACGCCGCGCCGGCATAGCCCGGCGCTGGACGGCCGCGCCGGCCACGGCAGCGTCGCCGCCGCCTTGCGCGAGGACCGCTACGAGCTGGTGGGCGCCTTCGCCTACCGCGACATCGGCAATTATTTTTCCGGCAAGCATGGCTACCAGCGCTATGTGGTGAAGAACGACTGGCTGTCGTCGGGCACGCAGAGCGATGTCGGCGTCACCCGCATCTTCAAGGCCGGCGAGGAAGTGCTCAACACCGCCAACCGCAGCCGTTCGCTGTTGCTGAAGGGCACGCTGAAGCCGGATGCCGAGCGTTCGCTGGAGCTGGGCTTTCGCCGCTACGACAGCGATTACGGCGAGATCATGGCGTCGCAGATCCTCCGCAACGACGGCGATTCGGTTCCGCAGTGGCCGCGCAGCCAAGTCAAGGTGGACGCCTACACCGCGCGCTTCAAATGGCAGCCTGCCGACAACCCGCTGCTCAAGCTGCAGGCCAATCTGTGGCGCACGGAAATGGACAGCCGCGCCTACAACGGCGACGTGTTCCGCAACCCCACCCAGGGCAAGCCGCGGCCGGGCTGGGGCGACTGCGACGCCTGCATCGATTTTTCCTATCTGGCGCCTGAGCAAGCGCAGCGCACCGGGGCCGACCTGAGCAACACCTCGGTGTTGCGCACCCGGCTGGGCGCGCTGAAGCTCGATTACGGGGTGTCGCTGCAGCATGAGCGGCTGGCGCCGGGCAAGGGCTTCATCCGCGACGAGGACGACATCCTCAACAACCGCAATCTGCGCGACGGCAGCCGCGACGAGCAGAGCGCCTTTGTCGGACTCAACTGGGCGCCGGCGGACTGGCTGAGCGTCGATCTGGGCGGCCGCTATCTGCGCTTCGCCACCCGGGACAACAATATCGAAGTCAAGCGGGAGGATACCTACCGCACCACGGAAAAGGTGGCTTATCTCTACAGCGAGGATACCTTCGAATATCTGGGCCAGGCGACATGGAGGCCCGACGCTTCCGGCCAGTTCACCGACGCCACCAATCCCTTGCTGCAGGCCGGCGCCACCTACTCGGCCGCGGACGGCCAGCAGCGGCCGCTGGCGGGCGTCAAGGTGGACCAGGCGGCGGTGGCATGGCAAGACAACCAGGAGCTGGCGTCGCGCCGCTACCATCGCGGCCAGCCTTACCGCCGCAGCGACAGCGGCTTCGCGCCGTCCTTCGGCGTCAATCTGAAGCTGAGCCCCTCGGTCATCGGCTATCTGCGTTACGTGGAAGGGTTGCGCATGCCCAGCTTGATGGAGTCGACGCTGGGCTCGTCCACGCCCTTCCTGGGCGAGCTGAAGCCGGAGCGCAGCCAGAACTGGGAAATCGGCGTCAGCGTGCTGAAGGACGGCCTGCTGAGCGGCGACGACCGTTTCCGCTTCAAGCTCGCCTATTTCGACAACACCACCCGCGACTACATCACCCGGCGGCCGATTCCTGACAAGCAGCCGTGGGAACAGAATTTCAGCATGGTGAACATGGATCGCTACCAGCTGTCCGGGGTGGAGCTGCAGTCGTCTTACGACGGCGGCGCGCTGTTCGGCGAGTTGTCCGCCACCTATAACCGCAAGACGCGGATATGCGACCGCGCGTCGGCGGAGTATTTCCGCAATAGGTCCGAGCGGATGGCGAACGCGCCGGAGTGCACCCCCAGCGGCTTCTCGACCAGCTATGTCCGCAACCATATCCCGCCGCGGCTGAACCTGAATCTGACGCTGGGCGGCCGCGCCTGGGACCGCAAGCTCAGTTTCGGCGGCCGCGTGGTCTACAACAGCGAGCCGGTGGCCAAGCAGGGCGCCAGCGTTAAGGACACGCCATGGGAGAGCTGGAACGGCACCGCCGACCAGGTGCTGACCCGCGCCTACACGCTGGTGGACGTGTTCGCCAGCTATAAGGTTTCCAAAGGGGTCAGCGTCGATTTCGCCATCGACAACCTGACCGACCGCTATTACCTGGACCCGCTGGCGCTGAGCCTGATGCCGGGGCCGGGACGCACCGCGCGGCTGAGCGCCAGCTGGCAGTTCTGAGCCGCGTTTTCGAATCAAACAAAAATGGTTATCATTCACTTTTGAAAAAACGCCGCTGGCCGGCGGCTTCAGCACAGGAAAACAAGCATGAACATGACGATGGAACGCACCCGCACCCAAGACCTGAAGGCCCGCACCCACTCCACCCACGACCAGCTGGATCAGCGCATCATGGACAACCAGCCGTTCGCCAGCCGCGACAACTACGCCCGCTTCCTGGACGCGCAATACCGCTTCCTGCGCGACGCCGACGCGCTGTACGACAACCCGGAGCTGGCCAAGCTGTTCCCCGACCTGGCCGAGCGCCGCCGCTACCACAGCATCGCCGCCGACATGGGCGACCTGGGCCGCCCGCTGCCGCACCTGGCGGAAGCGCCGATCAGCGGCGCGCTGGACGTGGCCAGCGCCATGGGCTGGCTGTACGTGGTGGAAGGCTCCAAGCTGGGCGCGGCCATTCTGTACAAGCTCGCCGGCAAGCTGGGTCTGGACGAGGCCTTCGGCGCCCGCCACCTGGCCGGCCACCCGGACGGCCGCGCCCGCCACTGGCGCGCGTTCACCTCGGCGCTGGACGGCTTGGCGCTGGACGATGAGGCCGAATCCCGCGTCACAGCCGGCGCGGTGGCCGCCTTCGCCTGCATGAACGGCCATCTGGACCGGGTGTACGCTTGAGCGCGGCGCGGCACCCGGCGGTGCGCTGGCTATACCTGCTGGGCGGCTGCGCGATGGTGGCGCTGGCGGTGATAGGCGCTTTGCTGCCGGTGATGCCCACCACCATCTTCCTGATATTGGCGCTGGCCTGTTTCAGCAAGTCCTCGCCCCGGCTGGAGCAGAAGCTGCTGGACCACCCGCGTTACGGGCCGGGGCTGCGGCGCTGGCGCGAGCAACGCATCGTGCCGGTCAAGGCCAAGTGTTTCGCCGCGCTGGGCATGGGCGGCGGTTTCGTCGCTCTGCTGCTGTCGCGTCCGCCGCATTGGGTGCCCTGGCTGGTGGCGGCAATAGAGCTGGCGGTCTTGCTGTATCTGCTGAGCCGCCCGTCCCGTCCGGACGATCCGGCGGGCTGGCGCTTGGGTCCCCGCGGCTGGCGCTGCCTGGCCTTGCTGCTGTGCGTCGCCCTGCATCTGGCGGCGCTGACCGCCGGCCTGTGGTGGCCCGGGCGGCAGAAGGCGGCCACCGCGCCGGCGGAAACGCCGGCGATGCAGTGGCTGGCCGGCGGCGGCGATCCGGTCCCAGCCGAGCGGCGGATATCGGAACGCGCCAGCGCGGCCGCATCCGCTTCCCGGCGCGCGCCCAGCGAGCGGCAGGCGGGGGTGGCGCCGGATGCGCGCCGGGCGCCGGCGACCCGCGCCGCCGGGCAGCCGCTTCCGGCGGTGAATCAGGAACCGCCTTCGCCCAAGGCGGCGCAAGACCAGCAGCCCAGCCAGGCCGCCGCGCCGAGACCGGCGTCGCGGCAGAGCGACAGCGCGCGCGCCAGCCAAGGCCGCGATAGCTGGGAAGCGCGGGTGCTGGCGAGGCTGGAGCGCTATCGGCAATACCCGGCCGCCTCCCGGCTGCGCGGCGACGAGGGCACGGTGTATCTGAGCCTGAGAGTGGACCGCGAGGGGCGGGTGCTGGCGGCGCAGCTCAGCCGCGGCAGCGGCCATCCGACGCTGGACCAGGCCGCTCTGGACACCGCCTACCGAGCGGCGCCGCTGCCGCGTATTCCCGAGGGCTTGCCGGACACGCTGGAGCTGGCGGTGCCAGTGGAATATTTCCTCGACGCCTAGCGCCGCCGATCCTGGCGTTGATCCCGCGCCGCCGCCTTGCCGCGCCCCGCGCAGGGCCGGCTTGACGCATAATGTCGGCTGACAGCCACAAGGGGGAGTGCCATGAACAAACTGATGTTGAGCGCGCCGCTGCTGGCGGCGCTGATGGCCGGCGCGGCCTGGGCGCAGAGCGCCGACGAACAGCTGTTGGCCGCGCAGATGGCTTTCCAGCAGGCGCAGAGCCAACAAAGCCAGGCGGATGGCCGGCTCAAGGCCGCGCAGGAAGCGAAAACGACTGCCGAGCAGCGTCTGGCCGGCGCCCAAGCGGCGCTGGACAAGGCCAATGCCGAACTGGCGGCGGCGACCGACGCGCAGGCGCGGGGCCAGCAGACGCTGGACCAGGCGACCCAGACGCTGAACCAGGCGTGGCAGCGCAAGGAAGGCGGCCAGTAATCAGGGGTTGAGCTGGCGATAGCGGTCGAGATCCTGCCGCATCTTGCGGCGGAAGTCGTCCAGCTCCGCGCGCTTGGCCGCCATTTGCCGCTGCAGCTCCCGCTGCGACTGGCCCAGCGCTTGCTGGTCGCGGACGGCGGCTGCCGGCGGCGGCTGCCGGTTGGCGCGGCTGCGTTCGATGTCCTGGCGCAGTTGGCGCTGTTGCAGCGCCAGGCCCTGGTCGCGCAGCTCCAGCGCGCGGTAGGCGGATTGCAGCACGGCCAGCTGCCGTTCCCGGTCGGCCTGAAGGTCGGCCAGCGTCGGGTAGCTTTGCGCCAGCGCCTGGTCGTGGCGCGAGGCTTCCAGCGCCTGGCGCTTGCGCTGCGCCGATTCGGCGGCGGACGCTTCGCGCGCCCGGCGCTGGGCTTCGCTTTCAGCCGGCTTGCTGACCGCGCCCTGCTTGTTCAGTTCGGCGACGCCGCGGCTTTGGCCTTGCAGCGGCGGCGCGTCGCTGTAGTGCGTGTTGCCGGCTTCGTCCACCCACTTATATACGCCGGCGTGGGCTAGCGAACACAGCAGCAAGCATCCGGCAAACGCTTTCATGTCAGGCGTCGACTCCGTATCGAGCGCGGTAGGCGCGCACCGCGTCGAGGTGGGCGGCCAGCTCCGGGCTGTTTTCCAGGAAACCCAGCACATCCTTCAGCGTGGCGATGGCGACCACCGGCAGGCCGTGCTGCTGGGCCACTTCCTGCACCGCCGACAATTTGCCCTGGCCGCGCTCCATCCGGTCCAGCGCGATGGCGACGCCTGCCGGCTCGGCGCCGGCGGCGCGGATCAGCTCTACCGATTCGCGCACCGAGGTGCCGGCCGAGATCACGTCGTCGATGATCAGCACCTTGCCTTGCAGCGGCGCGCCGACCAGGGTGCCGCCTTCGCCGTGGTCCTTGGCTTCCTTGCGGTTGTAGGCGAAAGGCACGTTGCGGCCCTGCTCGGCCAGCGCCATGCCGGCGGCGGCCGCCAGGATGATGCCTTTATAGGCCGGGCCGAACAGCATGTCGAACGCGATGCCGCTGCCCAGGATGGACTTGGCGTAGAATCGCGACAGGTTCAGCGTGGACAGGCCGTCGTTGAACAGGCCGGCGTTGAAGAAATACGGCGACTTGCGGCCGGCCTTGGTGATGAACTCGCCAAACTTCAGCACCTGCTTGTCGAGTGCAAAACGAATAAAATCCTGACGGAAGTCGCTCATCCTTATTCCTTATCGAATCGTTAACTGTTTGAACGGCTGAAAAAAACCGCCGCAAGCATAGCACGGGAGACATAATGCTTCGAATCGTTTCCGCCAACCTCAACGGCATCCGCTCGGCGGACAAGAAGGGCTTTTTCGACTGGCTGGCCGGCATCGGCGCCGACTTCGTCTGCGTGCAGGAGCTGAAGGCGCAGGCGGGCGACCTGTCCGAGCGGATGCGCAATCCGGATGGGCTGGCCGGCTATTTCCACTACGCCGAGAAGAAGGGCTACAGCGGCGTCGGCGTCTACACCCGCCACCCGCCGGACGCGGTGGTGGAGGGCTTGGGCGTGGACTGGATAGACGCCGAAGGCCGCTTCCTGCAACTGGATTTCGGCAAGTTGTCGGTGATTTCGCTGTACCTGCCGTCCGGTTCCAGCAGCGACGAGCGCCAGCAAGTGAAGTTCGATTTCCTCGACGTGTTCATGCCGCACCTGGAAAAGCTGCGCGCCGACGGCCGCGACATCGTGATCTGCGGCGACTGGAACATCGCCCACAACGAGATCGACCTGAAAAACTGGAAGGGCAACCTGAAGAACTCCGGCTTCCTGCCGGAGGAGCGCGCCTGGATGACCGACCTGTTGGGCCGTGTCGGCTGGCGCGACGCCTGGCGCACACTGTATCCGGAGGTTCCCGGCTACACCTGGTGGAGCAACCGCGGCCAGGCTTATGCCAAAGACGTCGGCTGGCGCATCGACTACCACATCGTCACGCCGTCGCTGATGGAGCTGGCCGAGTCCGCCAGCGTGTACAAAGAGGAAAAATTCTCCGACCACGCGCCGCTGATCGTCGACTACCGGCGGAGCCTGTGATGTGGGACGACGATGATGTCACGCTGCTGACAGTGCCGGGTTGGGGCGATTCCGGCGATACGCACTGGCACGGCTATTGGGAGAAAACCTACCCGCTGGCGCGCCGAGCGGCGCAGCGCGACTGGCTGTACCCGACCCGCGACGAATGGGTGGCCGGCCTGGCCACGGCGGTGGCGGACATTCCGGGGCAGCTGGTGATCGCCGCCCACAGCCTGGGCTGCCATACGACGGTCGCCTGGCTGCTGCAGGCCTCGCTGCTGGAGCAGCGCAAGGTGAAGGGCGCGCTGCTGGTGGCGCCGCCGGCGATTCCGCTGACCGACGAGCGCGCCCGCGCCAGCGGCGAGCTGCCGGAGGGCGCGCCGCTGCCGACCTTCGCCGGCTTCGAGACGCTGCCGGAGCGCAAGCTGCCGGTGCCGGCGCTATTGGTGGCCAGCCGCGACGATCCCTTCTGCGATTTCGAAGAAGCGCGGCGAATGGCCGCGCTGTGGGGGGCGGCATTCGTCGACGGCGGCATGGCCGGCCACATGGGCAGCCACGCCGGGCTGGGCAGCTGGCCGGCCGGGCAGAGGCTGCTGCAGCGCTTGATTCTGGGATAGCGGCAAGCTTTTCCCAAGAAATCCGAAACAGGAAGCCCGGCTTGGCCGGGCTTTTTCATGGCGCGGCGCTCAGCGCTCCACCGGCCGCGACGGGTCGCTGCACCATTCGCTCCAGGAGCCGGGGTAGAGCCGGCTGCCGCGGAAGCCTGCGATTTCCATCGACAGCAGGTTGTGGCAGGCGGTGACGCCGGAGCCGCACTGATGGACCACGGCGGCGGGATCGAAACCCTCGCCCAGCAGCGCCTCCCATTCGGCGCGGAGCTGTTCGGCCGGCTTGTAATGCTGCTCTGCGGTCAGGTTGTCCATGAAGAAGCGGTTGGCGGCGCCCGGGATGTGGCCGCCCACAGGATCTATCGTCTCGCCTATGCCGCGGAAGCGCTGCGGGCTGCGGGCGTCGACCACGGTGAAGCGCTTGTCGTCCAGGTTGGCCAGCACGTCGGCCGCCTCCAGCGGCCGCTGCAGGCCCTGGCGCATGACGTAGCGGCAAGGGCGGCGCTGCGGCTTTTCCTGGGAGAGCGGGCCGCCGGCGGCCAGCCAGGCGGCGATGCCGCCATCCAGCACCGCCACTTTGCCGTGTCCCAGCCAGCGCAGCAGCCACCAGGCGCGCGCGGCGTACTGTCCGGTTCCATCGTCGTATGCGACCACCTGCGTGCCTTCGCCCACGCCCAGCGCGCCGAGGTCCACCGCCAGCCGCTGGCCGTCGGGCAACGGGTGGCGGCCGTTCTGGCCATTCTTGCTGCCGGACAGGTGGTAGTCGAGGTGCAGGTAATGCGCGCCGGGGATATGGCCGCGCTCATAGGCGGCATGGCCGTAGTCGGGGTCGTCCAGCTGGAAGCGGCAATCCAGCACGATCAGCGATTCGCCAGGCGCGTCCATCAGCTGCCGCGGGCTAATCAGCGTGGTGTACATGATTTTCGGCCTTGTTGTGGGGGAGGTCATCAGCCTATGTTCATAACTGCGGGTTTGGCAAGCGGCGTCTGGCCGGATGTCCAGGCGCGGCCGGCGCGGAGGCGATGCCGCGGGGAATTTTCACAGCCGGAATGGATTAGCACTAGTATCAAATGAGTGCTTAATTTAAAGGCTTACAATTTCAAACCTAATTCTTAAACCAAATTCAAAGACGGGGAAGTCATGTTGAGCCAATTTTCAATCGGCCAGCGCATCGCGGCGCTGGCGTCCTGCCTGTTGCTGGCGGTGGGCATCGTCGGCGGCGTAGGCTGGTGGTCGCTGGACAAGATCAATCGCGAGCTGACCGCGCTGTTCGATCAGAAACTCGCGTTCCGCCACCAGATGGACGATTTGCAGCGCACCATGCTGCATATCCGCCAGGACGAGAAGAACATTTTCATCAGCATCGGCAATCCGGCCAATTCCGACCAGAGCATACAAACCAACAAGCAGCTGCTGGACAAGCACATCGCCGAGTTCAAGAGCGAGGTCGGCAAGGCCAAGGGCATGCCGATGGCGGCTGACCACCAGGGCGAGTTCGACGGCATGCTGGACGGCATGGCCGGCTACGAGCAGGGCATGGGCGGCCTGTATCAGAAGATCACCCAGGGGGAGATCGCGGTGGCGAATGTCGGCGACGCCGGCATCGCGCCGTTCAAACCCAAGCTGTACGCGGCGCGCGACGCGCTGGACAAGCTGAGCAAGCTGGCCGACGACAGCGCGCAGCAGGCGGAAGCGGATCTGGAAACCAGCATGCAGCGAACCCAAGGCGGCATGATGACGGTGCTGGCGTTCGCGCTGCTGATCGGCGTGGCGCTGGCCTGGGTGATCGTCCGTTCGATCACCGCGCCGCTGCGGGCGATGCAGGACAGCATGCGCCACGCGGCCCAGCATAACGATCTGACCATAGCCGTGGACCAGAAGGGGCGCGACGAGGTCAGCGAAACCGGCCGCGCGCTGGCGCAGCTGCTGGCGAATCTGCGCGCCTTCATCGGCCAGACCCGCGAGGACGCCAAGCAGGTCAACGACACCGCCCACGCGCTGTCGGAAGTATCGCACCGCATCGCCGAAGCGTCGCGGGTGCAAACTGACGCCTCTTCGTCCACCGCCGCCGCGGTGGAGCAGATGACGGTGAGCATCAACCTGGTGGCCGAGCACGCCACCGAGATGGCCGGCGAGGCCAAGAGCAGCATGAGCGCAGCGGTCAGCGGCAGCGAGACCGCGGGCGAGGCCGCCGGGCAGATGCAGGAGATCGCGCGGGTGATCGGCCGGTCGGAAACCATCATCAACGGCTTGAACCAGCGCTCGGACGAGATCGGCAACATCGTCGACGTGATCCACGACATCGCCGAGCAGACCAATCTGCTGGCGCTGAACGCGGCGATCGAGGCGGCGCGGGCCGGGGAGATGGGCCGCGGCTTCGCGGTGGTGGCCGACGAGGTGAGAAAGCTGGCCGAGCGCACCGCCCAGGCCACCGGCGAAATCTCGGAGAAAATCCAGGCGGTGCAGGGCGACACGTCCACCGCGGTGTCCAGCATGCGCGAGGCGGCGGAGCGGGTGTCCAGCGGCGTGGCGCTCAGCGAGCAGCTCAGCGAAAAACTGGAGCAGATCCGCGCGCTGTCCTCGGGCTTGCTGGACAAGACCAGCGAGATCGCCGCGGCGATGCGCGAGCAGAGCACGGCCAGCAACGAAGCGGCCAAGAACGTGGAACGCATCGCCAATATGGGCGCGGAGAACGGCCAGTCGGTGGAGTCGTCGTCGGCGATGGCCAATCAGCTGTCGGGTCTGGCCCACGGCCTGGACGAGGCGATCAGCCGTTTCCGCACCTCTTGAGCGGGACTCAGCCGGTCCGCAGCGCCTGGCGCAGGCGGCCGGCCAGGTCCGGCCCGCCGCGCGCCGGCGCCTCGCGGCGCGGCGCGGCCCAGATCGGGCTGGGGAAGTGGGCATCGTCCTCGAAGCGCGGGATCACGTGCCAGTGCAGGTGGGGCACCACATTGCCCAGGCTGGCCAGGTTGATCTTGGCCGGCCGCATGGTCTGGCGGATGGCCGCCTCGGCGCGCCATACCCAGTCCATCAGGTGCTGGCGGTCGGCGGCGGAGAGGTCGGTCATCTCCTTGACATGGCTCTTCCAGACCACGCGGCAGAAGCCGGGATAGCCCGGCTCGTCCACCAGCACCATCCATAGTTTGTCGTCCTGGTACAGCAGGTCGCCGGCAGGCTGCCGGCACAGTTCGCATTGCATGTTCATCCTCCGATGGTTGTCCCGATTGTACCCGCGGCGGCCGGCAGAACGGTGGGCGAAAACGGCTCTGTTATACTGGACATCAAATCCATGCGTTCAGTCTCGCGAATCGGGTGGTCTTATTCGCGGCAGGGCGCCAGCACTTGTTCGGGACCTATCGTGAGCCTTGCAAACAATCTTTCCATCATCCTCCTGCTGATCGCCGCCAGCGCCTTTTTCTCGGTGTCGGAGATTTCCCTGGCCGCCGCGCGCAAGATCAAGCTCAGGCAGCTGGCGGAAGAGGGCAATGTCAACGCCGAGCGGGTGCTGGAGCTGCAGCAGCAGCCCGGCCACTTTTTCACCGTGGTGCAGATCGGCCTCAACGCCGTCGCCATCCTGGCCGGCATCCTGGGCGAGGCGGCGTTCACGCCTTACTTCGCCGCGCTGCTGCACTTGCTGACGCCGGCGGGCTGGGTCGAGCATCTGAGCTTCATATTGTCTTTCGCCGCGGTGACTTCGTTGTTCGTGCTGTTCGCCGACCTGATGCCGAAACGGCTGGGCATGGTGGCGCCGGAGCGCATCGCGCTCCTGGTGGTGCGGCCGATGATGTTCTGCGTCGCCTTGTTCCGGCCGCTGGTGTGGCTGTTCAACGGTCTGGCGAACGTGTTTTTCCGCATGCTGGGCGTCCCTACCGCGCGAGCCGAAGACCTGACGCCGGCCGACTTGCTGGCGATGATGGACGCCGGCGCCGAGGCCGGCGTGCTGCAGCAACGCGAGCACCATCTGATCGAAAACGTGTTCGAGCTGGAAAGCCGCACCGTGCCGTCGTCGATGACCGCTCGCGAGAGCATCGTCTATTTCACGCTGCACGAGGATGAGGCCAGCATCAAGCAGAAGATCGCCGAACACCCGCACACCAAGTTTCTGGTGTGCGACGGCGTGATCGATTCGGTGATCGGCTACGTGGATTCCAAAGACATCCTGATGCGGCTGATCAACCAGCAGAGCCTGTCGATGAAGCGCGAGCTGACGATACGCAACGTGCTGATCATTCCCGATTCGCTGACCTTGTCCGAGCTGTTGGAGCGCTTCAAGGCCTCGCGCGAGGACTTCGCCGTGGTGATGAACGAATACGCGCTGGTGGTGGGCGTGATCACGCTCAACGACCTGATGAGCACGGTGATGGGCGACCTGGTCAGCCAGTTCCAGGAGGAGCAGATCGTTCGCCGCGACGACCGCTCCTGGCTGGTGGACGGCGCCACGCCGGTGGAAGACGTGCTGAGGGCGCTGGATATCGAGTCTTTCCCCGACGACGAGAACTACGAAACCATCGCCGGCTTCATGATGTACATGTTGCGCCGCATTCCCAAACGCACCGACAGCGTGGAGTTCGAGGGCTACAAGTTCGAGGTGGTGGACATCGACAACTACCGGATCGACCAGCTGTTGGTGACGCTGATCCCGCCGGCGCCGGCCGAGGAAGAGTCCGCCCGCTGACATTACGATTGGTTACACCTGCTTACACGCGGCTCACAGACGAGGCGGGGCGGCCTGCCTAACATGGGTTCAAGGACGCCGGAAACGGCGCCTAAGAAAAAATCCTTACACTCGGATTCGGGAGATTGACCATGAAGAAACTGACCGCCCTCATGCTGGCCGCAGCTCTGGGCCTGGGTTCCGCCGCCACCTACGCCGCCGAAGCCTCCGCGCCCGCCGCCAAGGCCGCCGCTCCTGCCAAGCATCACCACAAAAAGCATCATAGCAAGAAGCACCACGCCAAGAAGGCCAGCTCCGCGCCGGCCGCGCAAAAGGCGCAGGCTGCCAAGAAGCACGCCAAGCATCACCATCACAAGAAGCATCACCACGCCAAAAAGGCGGCTTGATCCGCCCGGTCGACACCGGATGCGAGGAAAGGAGGCTTAAAGCCTCCTTTTTGTTTTTCCCTTCTTTTGTAAGAAACTGTTGTATATCTGCCAT
Organism: Chromobacterium phragmitis; assembly: GCF_003325475.1. Taxonomy (NCBI): domain Bacteria; kingdom Pseudomonadati; phylum Pseudomonadota; class Betaproteobacteria; order Neisseriales; family Chromobacteriaceae; genus Chromobacterium; species Chromobacterium phragmitis. Next base: position 2,146,395 of record NZ_CP029495.1, read on the forward strand.
TTAGTATCAATAAAACCTGTACTAAATGATGGCTGGTTCGGACTGTTCTTGTATTTGGGTCTGGATATTCGATTCTGATACCAATGTAATACCACATGAGGCGTTCATGTCGGTGTCGCATCGGCAGGAGCGAATTCCTCCGCCGTTCACTCATCGAGAAGGGGAGAACCACCATGATGCATTTCCCATTGTCGCGCGCGCTGCTGGCAGCCGGCGCCGCCTTAGCACTCTCGCAAGCGGTTTGGGCCGCGCCGTCATGCTCGCCGTGGGCCAGCGGCAAGATCTATAACGCCGGCGACTACGCCACCTTCAACGGCAAGACCTGGCGCGCCAGCTGGTGGACCCAGGGCGAGCAGCCGGGGAGCAGCCAGTGGGGCGCGTGGCAGGAGCGCCCGGCCAGCGAATGCGTGCCCGACGGCGGCGATCCCGGCACTCCAGGCACGCCGGGCAGCGGCGTGCCGCCCGAGCCCAAGCCCACGGTCGGCCGCCATGTCGGCTCCTACTTCACCCAGTGGGGCATCTACCAGCGCAATTACAAGGTTAGCGATCTGGTGAAATCGGGCGGCGACAAGCAGCTGACCTTCCTCAATTACGCGTTCGGCAACGTCTACGCCGACGGCAAGTGCGGCATGGTCACCCGCGCCGAGAATGGCAACGGCGACGGCGGCGATGCCTGGGCCGATTACCAGCGCTCTTTCGGCGCCGGCGAGTCGGTGGACGGCAAGGCCGACAGCTGGAACGATCCGCTGCGCGGCAATTTCAACCAGCTGCGCAAGCTGAAGCTGGCCAATCCTTCGCTGAAAGTGCTGATTTCGCTGGGCGGCTGGACCTGGTCGAAGAACTTCGGCAAATTCGCCGCCACCGACGCCGGCCGCAAGGCGATGGTCAGTTCGTGCATCGACCTCTACGCCAAAGGCAACCTGCCGGTCGGCGAAAATGCCGGCGGACAGGCCGCGGCGCTGGGCGTATTCGACGGTTTCGACATCGACTGGGAATACCCGGGCGGCGGCGGGTTGCCCACCAATACAGTCGATCCCAACGACAAGCAGAACTTCACCTTGTTGCTGGCCGAGTTCCGCAACCAGTTGAACGCGCTGTCCACCGCCAACAAGCGCCGCTACTACCTGACGGTGGCGATCGGCTCCGGCGTCGACAAGATCCGCAACACCGAGCCGGACAAGTACAGCGCCTACCTCGACTGGATCAATGTGATGACCTATGACTTCCATGGCGGCTGGGACGCCAAGGGGCCGACCAACTTCCAGTCCAACCTCTACCGCGATCCGGCCGCGCCGGTGACCGGCGACCAGGTCTATTACAACGTCGACGACGCGGTGAAGACCCTGGTGGGCGCCGGCGTGCCGCGCGCCAAGATCAACGTCGGCCTGCCGTTCTACGGCCGCGGCTGGGCCGGCGTGGCAGCCGGGCCCAAGGGCGACGGGCTGTACCAGGTGGCCACCGGTCCGGGCAAGGGCACTTACGAGCAGGGCATAGAAGACTACCGCGTGCTCAAGGGCCGCAGCGCCAAGACCTTCACCCATCCGGTGACCAAGCAGTTCTGGACCTATGACGGCAACGAGTTCTGGAGCTACGACGATCCGGCCACGCTGCGCGCCAAGCTGGACTACGTGCGCCAGCAGCAGCTGGGCGGCGTGTTCAGCTGGTCGCTGGACGGCGACGACGCGCAGTCGACGCTGCTGAAGACCAGCGCCGAAGTACGGCTGGATGCGGCCACCGCCGCCCAGCGCCGCGCGGCGGCGGCGGCGAAAGCCAAGGCGGTGAAGAAGTAAGCGGGGGAGGATGGAAAAACGGCGGGGCATGCCCCGCCGTTTTTCATTGCCTGCCCGGATTCACAGCTCGGCCGCCGGCAGCACCCGCAGCGGCAGCGGCGTGGCGCTGGAGGCTTGCCAGACGGCGTTGAAGTGGTCGATTACCTGCTCGCCGCTCAAGGCGAAGGCGCTGAGGGTGGTATGGCCGTCGGCGATGGCGGTGACTTGATAGCCGCGCGACACCGCGTTGCGCACCGTGCTGTCGACGCAGAAGTCGGTGGCCGCGCCGCCTATCCACAGCTTGCTCGCGCGCTGCGCCGACAGCAGTTGCGCCAGATCGGTGTCGCAGAAGCTGTCGCCGTAGTGTTTGTAGACGATGGCGTCGCCGTCCTGGCGCGCGAGCCGGGGATGCAGCTGCCAGGCGTCGGAGCCGCGCGGTAGGTCGTCCTCCTCGTGCTGGACGAAGATCACCGGCATGCCGCGCTGGCGGGCCTTGGCGATGGCGAGGTTGAGATTGTCGAGCACACTGTCGAGGCGGGCGGCGCGCAGTTCCCCCTCGACGACGCCGACTTGGACGTCAATGATCAGCAGAGCGGTATCGGACATGGCTTTTCTCCTGGATGGGTGCTGCCGGCAGGCGGCGCCTGCGGCATGGGGCTTCAGATCAAGGCTTCCGGGTTCAATACATGCGATGTGTCGCCGTCGAAGAAGCGGACGGCGTTGCGATAGGCGATCTCCAGATATTGGCGGTAGCTGTCCGCTTCGGCATAGCCCAGATGCGGCGTGCACAGCACGTTGGGGCGGCGCAGCAGCGGATGGCCGGCGTCATAGATCGGTTCCTGCTCGAACACGTCGAGCGCGGCGAAGCCGGGGCGGCCGGCGTCCAGCGCCGCCTCCAGCGCGCCGGGCGCGATCAGTTCGGCGCGGCTGGTGTTGACCAGCAGCGCGTCCGGCTTCATCGCCGAGAGGTCGGCGGGGGTCACATTGCCGGCGGTGGCGGGGAGCAGCCGCTGGTGCAGGGTGACGATGTCGGCATCGGCGAAGAAGGCCTCGCGGCTGGCGGCGGGCCGGCAGCCTTCCTCCAGCGCCTCTGCGCGCGCGCGCTCGCTGCCCCAGACCAGCACGTCCATGCCGAAGGCGCGGCCGTAGCCGGCCACCAGCTTGCCGATCTTGCCGAAGCCGAGAATGCCCAGCGTCTGGCCGCGCACCGCATGGCCCACCGGACCCTGCCAGAGGCCTGCGCGCAGGCTGGCCATGTTCTCCTCCAGCCGGCGGCGCGCCGCCATGATCAGCAGCCAGGCCAGCTCCGCCGGCGCGTGAGGCGAGCCGCTGCCTTCCACCACCGCGACGCCGGCGCGGGTGCAGGCGTCCACGTCGATGTTGCGGGCGAGCTTGCCGGTCTGGCTGACCAGCTTCAACGCCGGCATCCGCGCCAGCAGCGCGGCGTCCACCACGGTGCGTTCGCGGATCAGCAGCAGCGCGTCGGTTTCGGCCAGGACGGCGTCCGTGTCCGGCTGCCGGGACAGGTCGCCGACGCTGGCGCAGCGGTAGCCGGGGTTCTGGCGCAGTTCGGCCAGCTCGGGGCCGATGTTCTGGTAGTCGTCGGGGATCAGCAGCTGGATGGAGGGCATGGGCGGACTTCGCGATGAAAGTCCACAGTATAAGCATTTATCATGCGATGGGCTCGTCCAGCGGATGGTAAGGCTGGGCATGGCAGACGCGGTTGCGGCCGCCTTGCTTGGCGGCGTACAGCGCGAGGTCGGCGCGGGCGACCGCCGCCTCCAGCGTCTCCGGCGGCAGCCATTGGCACAACCCTATGCTGATGGTGATTGTCAGCGCTTGGCCCGATGCGTTCATCACGTGGCGGGCGACGATGTTGCGCAGCCGCTCGGCCAGCGCGTCATCCTCGCCGTGGCTGGTGACCAGCGCGACGAATTCCTCGCCGCCCCAGCGTATCAGCAGGTCGCCGCCGCGCAGCTGGGTGCGCAACAGCTCGGCGATTTCGCGCAGCACTTGGTCGCCCACCTGATGGCCGTGCTTGTCGTTGACCTGCTTGAAGTGGTCGATGTCTATCATCAGCAGCTGGGGCTCGGCGCTGGCGCGCTGGCAGGCGCGCAGCCATCCCGGCAGCAGTTCCATAAAGGCCAGGCGGTTCAGACAACCGGTCAGCGGATCGGTGGTGGCCATCTGCCGCATCCGCTGCTGGTGGTGCTGCAAGGTGGCCACCACCGCGATCAGCACCAGCAGCAGGATGGCGGTGTTGATGGCCAGATTGATCTGCAGCGCGGCGTGCAGCGGCTGCAAGGCGCGGGTTTCGTTCTGCTCCACCAGCAAGTGCCAGCCCAGTTCCGGCAACAGGCGGCTGGTCAGCAGGTAGCGATTGCCGTCGCGGCTGTATTCCAGCTTTTGCGGCTCGGCTCCGCCGGCGAGGATGGCGGAGGCCAGATCGCCCAGACCGGGCTGCTCGGCCAGCTTGCGCGGCGCGGCGCCTGAGCTGTCCAGCACGATGCGCCCGCTTTGATCGATGAAGTAGATGCGGCGCTGGAAGCGTTGTTCGTGCGCGGCCAGCTGCGCGCTCAGCTCCATCTGCGGCAGACCGACGCCGATCACGCCCAGCAGCTTGCCTTTGCCATCCAGCATCCGGTGGTTGATGAACAAGGTGGTCTTGCCGCCATTGGTCATGTCCTCGTCCAGCGCGATGTCGTAGGCTTGTTTGGTCTGGCGGCTATGGAAATACCAGCGATCCTCCCGGTCGGCGGGCGACACGGTTTTCAGCACGCCGCCGGCGTAGTAGTAGCGGTGGGTGGATTCGGACACCAGAAAGCTGCCGGTGATGCCGTAACGGCCGTTGATGGCCGCCAGGTAGCGAGCGACGCGATCGGGGGCGCGCTCGCCTTCTTTCAGCCAGTCCAGCAGGAAGGTGTCGTTGGCCATCAGCGAGGCGACGGACAGCGGGCGCAGTATGCTTTTGTCTATCTCGGAAAAGATGGTGTCGCCGGTCAGCGGCAGGCCTTGTTCGACGATGCCGTGGCGGATGTCCTGGCTGCCCTGCTGATAGTACAGGCCGGCGTTGACGACGATGCCGGCCAGCAACAGCAAGGCGACGATGATGGCCAGTCGGTAGCGAGAGAATGGGCCGGACACGGCAGCCTTTCCGCGTGGTAAGTACTTACACTATTGAAGATAGGCGCTGGAAGGGCGCGCGTCATTGCCGCTTGCGGGAGCCGGCCTCGGCGAGACCGGCCGTTCGCGGTCGCGTCGAGGCTGGAAGGGGGCGTAACGGTCGGCGTGCGGCGGCATGGTCGGGCGCTCCGTGGAGAAGGCCGACAATGTAACACGCCGAATATGGCTTTGCGATTTTCAGGCGCGGATCGGAATGTAGAGTTCGGTCAGCGAATCGGGATGGTCCGGCGCCAGGAAGCGCTCGTCCATGTATTCGAACTCTATGCCCTCGGCGGCTTCCAGCCCGGCCGCCGGCAGCCAGCTGCCGTGGATGGCCTGGAAGGTGGCGGGCAGGCCGCTGACCGGGCCGACGTGGCGGAAGCGGGCGTAACGCTGGGCCGGCACCTCCACGGCGGCCATGCCGTCCGGCACCGGCGCGTCAGGCGGGCTTTGCAGCGCGGCCAGGTAGCGCCAGCCGCCGTCCGGCAAGGGCTGGCACAGGCCGTAGCTGCCGCCGGGACGGGCGTCGGCGATTTCATGCTCGCGTTGCAGGAAGCGTTGCCACAGGGCCGGGATGTCGCCTTCGTCCTGAGGGCTCCAGGCGAGGCCGACGACGCGGAAGGCGGGCAAGATGACGATTTCAGGCGTTTGCATGGCGGTCTGGCTCCATTCGGGTTGGTCGAGTCGGCGCTGAATGCGCGCGATCCGCTGCCGCCGCTCCTCGATTTCGCCCTGCAGCCGCGCGGCGTGTTCGCGCAGCGCTTGGCGCAGGGTTTCCTCATCGGCGCCGCGCAGCCGGGCGATGTCGTCCAGCGACAGGCCCAGCTCGCGCAGCATGACGATGCGGCCCAACTCGGCCACCTGCGCCGGCAGATAGTAGCGGTAGCCGTTGCCGCGGCCGGTCAGGGCCGGGCTGAACAGGCCTATGCTGTCGTAATGGCGCAGCGTCTTGGTGCTGAGGCCGTGGCAGCGGGCAAGTTGTCCGATGGTGAGCATGAGTCGTGGATGGCGGGTGCGGATGGAGCCAGTGTGGACCTTGCCCCTGGGGCAAGGTCAAGGCCGGCCTCCTCCGTCAGGAGGAAGCCGGACGCGCGTTTACAACAAGACTCTTTCGACGCCGCCGTCGCGGGCGCGGGCCACGTATTCCGGCAGCCAGTTTTCGCCCAGAACATGGCGGGCGATTTCCACCACGATGTAGTCGGCCTCGGTGCCGGTGTCGTCGTTGTAGCGCGACAGACCCTGCAGGCAGGACGGGCAGGAGGTCAGGATCTTCACCGGCTTGGCCGGCGGCTGGCCGCCGGTCAGCGCCGCCAGGTTGTTGTGGATTTCTTCCTCCTTGCGCGCGCGCACCTGGGTGGAAATGTCCGGCCGGCTGGCGGCGAAGGTGCCGGCCTCGCCGCAGCAGCGGTCGGTCAGCGGCACGCCGCCGCCCATCAGCTCGTTGACTACCTTGAGCGGCTGGTGGGTCTTCATCGGCGTGTGGCAGGGGTCGTGGTACAGATACTGCTGGCCGGAGATGCCGTCCAGCTTCACGCCCTTCTCCATCAGGTATTCATGGATGTCGATGACGCGGCAGCCGGGGAAGATGTCCTCGAAGCGGTAGTGCGCCAGCTGGTCGAAACAGGTGCCGCAGCTGACCACCACGGTCTTGATGTCCAGATAGTTCAGCGTGTTGGCCACGCGGTGGAACAGCACCCGGTTCTCGGTGGTGATGGCGTCGCCCTTGTCCTGATAGCCGGCGCTGGTCTGCGGGTAGCCGCAGCACAGGTAGCCCGGCGGCAGCACGGTCTGCGCGCCGACATGCCACAGCATGGCCTGGGTGGCGAGGCCCACCTGGCTGAACAGCCGCTCCGAGCCGCAGCCGGGGAAGTAGAACACCGCCTCGGCGTCTTCGGCCGCCTTGGGGTTGCGGATCACCGGCACCACGTGCGGATCTTCCACGTCCAGCAGCGCGCGCGCGGTTTTTTTCGGCAGGCCGCCCGGCATCGGCCGGTTGATGAAATGGATCACCTGCTGCTTGATCGGCGCCGGGCCGACGGTGGACGGCGGCTGCTTCTTCTGGCCGCCGATCAACCCAAGCCGCTTGCCGAACTGGTTGCCCAGGCGCTGCGCCTTGTAGCCGACGCCGACCAAGCCGGCGCGTATCGTCTTGACCGTGGCCGGGTCCTTGGCGGTGAGGAAGGCCATGCCCAGCGCGGTGCCGGGGTTGAACTTCTTCTTGCCGGCCTTGCGCAGGAAGTTGCGCATGGCCACCGACACATCGCCGAAGTCTATCTTCACCGGGCAGGGCTTGACGCAGCGGTGGCACACCGTGCAGTGGTCGGCCACGTCGGACAGCTCCTCGAAGTGCTTCAGGCTGACGCCGCGGCGGGTCTGTTCTTCGTACAGGAAGGCCTCGGTCAAGAGGCCGACGCCGAGTATCTTGTTGCGCGGGCTGTACAGCAGATTGGCGCGCGGCACGTGGGTGGAGCACACCGGCTTGCACTTGCCGCAGCGCAGGCAGTCCTTGATCGAGTTGTTGATCTCGCCGATGTCGGACTGCTCCAGGATCAGCGACTCCGCGCCCAGCAGAGAGAACGACGGCGTGTAGGCCAGCGCCAGGTCCGCGCCCGGCAAGAGCTTGCCGCGGTTGAAGTGGCCGTTGGGATCCACCTGTTGCTTGTAGGCGCGGAACGGGCCGATTTCGTCGTCGCTGAGGAATTCCAGCTTGGTGATGCCGATGCCGTGCTCGCCGGAGATGACGCCGCCCAGCGAGCGGGCCAGCGCCATGATGCGCACCACCGCCTGGTGGGCGGTTTGCAGCATGCGGTAGTTGTCGGAGTTGACCGGCAGGTTGGTGTGGACGTTGCCGTCGCCGGCGTGCATGTGCAGCGCCACGAACACGCGGCCGCGCAGCACGTGCTGCTGCAGCTCGCGGATGGCGGCGCGGATGCCGGCGGCGGCGGCGCCGGAGAAGATCTGTTCCAGCTCGGCCAGCACTTCGCGTTTCCAGCTGACGCGCAGGACGAAATCGCGCAGCGCGTGGAACACGGTGTCCGGTTGGGCGGCGCGGTCTTCCAGCGGCGCGTCCGGCCAGCGGGCGGCGTATTCGTGGAAGGGCGCGTCCATATGATCCAGCAGCCATTGCCAGCGGTCGCGGTTGACGGCCAGCATGGACAGCGCGGCGGCGCGGCGGTCGCCGATCAGCTCTTCCGACGGCAGGTTGGTGTCCATCTTGTCCACCGGCAGCCGGCCGTGGAAGTACTCGGTCAGCGTGTCCAGCAGCTCGATCTTGTTGGCGATCGACAGTTCGATATTGATGCGTTCGATGCCGTCGCTGTAATCGCCGAGGCGCGGCAGCGGGATCACCACGTCCTCGTTGATCTTGAAGGCGTTGGTGTGCTTGGCGATGGCCGCGGTGCGGCTGCGGTCCAGCCAGAAGGTCTTGCGCGCCTCCGGCGTCACCGCGATGAAGCCTTCGCCGTGGCGGGCGTTGGCGATGCGCACCACCTGGCTGGCGGCTTCGGCCACCGCGTTTTCGTCGTCGGAGACGATGTCGGCGATCAGCACCATCTTGGGCCGGCCCTTGCTCTTGGCCTTGGTGGCGTAGCCGACGGCGCGCACATAGCGCCAGTCCAGGTGTTCCAGGCCGGCCAGCTGCACGCCGGCCGCAAGGCAAGCGCCGCCGGGCTTGAACAGGTCGGTGATCTCGACGATGGCCGGCGTGGCCTCGGCCACGGTGCCGAAGAACTCCAGGCACACGGTGCGGGTGTGTTTCGGCATCTTGTGCAATACGAAGCGGGCGCTGGTGATGATGCCGTCGCAGCCTTCCTTCTGCACGCCGGGCAGGCCGGCCAGGAATTTGTCGGTGACGTCCTTGCCCAGGCCCACCTTGCGGAAGGCGCTGCCGGGAATGACCAGGTCGCGGCTGTCCAGCACGGTCTGGCCGTCGTCGGCCAAGCGCGACACGCGAAAGCGGGCTTCGGCCACATCGTGGATCTTGCCGTAGTTGTGGCCGATGCGTTCCACCAGCCGCCAGTGGCCGTCCGGGTCCACCATCTTCCAGCTGGCCAGATTATCCAGCGTGGTGCCCCACAGCACGGCTTTCTTGCCGCCGGCGTTCATCGCGATGTTGCCGCCGATACAGGAGGCCTCGGCCGAAGTCGGGTCCACCGCGAACACCAGGCCGGCGGCCGCCGCGGCTTCGGACACGCGGGCGGTGACCACGCCGGCGCCGCAGGAGATGGTGGCGCGCGGGCCCGAGAGCCCCGGCAGCTCGATGTGCTCGACGCCTAGGTGGCGATCCAGCTTTTCGGTGTTGATCACCGCGCTCATCCGGTCCAGCGGCACCGCGCCGCCGGTGTAGCCGGTGCCGCCGCCGCGCGGGATGATGGTCAAGCCCAGCTCGATGCAGGCGCGCACCAGCGGCGCCATTTCTTCTTCGCTGTCCGGGCTCAGCACCACGAACGGGTACTCCACGCGCCAGTCGGTGGCGTCGGTGACGTGGGCGACGCGCGACAGGCCGTCGAACAGGATGTTGTCGCGGCGGGTCAACCGGCCCAGCCGCTTCAGCACGCGGGCGCGCAGTCCGCGGGTTTCGTCGAATTGGCGCTCGAATTCGGCCACCGCCTCGCGCGCGGCGGCGATCATGCGCTGCACCTTGTCGTTGCCGTCGCGGCGTTTTTCGATTTCGGACAGGCGGTGGCGCATGGCTTCCACCAGCGCGGACAGACGCTTGGGGTTGTCCAGCAGGTCGTCCACCAGATAGGGGTTGCGGTCCACCACCCAGATGTCGCCCAGCACCTCGAACAGCATCCGCGCGGAGCGGCCGGTCTTGCGCTCGCCGCGCAATGCATCCAGCAATTGCCACATCGGCTCGCCCAGCAGGCGGATGACGATTTCACGGTCGGAATACGAGGTGTAGTTGTACGGGATCTCCCGCAATCGCTGTTCGCTGGTGATGGCTGTCATGTGTCCGCAAGCTTTGATTCTTTAGAGGAATGCCTGCCAGTGTAGCCCAATTGTTGCGATGCGAAAAACCCAAACGGTATGGGGTTTTGCCTCTCGACCTGAAGAATTTTGAAATGAGGGATTTTGTCTGACAGCCAGGCGGCGGCGCGCCGGGCGATTGGGATCAGCGCGGGGAGAGCGCGGCGGCCAGGCGCACAGCCTCCAGCAGGCTGCCCGGATCGGCGCGGCCGCTGCCGGCCAGGTCGAGCGCGGTGCCGTGGTCGACCGAGGTGCGGACGATGGGCAGGCCCAGCGTGATGTTGACGCCTGCGCCGAAGCTGGCGTGCTTGAGCACCGGCAGGCCCTGGTCATGGTACATCGCCAGCACCGCGTCGGCCTGGGCCAGCTTGTCGGGATTGAACAGCGTGTCGGCCGGCAGCGGGCCGATCAGATTGATGCCTTCGGCGCGCAGCGCGTCCAGCGCCGGCTCGATGATGTCGATTTCCTCGCGGCCCATGTGGCCGCCTTCTCCTGCGTGCGGGTTGAGGCCGGCCACCAGGATGCGCGGCTTGGCGATGCCGAACTTGCGGGTGAGGTCGGCGTGCAGGATGTGGATCACCTCGTCCAGCAGCGGCGCGGCGATCGCGTCGGCGACGTCGCGCAAGGGCAGATGGGTGGTGGCCAGCGCGACGCGCATGCCGCCGCCGGCCAGCATCATCACCACTTTTTTCGTCCCGGTGCGTTCCGCCAGGTATTCGGTGTGGCCGGTGAAGGGCACGCCGGCTTCGTTGATCACGCCCTTGTGCACCGGCGCGGTGACCATGGCGGCGAATTCGCCGGCCAGGCAGCCGTCTATGGCCGCGTCCAGCGTGTTCAGCACGTAGCGGCCGTTGGCTGGATTCAGCTTGCCGGCTTCCGCCGGGGCGGCCAGCGGCATGTGCAGCACCTCCAGCGCGCCGGCGGGCGCCGGCTGGCCGGCGCGGTAGTCGGCTAGCTCCGTCTCCAGGCCCAGCGCCGCGGCGCGCCCGGCCAGCAGGCCGCGGTCGGCGATCGCCACGCAGCGGACCTCCGGTGCCAAGGCCGGCAGCCGCAAGACCAGATCGGGGCCGATGCCGGCCGGCTCGCCGGCGGTGACGGCCAACACGGGCCTGTCAGCCATCACTTCTCGTCCAGGTGTTCTTCGACGAAGGCGGAGTCGCGCAACTGGCGCACCCAGTCGGTGTAGGCTTGCTCCATTTTGCGCGCGCGGATCTGCTGCTTGACCGCCATCTTTTCATGATCGCTGGACACGTCCTGATTGCGCTTGCCCTCCACCAGGATCAGGTGCCAGCCGAACGGCGTGCGCACCGGCTGCGACACTTGGCCTATGGGCAGAGATACCATGGCTTTCTCGAATTCCGGCACCAGATCGCCCAGGTTGACCCAGCCCAGATCGCCGCCTTTGGCGTTGCTGCCGTCTTCCGAGTACAGCTTGGCCATGTCGGCGAATTTGGCGCCGCGCATGATGCGGTCGCGCACTTGGTCGATGCGGGCTTTGGCGTCGGACTCGGACACCGCCTCGTTGGTGCGGATCAGGATGTGGCGCGGATGGTATTGCTCCACCATCATCGGCGCGCCGCCGCTGCGCTTGTCGACCAGCTTGAAGATGAAGAAGCCTTGCTGGGTGCGGATCACATCGGTGTCGGCGCCGGTTTTCATTTGTTCCAGCATCTGCACGAATTCCGGCGGCAGCGAGGTGGCCGGGCGCCAGCCCATGTCGCCGCCCTTGAGCGCGTTGGGCGCGTCGGAATAGGCGGCCGAAACCTTGGCGAAGGGCTGGCCGGCGGCCAGCTCGGCCTGGGCCTTGTGCACCTTCTGCGACAACGCGTCGATCTGCTTGGCGTCGGCGCGCTCCGGCACGGCGACCAGAATGCTGGCCAGGTGGTATTCGGTGCGGTTGGCGCTTTGGGCGCTCTTCAGCGCCTGCTCCACTTCGTTGTCGCTGACCGAAACCTTGGACGCCACTTCGCTGTCTCGCAGGCGGGCGATGGTCAGCTCGCGGCGGATGTCGCCGCGCAGGCGGTCCATGGTGATGCCGTCCTTGGCCAGTTGGGCTTTCAGGCCCGCCTCGCTCAGCTTGTTTTGCTTGGCGAGGTTGGCCACCGCCTGGTCGACGGCCTCGTCGTCTATCTTCAGGCCGCCGCTGGCCGCGTACTGCAGCTGCACTTCTTCCGTGATCATCTGCTCCAGCACCTGGCGCTCCAGCACGTCGCGCGCCGGCGGCGCGACTTTCTGCGCCTCCAGTTGCTTGATCGCGTCGTTGACGCGCGTCTGCAGCTCCTGCCAGGTGATCACGTTTTTGTTGACCACGGCGACGATGCGATCCACTTCGCGTACCGGGGTGACGGGGGCCGCCAGCGCGGTATGCATCACGCTGGCGGTCAACAGGGCAAGCAGAGTCTTTTTCATGGTCAGGCTTTGTTACTGGTTAGTCTTGGTGTAGCCGGGCACGGCCAGACGCAGGGTGCTTTCCACGCCGCTGTTGCCCAAGGCGCCCAGGCCTCTGAGCTCCAGCTGGAAGAACCACGCGTTCTTGGTGGTGGTCGGGTCGGAAACGTAGCGTTGATTGTACATCCGCAGCGACCAGCATCCGTCGTTGTACTCGAAGCCGGCCAAGCGCTCAATAGGCTTGCGCTCGATCAGCGAATAATTGTAGCGGCCGATCGCGTACCAGCGGCGGGCGATCGGCCATTGCGCGGCCACGTCCACCTGGCGCAGCGGGCCGGTGATCGAGGCGTTGTCCAGCAACTGCTCGTTGCGGCCGTAGCGGTAGCGGACGCTGGCGACTTTGCCGGCGGCGGGGTTGTAGCGCAGCTGGGCGTTGTAGCGTTCGGTCAGGCCCAGTTGCTGGTTGTATTGATAGCTGCTGTCGAAGCGCCAGTCGCGGGTCAAATCGCCTCCCGCCGCCAGCAGCAGATCGGAACTGGGCTGGTTGGCGGTTTGGGTGACATCGTCCTTCATGTAGAAGCGCTTGCCTATCGCCAGCCGCAGCCGCTCCAGGCCATTGCTCTGGTCGATGAAGCGGCTGGTGAGCGCAGTGGTGACCTGGTTGGCGCCGTTGATGCGGTCGTAGCCGGAGAAGCGGTTTTCGTTGAACAGCTGGGCGAAGTTCAGGTCGTTGACCGACGTGTCGAACATCGGCAGCGACAGCTGATCGGAATTGTTGGGTATGTTGACGTAGAACAGCCTGGGTTCCAGCGTCATCAGGTGGTCGCGGCCCATGAACTGGGTGTCGCGGTCGAAATACAGGCCGGCGTCGGTGCTGAAGATCGGCAGCGTGCGAGTGCGGGTTCCTTGCGGACTCGACCCGTAAGCATCGAGATTGTATTCGGTGAAATTGACGCCGATTTTGGGACGGATGAAGCCCCAGCTGCGATCAAAATTCCAGCTCAGGCTGGGATAGAGGACAAAACGGTCGCCGGTTTGCAGGCTGGGATGATCGAAGCGAGTCAGATCGGCCAGCAGGTTGGCGCTGAATCCGGCAGGCAGGCTCTGATTCGCGTTGAGCGTCAGCTGCGGCATCCGCGCGTAAGGAATGTCTTCCGACGACGGGTTGATGGTCAGATTCTGGTAATGCTGGACGCGCAAGGTGGTGGTGGCTGAGCCGCCGCTCCAACCCGTTGCGTAGTTCAGCGAGGCTTCCTGCGTCAGGTTGACATTGGAGGCGATGGCGACCTGATCGCCGAAATCCTTGAAGTAGTTGCGGTCGGATACCGAGTTGTAGTCGAGCCCGAAACTCCAGCCATTGCCGAAATTCTGCGAGTGGGCAATGCTCCAGGCGTTGCGGGACTCGCCGGTCAATTTGTCCTTGGGCAATTGCTCGGTATAGATGCGGCCGCCGTAGCCGGGTTGCAGATAGCGGAACTCGCCGGCCAGCATATTGCCGTGCTTGACGTTGATGTGCGGCGTGATGGTGGCATCGTAGTTGGGCGCGATGTTCCAGTAATAAGGCAGCGAGAATTCGGTGCCCGAGCTGCCGGTCTTGAACGTCGGCATCAGGAAGCCGGACTTGCGGTTGCTGTTGAGCGGGAAGTCCAGCCAAGGGGAATACAGGATGGGGACGCCGTAGAACTGCATCCAGGCGTTGCGGGCGACGCCGACGCCGGTGTTGTAATCCAGGTCGGTGCGGGACGACTTCAGGTACCAGGCCTCGTCGCCCGGGTCGCAGGTGGTCATCCGGCTGCCGTAGACGCGGTATTGGTTCTGGCCCTGGAAGTCCACTTGGCTGCCATCGCCGTGCAGGGTGACGGGCTTGGCCGGCAGACCTCCGCTCGCTGGCTTGGGCGCGGTCTGGTTCTGCCTGGCCATCGAAAACACCGGATTCATGCCAGTGCCGCTATAGGTATCGACGTTGTAGTCCAGCGTGGTGCCCGAGATCACGTCTTCGCCTCGGGTCATGCGGAAACGGTCGCCGGCTTTGACCTGGTTCTTGGTCTGGTAGTAGTCCAGCCAGTCGGACTCCACCTTCTGGTCGTCGCGAGTCACCACCACGTTGCCCTTGGCGTGCAGGATGACGTTCATCTCGCCGTCCACGTCGTCGGCATGGACCAGCGTCTGGCCCGGCTCCTTCGGCGGCGCGGGAATGGCGATCGGTTGCTCTTCGTCGGCGAAGGCGGCGGGAGCGTTCAAGGCAAAGGCGGCGGCAATGGCCAACGCCAGCGGATTCAGTTTCTGTCTGTGCATGCACAAAGCCATATCGTGGGGGCAGTGGCCGGTATAAAATCGCTCAATTCTATCAGCACCACGATAAAGCGACATGCAAAGACAGGAACAGCTCAAGAAATGGCTGGCGCAACAGTATCCAGGCGACGACATCCAAGTTGAATTCGCCGCGGCCGACGCCGACTTCCGCCGCTATTTCCGTGCAATCTGGCCCGACGGCGCAAGCCGCATCGTGATGGACGCGCCGCCGGAGCACATCGGCACCGACGCTTACGTCAAGGTGCGAGACATCTTCTCCATGGTGAAAGTGCCCGAGATTTACCTGCGCGACCGCGAACAGGGCTTCATCGTGATGGAAGACCTGGGCAAGGTGACCTTCCTCGCCGCGCTGCTGCACGATGAGCGGGCCTTCGTTCATCGCCACCTGCTGCTGGAAGCGCTGGACACCTTAGTGGCGCTGCAGCAGGGCAGCCGGCCGGATGTGTTGCCGGAGTATGACGAAGCGTTGCTGACGCGGGAGCTGAACCTGTTCCCGGAGTGGTACTGCGCCAAGGAGTTGGGCAAGCCGTTGAATTTCAAGCAGCGCCAGTTGTGGGACGCCGGCGTCAAGGCTTTGCTGCCGGCGCTGCTGGCTCAGCCCAAGGTCTTCGTCCATCGCGACTTCATCGTCCGCAATCTGATGCTGACCTCCGGCGCGCCCGGGGTGCTGGACTTCCAGGACGCGGTGTACGGCCCGATCAGCTACGATGCGGTGTCGCTATTGCGCGACGCTTTCATCGAGTGGGAGGAAGAGTTCGTGTTGGATCTGGCCATCCGCTACTGGGAGAAGGCGCGCGCCGCCGGCCTGCCGGTGCCGGAAGGCTTCGACGACTTCTACCGCGCCTTCGAATGGATGGGCGTGCAGCGCCATCTGAAGGTGGCGGGCATCTTCGCCCGCCTGCACCACCGCGACGGCAAGGACAAATATCGCGCCGAAATCCCGCGCTTCATCAAATACCTGAAGCGAACCACGCGCCGCTACAGTGAACTGGCGCCGTTCTACCAGCTGCTGGTGGACTTGGTGGGCCGCGATGAAACCGACGAGGAGCTGCAGTCCAGCTACCCGGTGCTGGGCGTGAAGGGCAGCTAAAGATACTTTTCCACTTTGTGTGTTTGCACAGTGTTAGCAGATTTAGTGTCCGCTACGCGGACGATAATTGGGAGCCGGTTCCGCCCGGCAAACGGGAAAGGGGGCTGTGCGGCCAGCCCCCTTTCGACCCCAGGCCGCCCCCGCAGCCCGCGAAACCCCGACAAAAAAGCGTCTGGCCAGGAGTCGCCAAAACTAGCCGCGCGCTAGCGTCGCGCGGCGTCGAACAAGTCGGCGACTTAAAACCTGGCCAGACGCTTTTTTGTCGGCGCGTGCTGAAAGGGGTGGGGGAGCATCGCAACTAGTCTAGTTGGGGGGGCGATAGTGATTCCAGACATTCCAATCACCCATTTTGGAGTTTTAATTTTGATAGGAAGAGAGGGTTTTGATGGATGCAAAAATAGAAAGAATCATCCAGTGGCTTTGTGAGCTTATGGCTGAAAAGGGGTATTCTCAGTCAGACAGGGGGGCAGATAAGGTTGTTTGTGAACGCAATTATGGCGAAACCTTCACAATTCAGATATCCCAATGCACTGCATCGTTTGAGCCTGATGTGTTCGCGAAACTAGTTTTGGAGAAAACTCATCATCCTTGCAAGCCCGGAGAATCATTTCCTACATTAACCGTATTTATTGCTGAGAATGGCGAAGCGTATTACTTCGTTGGGGGCCAGCGTTATGGCCTCGAACCCATGAATTTTAGTATCGTGATGAAGTTATAAGCGCTTGTATATGAAAGCTATGATTCTTGCCGCGGGCCGCGGCGAACGCATGCGGCCCTTGACCGACCACACGCCCAAGCCGCTGCTGACGGCCGGCGGCAAGCCGCTGATCCAGTGGCATATCGAGCGGCTGGCCCGCGCCGGGGTGACGGAGCTGGTGATCAACCACGCCTGGTTGGGCGCGCAGATTGAAGACGCGCTGGGCGACGGCTCGCGCTTCGGGGTGTCCATCGTCTACTCGCCGGAGGGCGAGGCGCTGGAGACGGCCGGCGGCATCGCCACGGCCCTGCCGCTGCTGGGAGACGCCCCTTTCATCGTGCTCAACGGCGACGTGTTGAGCGATTTTCCGCTTGAGCGGCTGGCCGAGGCGGCTGGGCGCCTGGATGGCGGATCGACGCTGGCCCACCTGGTGCTGACGCCCAAGGCGGGCTACAAGACCGGCCGCGATTTGACGTTGCGCGGCGACGGCAAAGTCGCCGCCTGCGAAGACGGCGACATCCCGTACACCTTCTGCGGCCTGGCCGCCTACCATCCGGTTTTTTTCCGGGAAGTGAAAGCCGGCGCGGCCAGCCCGCTGCTGCCCTGGCTGCTGGCGGCGATGGAGCGGGGCCAAGTCCGCGGCGAACTACAGACTGGCCTGTGGCTGGACGTGGGCACGCCGGAGCGGCTGGCCGAGGCCGACCGCGTCGCCGCCGGCTGGACTACATGAGCCGGCGCATACTCGGCATCGACCCCGGCAGCCTGATCACCGGCTTCGGCGTCATCGACGTGGTGGGCAACCAGCGCCATTACGTCGCCTCCGGCGCCATCCGCGCCAAGAGCGGCTCGCCGCTGGCCGAACGGGTCAAGGTGCTGGTTGAGGGCATCCACCAAGTCATAGACACCTACCAGCCGACCGAAGCGGCATTGGAGCGCGTGTTCGTCAACGTCAACCCCGCGGCCACCTTGATGCTGGGCCAGGCGCGCGGCGCCTGCATGACGGCGCTGGTGCTGAAGGATTTGCCGGTGGCGGAATACACGGCGCTGCAGGTCAAGCAATCGGTGGTCGGACAGGGCAAGGCACCGAAGGAGCAGGTGCAGTACATGGTGGTGCGCATGCTCAACTTGTCCGGCACGCCGCAGGCCGACGCCGCGGATGCGCTGGCGGTGGCGCTGACCCATGCCAACCACAGCGGCGGCGCCATCGGCAAGCTGGCGCTGCGCGGTCTGAAAGTGCGCGGCGGCCGGCTGGTGTAGCGGCGGGCCTTGGGCCGAGGCGGGCTGTCAGCCTTTGGGGGCGCGCATGTGCAGGCCGAAATAGACGGTCTGGTCCCAGTGGCCGGTGAGCCCGGCCAGATATTGCGCGGCGCGGAAGATATCGGCCGATCGGCAACACCCGGCGCTGACATAGCCGCGATATAGCCCGTGATTGGGATCGAACACCCAGATGTAGTCGCTGCCCTTGTAGACGCCGACAGCATGGCCGGAGGCGGCGCCGCTGCGCATCAGATTGAGGAACAGCGCGTCGCCGTGCGCCATGATGTCTTCGATGATGTGTTGCCAATCTTGAGCGCTGGCGCCATGGGCGTTGGCGGAATAGTGGCTGCAGGCGACGCCGAAGCTTTCTCCGCCCTGATGGTCGGCATCGTGGCGGTGTCCGGCGATGGAAGGCAGGATGTGCCGCTCCAGATAGGACACGAAGCGAAACAGGTACGCGCCGCTGTCGAATTGCCGGTACAGCGCATCCGCATCCCGGGTGGAGGGAAGAAAGTCGCCGGCGCTGCTGCCCCTATTGAATTTCCCCACCCGCTCCTGAATATGCTTCAACCAGAGGCAGACTGCGGCTTCGCAGACGCCGGCGGCATTGGCGCCTTGTCCGCTGTTGTCGAACGATTCATGCAGGGACCATGCCATCGCATTTCCTTTCATTGCGGGGTGGATGGTGAGGCGCCGCATCACCGGATGCGGCGCAAACCATTCGCCTCGATTCGTGAATCAACAGTCATGATCCAGGGACGGGGCCGCTCGCGCGGCGGATGCCGGATCTCATCGACGCCGGCGGTCGCTCGGCCATACCCAGTCGCCTGGCGGCGTTGTCTGGGCCCCGCTCGGGCTCAACACTTCCGACCATGCCTGGATAGCGCTGGCGTATTTGCACAGCGCGGCGAAGGCGGACACCTTGCCGGCATTGCCGTTGTATACCCCCACTTGCACGCCCTTGGACGACAGCAGCGGGCTGCCGGAATCGCCGCCGCGGCCGACGTTGCCGTTGGCCAGCAGGGACACGCCGTTGGCCAACGGCGAGGGGCCCAGGCGGACGACGTTGGCGACGCTGACCTGCATCAGGCTCTGCCCCAGTTGATAGCCCTGATCGTCCATGCGGCGCTGCGCCTGCATCGCGCCGATGCCGCTGGCGCAGTTTTCCTGGGCCACGACCGGGACGATCTTGGCGCCGTTGCGGCCGGCGATGGGCTGGGACAACTTCAGCAAGGCCAGATCGACAGCCACGCCGTGATGGTCGAACTTGATCCAGTTGGGCTGGGCGTTGTCGCGCCGGGCGCTGGCCTGGTTCTCGAAATTACGGCCGTAATAGGCGGTGACGCCGGCCCAATTGTCCAGGATGCAGTGCGAGGCGGTCAGCACCAGATCCTTTCCCACCAGAGAGCCGCCGCAGATATTGCGGCTGCCATTCTGGTTTTGAAAATCCAGCTTGATGTAATTGGTTTCCTGCGGCGAAAACGGCGCGGCGACGGAGAGCTGGGATAGGGAAAGCAGGCATGAAACGACAAACAGTTTTCTCACGGAGTCATTCCTGGTTGACGAGAAATCAAGATGGCCATGCGGCCATTTTCAAAACAAGCCCTGCAAGGACGGAGAGATATGCCTAGTATTGATATTCTTGATTCTCAATGGTTTTGCCTTGCTGATTTATTATGCCCAGTTGAAATGGCTGCGAAAGGGGTGAGTTGGGTCTGGGATGAATTTTTGGAATGACATTAGATTTTTGTTTTCACGGCTTTTTGAATGGAAAGCCGAGAAAGCGGCTAAATATCAGCCTGTGGCAGCGGCGGGGCGAAGTGAAATAGCCCTCCTGTTAATATTCACCGACCGACGATTTTAAAATCGTACGAATTTGATTTATTTCAAGCGTAGTTATTTTTGAATATTTAAATATGCTTTCATGGCATATGGAAGTTAGTGGATAGGGATTTCCGCCGTGCGGGGCGGGAGCGGCGGCGCGGGCGCGGCTTGTGGGATAATGCCGGCAGCCGCGCCAGTCCGGCGCGGGCCTGATTGCGAGAATGCCAAGATGATCGGACGTCTTTCCGGAAAACTGATCGAAAAATTGCCGCCGCAAGTGGTGGTGGACGTGAACGGCGTGGGTTACGAAGTGGACGTGCCGATGACCACCTTCTACCAGCTGCCGGCGCTGGGCCAGCCCTGCACCTTGTTCACCCACCTGGCGGTGCGCGAGGACGCCCATCTGCTGTACGGCTTCGCCAGCAAGGAGGAGCGGCAGACCTTCCGCCAGCTGATCAAGGTGACCGGCATCGGCGCCAAGATCGCGCTGGCCATCCTGTCCGGCATGACCGCCGACGAACTGGCGATCGCCGTCGCCAGCGAGGACATCAAGCGCTTGTCGGCGGTGCCGGGCATCGGCAAGAAGACCGCCGAGCGGCTGGTGCTGGAGCTGCGCGGCAAGCTCGCCACCGGCGGCAACCTGACGGTGCCGGGCGGGCTGCCGTTCGCCGCCACGCCGGACGAGAAGAGCGACATCGTCAACGCGCTGCTGGCGCTGGGTTACAACGAGAAGGAAGCGGCGGCCGCCACCAAGAGCCTGCCGGCCGATGTCAGCGTCAGCGAGGGCGTGCGCCTGGCCTTGAAGAGCCTGATGAAGGTCTGAGGCCTATACTGTCGGTGCGGCGTCTTGCCTCGCCGCGTCGACATAGGGGGCGGATATGGCGTGGCGATGCGCGGCGGCGGCGCTGGCGACGGGACTGGGCCTGGCGGCCCAGGCGCAGGCCTTTCACTGTCCCGATCACCCCATCCGTCTCGCGTTTTACCCGATAGGCCTGTTCTACGCCGACCGCAACGGCCTGGACTGGGATGTGGCCGAGGAATTGCGCCGCCGCAGCGGCTGCCGCTTCGAATACGCGGTGATGCCGCGGGCCCGCATTTGGCGCGAGCTGGAGGCCGGCAGGCTGGACATCACGCTGTCGGCGATTTCCACGCCGGAGCGCGAGCGCATTTACTGGTTTCTCAATTACATCCAGCTCAAGCAATACGTGTTGTTGTCGCCCAAGCTGCCGGCGGGCATCGATTCGATGGAGAGCTTCATCCTGACCGGCGCGCCCTGGCGTTGGGCGATTGTCCGCAGCTACAGCACCAGCGAGTATTACGATCCGCTGGTGGCCAAGCTGGCGGGCATGGGACGCTTGGTGGAAGTGCCGTCCGAAGATTTCCTGTATCGCCTGCTGGCGCAGAACCGGGTGGCCGGCATATTCTCCACGCCCATGGTCTACCGCGAGAAACTGCGCGAGTTCAATCTGGACGACCGCGTGCGGGTGGCCGACTGGGATCAGGTTTCCAGGCCCAGTCCGCGCGGCATTGTATTCACCAAGCAGACATTTCCGGAACCGGACATCCGTCAGTGGCAGGCGCTGGTGGAGAAGATGAACCGGGACGGCACCATGCGCAAGCTGATCGGTCGCTACATGAATCCGGCGGAGACGGAAACGGCGCTATGGCGTTGAGGCGAGGCAAAAAAACGCCCGCCTCGCGGCGGGCCAAACAGATGCGGGACGGTTGCCGTCGGATGAACGGCGGCACGGGCTCGCGCGGAGCCCGTCGGCGGGTTTAGCCCGCGGGCAGCAGGTTGACCTGGCTGCGCACGCTCTTGACGCCCGGCACGCGGGACACCTCCTCGGCGATGCGGGCGACCGCGTCCTGGCTGGGCGCGGTGCCGCTCAGCACCACGTCGCCGTTGTTGACCTGGGCTTCGATCTTGGCACCCAGCTGGCCGGCGGCCTTGGCCACCACGTCGTTGATCTGGCGGCCGAGCGCGGCGTCGGCGGCGCTGGCGGCCGCGTGCTTTTGCGCGGCGGCCTCTTGGGCCGGGGCGCTGGCGGGCTGCGATTGTTCGGCGAAGCTGGCGCCGGCGTACAGGGCGGGGATCAGGCTGGCGAGGATCAGGGCTTTGCGCATGGTTGGAATCTCCTTGAGGGGGTGAGGCGGTAACGGTTGCCGCCGAGCCGGACGGGGTCCGGCGGAATCGGCGCTCAACCGCGCTTGTCCCCCATAACGCAAACGGCGTGCCAGGTTTGATTTATCGTTACATATCAACATGTTGCCTGTTTTTGGCCCTGGGGGAGGGCCTGAGCGGGCGACGATCTGTCGCCTGTCGGCGACAGCCAGGCAGGTTATTCCTGAAAATGCCTTTCAGATCAATGCGATGCGCTTGTCTCCATTCGGCGACGCCGCGCCGCGTTCAGGCATCCTTGAAGGCGGCGGCGTTCAATTCGTGCTTTTGCAGCAGACGATAGAACTCGGTGCGATTGCGGTCGGCCAGGCGGGCGGCGTCGCTGACATTGCCGCCGGTCAGCCGCAGCAGGCGCTCCAGGTAGCCGCGCTCGAATTCGCGCCTGGCTTCCGCCAGCGTCGGGATGGAGCGGGCTTCGCCGGCCACCGCCTTTTCCACTTGGGCCAGGGTCAGCAGCGGTCCGGCCGCCAGCACGCAGCATTGTTCCACCACATTGGCCAGCTGGCGGATGTTGCCGGGCCAGCGCGCGGAAGCGAGATAGGCCAGCGCGTCCGGGGCGAAGCCGGCTACCGCCTTGCCGTAGCGCGCCGCCACCTGCAGCAGGAAGTGCTGGGCCAGCAGCGGGATGTCTTCGCGCCGCTCCGCCAGCGGCGGCAGCGTCAGCGTCACCACCTTGAGCCGATAGTAAAGGTCCTCGCGGAACTGGCCGTCTGCGATGCGGGCGGGCAGGTCGCGGTGGGTGGCCGACAGCAGGCGGATGTCCACCGGCACCGGCTGGCTGGCGCCCACCGGCCGGATCTCGCGATCCTGCAGCGCGCGCAGCAGCTTCACCTGCAGCGGCAGCGGCATGTCGCCGATCTCGTCCAGGAACAGCGTGCCGCCGTCGGCCTGGCGGATCAGGCCGTCTCGGCGGGCGGCGGCGCCGGTGAACGCGCCTTTTTCGTGGCCGAATAATTCGCTTTCCAGCAGGTTTTCCGGGATCGCGCCGCAGTTGACGGCGATGAAGGGCTTGCCGGCGCGGCGGCTGGCCTGGTGGATGGCGCGGGCCAGCACTTCCTTGCCGCTGCCGCTCTCGCCCTGCAGCAGCACGCTGGCGTCGGTGGCGGCTACCATCCGGGCCTCGCTCAACAGCTGTTCCATCGCCGGTCCGCGGCTGACGATGCCGGCGCGCCAATCCTCTTCGGCCTCGCGGCCGCCGGCGGACAGCGCCAGGCCCTGCGCCACCTTGTCCAGCAGCAGCTGGCCGTCGAACGGTTTTTCCAGGTAGCAGAACACGCCGCGGCTGACCGCCTCCACCGCGTCGGGCACGGTGCCGTGGGCGGTGAACAGGATGACCGGCAGCGTGGGGTAGCGGCGGCGGGCGGTTTCGAACAGTTGCAGGCCATCCATGCCGGGCAGCCGCCAGTCGGTGAGCAGCAGGTCGGCGCGGCGCGCGGCCAGCGCGGTCAGCGCGGCCTCGGCATCGGGCAGCGCTTCCACTTCGTGGCCGGCGGCTTCCAGCCGCAGGCGGACCAGACACAGCAGGTCGGGATCGTCGTCGACCAGGACGACGCGGGCGGGGGCGGTCATCGCTTGCTTCCTCCATTCAGCCCATTGGGCTTGGGCAGGTCCAGCTCCAGCCGGCGCAGCGCGTCAAGCTTGGCGGCCTGATCGTCTATCCGCTTTTGCTGATCGCGCAGCTGCTGTTGCAGCCTGTCGTTCTGTTCCTGCTGCCGCAGCAGGGCCTGAGCTTGCTGCCGCTGCTGGCGGGCCAGCGCGGCGCTGGCTGGCGACAGGCTCTTGTCGGCCAGCAGCTTGTCCAGGTCGCCGGAGAGACGGGCGGGATCGGCGCGGCTGGCGCGCAGCACGCGCAGCAGCCGGTAGCCGTCGCAGGCCTCGTAGCCTTGCCAACGTTGGCGCAACGCGTCTTCCGGCGCATCCAGCGAGATCAGCAGCGCGTCGCCGCCCGGGCAATAGCGTATCGGCGCGGCGGCGGGCCGTCCTGGCGCGGCGCAGGCGGCCAACAGCGGCAGGGCCAGCAGCGGCAGCCAGCGGCGTGGGATCAGGAGGGGATTCATGTTGACTCCGGTTCAGGCCAGTGGAGGCGGAAGCGCGCGCCGGGGCCGTCGGCCAGCAGGCTCAGGTCGCCGCCCATCAGCTGCGCGTAGCCGCGCGCCATGGTCAGGCCGAGGCCGCTGCCGGGGCGTTCGCCGTCGGGCGCGGGGCCGCTCCAGAAAGGTTCGAAAATCTTGTCGCGCAGCGCGCCGGGCACGCCTGGGCCCTGGTCCGCCACTTCCAGCCAGGCCTGGCCGCGGGCGCGGCCGCAGCGTAGCGTCAGCCGCCCGCCAGCGGGGCTGTGGCGGATGGCGTTGAGCAGCAGGTTGTCGACGATGGTTTCCACCTTGGAGGCGTCGCCGCGAACCTGGCTGGCCACGCTGTCCAGTTCGATCGTCAGCCGCTTGGCCTGCCATAGCGGCTGGCAACTGGCCAGCCTCGACTCCAGCAGGCTGGATAATGAGAACGACGACAGGTGCAGCTCGGAGGACAGCCAGGGGCCGGCGTCCTGTTTCAGCAGCGCTTCCACCCGCTGGCGCAGCGTCAGCGCGTTGTTGCCCAAGATGCCGACGATGCGGCTTTGTTGGGCATTGAGCGGGCCGGCCACCTGCTCGCGCAGCAGCGCGGCGGCCTCGTGTATCGACGCCAGCGGCGTTTTCAACTCATGCGACACCTGGCGGAAGAAACGGGTTTTCTGTTGCTCCAGCTCCACCAGGCGCAGGTCCAGCTGCGCCAGCTCCCGGCTCAGGCGCTGCAGGTCGGCGGGGCCGGACTGGCGCCATTCCAGCTGGCGGGCGCCGCCGGCCAGCCGGGCGATGCGGCGCTGCAGGCCGCGCAGCGGCGCGTGGATCAGCAGGGTGAAGAGCAAGGCCAGCAACACGGCGGCGGCCAGCGCCAGCCAGGCCAGGCGGTTGGCTTGCTGCCGCATCCGCTCGATGTCGCCGCGCCAGCTGGCCTGCCGCGTTTCGCCGGCGGCGGCCAGCGCCTGCTGCTGCCGTTCCAGCCGCTGGTTGAGCTCGCGGAACAGCGCGTCGCGCTGCCGGCGCTGGACGGCGGGAAGGGCGGGCAAGCGGGAGGCGAGATCGAGGATGGCGTCGATGTCGGGCAGCGCTTCCGCCGGCGCGTCCAGCCGCAGTGTTTGCTGCGCGCGCAGCAGTTCGCCGCGGGCCTGGCTGGCTGTCTGGGCCAGTTTGCGGTCGCGCAGGATCAGCGCCTGGCGGCTGGCCCGCTCGAACTGCACCGCCTGTTCTTGCGACAGCCTGGCGATCTCCTGCCAGCGCTGGCCTTGCCGCTGGTGGCGCTGGGCGCTGTCGGCGGCCAGGCCCAACGCATGGCGCAGCTGCATCAGCGCGGCGGCGGGAATCAGCGCCACGCCGAGGAAACCGGCCAGCAGCAGGGAGCGGAAGGAAAGGAAACGGAGCATGGCGTTGGGCGTTGAAGAAAACAGGGGCGCGGATGCGCCCCTGTTCTGCAGACAGGCCGGCAGCCGATTGGTTCGCCGCTTAATGGGCGGCCAGCGCCGGACGGCGCGGGGAGGCGCGCAGCAGCGCGGGCGCCAGCTCGTCCAGCTTCGGCGCCAGCAGCGGCATCAGCGCGGCCAGCTTGTCTTCCAGCGCCTCGCGCATGGTGTCGACCAGCACCTGGGTCTCGCGCTCGATCTCCAGATTGAGCCGGCTGCCGGGGGGCTTGGCGGCCAGCGCGGTGGCGCGGCGGGTTTCCGGGATCAGCCACACCTCGATCCAGCCGGCCTGCTTGTCGATGTCGGCGATGGTCAGGCTGACGCCGTTGAGCGCTACATAGCCTTTGGCGAACAGGTAGCGCAGCGCGCCGGAGGGCACCGTCAGCCGCAGGCACAGGTTGTCGCTGTATTCGCGCGTTTGCTCGATCACCGCCTGGTAATCGACGTGGCCGGACAGCGAATGGCCGCCGATTTCGGCGCCGGCGCGCATCGCGCGTTCGGCGTTGACCGCGTCGCCGATCCGGCAGTCGGCCAGCGTGCTGGTGACCAGGGTGGGCAGGATCAGGTCGAACTCGACGCGGTCGCCGCGCGGCGGGGCGGCGGCGGTCAGGCAAGCGCCATCTATCGACACGCTGCCGCCTTGCGCGAGTCCGGCGCAGAAGCCGGCGGGGAAGTCGACGGCGATGCGGCGGCTGGTTTCGCCGTTTTCGATGGCGGCGACGCGGCCGATGGCTTGAGTGATGCCGGTGAACATGTTTCTCCTCCTCAAGCCTGTTCGCGCAGCAGCCATTCGGCCAGCTCGGCGACGGACAATTGCGGCAGGCCGTGGCGCTCGGCGTAATCCTGCACCTGCCGGCCGCGCATCATGGTGCCATCCGGATTCATCAACTCGCACAGCACCCCGGCCGGGCTGAAGCCGGCCAGCCGCGCCAGCTCCACCGAGGCCTCGGTGTGGCCGCGGCGCTCGCGCACGCCGCCGGGGCGGGCGACGATGGGGTAGACGTGGCCGGGCCGCACCAGGTCGCTGGGCTTGGCATCCGGCGAGATGGCGGCGCGCATCGTCGTCACGCGGTCGGCGGCGGACACGCCGGTGGTGACGCCTTCGGCCGCCTCGATGGCGACGGTGAAGGCGGTGCCGTAGCGGCTGCCGTTTTCGGCGGCCATCGGCGGCAGATCCAGCTGGGCGGCGCGTTCCGGCGTAAGGCACAGGCAGACGATGCCGCTGCCGTCGCGGATCATCCGAGCCATTTCCGGCACGGTGAGCATGTCGGCGGCCAGGATCAGGTCGGCTTCGTTTTCGCGGTCGGCGTCGTCGGCGACGATGACCGGCAGGCCGCGGCGCAAGGCGTCGAGCGCGGCGTGGACGCGCAGGGAAAGGATATCGGTATGGGCGTTCATGGAAACGGTCCTCAAATAATGGATTGAGAAACACGTCCCGTGGGCGTGAAGCGGATAGCGTGCGGCTATCCGGCGCGATAAACGCGCGGATACGACACAGTTTTCCAGCCGCGGGCGCGGATGGATGGCTGGCGTCGTCTTCTTTCATCCGGACTATGACCGTCGGCTCTGGCGTTTCACCAGATCTGCTGACCCTTCGCCGTGCGGCGAAGGCGCTCGCGGGCTCGGCGCTCGCGCGCCATACCGCCGGTGGGGAATCGCACCCCGCCCCGAAGACGTTGGCCGCACAGCGCGGCCAGCGGCGAGTATAGCGCGGTGTTAGAATGTCGGCAGCAAGATTCATCCCGAGAGTTCCCCGATGATAGAAACCGACAAGCTGTTCGGCGCCGCGCCGGAGCGCCGCATCGTCACCCCGCAACGCGCGTCCGACCAGGAAGAGGCGCTGGAGCGCGCGCTGCGGCCCAAGCTCTTGGACGAGTACGTGGGCCAGAAGAAGGCGCGCGAGCAGCTGGAGATCTTCATCGAGGCGGCGAAGAAGCGCGGCGAGGCGCTGGACCACGTGCTCTTGTTCGGCCCGCCGGGCCTGGGCAAGACCACACTGGCCCACATCGTCGCGCGCGAGATGGGCGTCAACCTGCGCCAGACGTCCGGCCCGGTGCTGGAGCGCGCCGGCGACCTGGCGGCGCTGCTGACCAATCTGGAGCCGCACGACGTATTGTTCATCGACGAAATCCACCGCCTGTCGCCCGTCGTCGAGGAAATCCTCTACCCGGCGCTGGAGGATTACCAGATCGACATCATGATAGGCGAGGGGCCGGCGGCGCGGTCGGTGAAGATCGACCTGCCGCCGTTCACTCTGGTGGGCGCGACGACGCGCGCCGGCATGCTGACCAATCCGCTGCGCGACCGCTTCGGCATCGTCGCCCGGCTCGAGTTCTACACCGCCGAGGAACTGACCCGCATCGTCAGCCGCTCCGCGGGCCTCTTGAACGTGCAGCTTTCCGACAACGGCGCCTTCGAAGTGGCCAAGCGCTCGCGCGGCACGCCGCGCATCGCCAACCGGCTGCTGCGCCGGGTGCGCGACTACGCCGAGGTGAAGTCCGACGGCGTGGTGACGGCCGAGGTGGCCGACGCCGCGCTGGCCATGCTGGACGTGGACCCGGCGGGCCTGGACGTGATGGACCGCAAGCTGCTGCAAGCCATTCTGGAGAAGTTTTCCGGCGGGCCGGTGGGCCTGGACAACGTCGCCGCGGCGATAGGCGAATCCACCGACACCATAGAAGATGTGATCGAGCCCTACCTGATCCAGCAGGGCTATCTGCAGCGCACGCCGCGCGGCCGGATGGCCACCGCCCAGGCCTGCCTGCATTTCGGCCTGCCGGTGAAGGACGCCTGAATTTGCGCCGCCGCAATGGAGGATTCCGGTGAGCGGCATGCAATGCGCGTACAATGAAGTGGTTGACGGCTTCGCAAGCGAGAAATCATGTTTTACGTGTTGTTCACCAGCATTCTGATCGTGGTGGGGGCCACCGCGGTGTCCGCCGCCCGTTTCTTCGATCCCGCGGTAGGCAAGATCCTGGGCCGCACCCTGGGCCAGGAGCTGGCCGACGCCTGGCGCAAGTACGTGTTCTTCGCCATCGTGGTCAGCGGCATTTCCGGCGGTGTGCGCCAATGGTCGCTGCAGCAATATCTGCCTCCCGCGCCGGGCAAGGGCACCACCCAGCTGCCGCTGAGCGGCGAACGCTGGCTGCTGGAGTTGTTCCAGGCCTTCATCAGCACGCTGCAGTCCATCGCCTGGGTGGTGCTGTTGTTCTTCCTGTGCGCGATGCTGGCCTACGCCATCATGCGCGCGGTGGAGTATCGCCGCGAAGAGGCCGGCCACCCGCGCGATGTCGAGTGAGGGCTGCCTCGAACAACGGCTGACCGGGCTGGTCCTGGCTTCGCCTTGGCTGATGCGCGGCTTGCGCGCGGCGCGCGGGCTGGGCCTCTCCGACTGGTGCATAGGCGCCGGCGCGGTGCGCAGCCTGGTGTGGGACGCGCTGCATGGCTTCGCGTCCGAGCCGTCTGCCTTGTCCGATATCGACCTGGCGTATTTCGACGCTGAAAACCTGTCGCCCGATCATGAGGCCGCGCTGTGGCGTCGGCTGGCGTCCGCCGATCCCGACCTGCCCTGGGAGGTGACCAACCAGGCGGCGGTGCATGGGTGGTTTGCCGATCACTTCGGCTATCCGGTCGAGCCCTTGCCGTCGCTGGAGGCGGCGGTGGCGAGCTGGCCGGAATACGCGACCGCGGTCGGCGTCGCGCTGAATGCCGATGACAGCCTGCGCATCATCGCGCCCTTCGGGCTGGACGATCTGTTCGGCATGGCGGTGCGGCATAATCCGGCCAGGGCCAGCCGGGAAACGTATCGGCAGCGGGTGGCGCAAAAGCGCTATGCAGAGCGTTGGCCGCGGGTGACGGTCGTTCTGGAATGAAAAACGCCGGCGCGAAGCCGGCGTTTCGCATGGGACAGGCGCTCAGCGGCCGACCTTCACTTGCGACCACAGACGGTTCAATTCGCGGCGGGATTTGATGTCCAGATCCTTCAGCGCCACGTACTTGCCCTTGGACGGGTCCAGCATGATCACCGGGTTGGCCTTGATCTGCGGCTTGAAGAAGGCTTCCGCGGCCTTCACCGGGTTGGTCGCGCCGATCAGGTTGGAGATTTCCGACGCGTTCTTGCCATCCAGCATGAAGTTGATGAACTTGTGCGCCAGGTCCGGACGCGGCGCGTCCTTGAGGATGGTCATATTGTCGATGGCCAGCACATTGCCTTCCTGCTGCGGACGATAGGCCAGCTCGAACGGCCGCTTGGCGTTCTTGGCGTCCTGCTGGGCCTGGAACAGATCGTTGGAGTAGCCCAGCGCCACCCAGATGTTGCCGACGGTCAGTTCCTTGATGTAGCTCTGATTGTTGAATGCCGCCCAGTAAGGCTTGGCCTTGCGTATCACCTCCGCGGCGGCCTTCCAGTCGGCCGGATTCGCCGAGTTGGCATCCTTGCCCAGATACATCAGCGCGGCGGCCATCAGTTCGCGCTGGCTGTCCAGCACGGTGACCTTGCCCTTGATCCTGGCCAGCACGGCGGGATCGAACACCAGGCTCCAACTGCCGGCCTTGGCCTCGACGCCGGCTTTCTTCAATTGGGTGGCGTTGTAGCCCAGCAGCGTCAGCGACACCACGGTGGGCGCCGCGTAGCGATTGCCCGGGTCGAAGGGCTGATTGAGCGCCAGGTAGCCGTTGTTCAGGTTTTTCCAGTTGGACAGTTTGCTCTTGTCCAACGGCTGCAGCTTGCCCTGTTTCAGCAGGGTGTTCACCGCGAAGGCGGTGGGAAACACCATGTCGTAGCCCTTGGCTCCGGCGGCCAGCTTGGCCAGCATCTCTTCGTTGTCGCCGTAGTAGTCCTGCACCAGCCTGCACTTGCACGATTGCTCGAAGCGCTTGGCGGTGTCCGGCGACAGCGCGTTGTTCCAGTTGTAGATGTGCAGCACGTCTTCGGCTGCGGCCGAACCGCAGGCCACCGCCAACAAGGCGGCCAGGGCAATCTTGTTCATATACGGAAAATCCTTGTCGATTATTTGGGTATGGCAAAAACTAACCCCTGCCAGGCAGGGGTCGGGTAAAACCTGTTGCTGCGCGGGCGCGGCGTCAGAGCGCCACCATATTGTCGCGGTGGATCAATTCCGGCTCGACGATGTAGCCGAGCGCGGATTCGATCTCGCGCGTGCTCTTGCGCATGATCTGGCGCGCCTCGTCCGAACTGTAGTTGACCAGGCCGCGCGCCACCTCGTTGCCGGCGGCGTCGACGCAGGCCACCGCCTCGCCGCGCAGGAAATCGCCCTCCACCGCGCTGACGCCCACCGGCAGCAGGCTGGTGCCGCGCTCGCGTATCGCCAGCGCCGCGCCGTCGTCCAGCAGCAGTCGGCCGGCCAGCTTCAAGTGGTCGGCCAGCCATTGCTTGCGCGCGGCCATGCGGTTGGTGGCGGCGACCAGCTGGGTGCCGATGGCTTCGCCGTCGGCCAGGCGCGACAGCACGTGGGACTCGCGGCCGGAGGCGATCACGGTGGCGGCGCCGCTGCGGGCGGCGCGTTTGGCGGCCAGGATCTTGGTGATCATGCCGCCGGTGCCGACGCTGGAGCCGGCGCCGCCGGCCATCTCTTCCAGCCGCTCGTCGCCGGCCTCGGCCTCGTGGATGAACTCGGCGTCCGGATGCTTGCGCGGATCAGCGCTGTAGAGGCCTTTCTGGTCGGTCAGGATCACCAGCGCGTCGGCTTCGATCAGGTTGGTGACCAGCGCGCCCAACGTGTCGTTGTCGCCGAAGCGGATTTCGCTGGTGACCACGGTGTCGTTCTCGTTGATGATGGGCACCACGTTGAGGTTGAGCAGGCTCACCAGCGTGGAGCGGGCGTTCAGGTAGCGGGTGCGGTCGGCCAGGTCTTCATGGGTCAGCAGAATCTGCGCGGTGCGCAGGCCGAAGGAGCGGAAGGCGCTCTCGTACGCCTGGCACAGACCCATCTGGCCGACGGCGGCGGCGGCCTGCAATTCATGCACGCCTTTGGGGCGCACCGTCCAACCCAGACGCTGGCAGCCTTCGGCGATGGCGCCGCTGGAAACCAGCACCACTTGCTTGCCGCGGCGTTTGAGTTCGGCGACTTCTTCCGCCCAGCGCGCCAGCGCGTTCAGGTCCAGTCCCCTGCCATCGTTGGTTACCAGGCTGGAGCCTACTTTGACCACGATACGGTCGGAAGCGTGAATCACCGAGTGCATCAACAGACCTCTCCATGAAAGCCAATCATTATAGAGAGGGGAGTGTACCCGAAAAAGTCCGGGACTTGCTTCAGGTCAAAATTGATCGCTGGCGCGGTATTCCATCAGCTGGAAATGCGGGGATTGCTGATGCAGCTTGGAAACACGGACCATTTGCTCGCCGCAGCCGTCGCGCAGCCTAAACTCGCGCAACTGGCTGAAGGGACGGCCCGGCAGCAACAGCAGCGCCGGCCTGTCCTGATCGGCGTTCAGGCACAGGCCGCGCTGAAAGCTGTCGCCGCTGTGGGTGATGCTGGGCATGGCCAGCACCGGACGCGGCGCCGGTCCCAGGATTTCCACGCCGCATTCCACTTCCTGGCCGCTGGGCTGCATCAGCACCCAGCGCACCGCGCACAGCTGGCTGTCGGCGGGATTGTCCGGCGGCGCCAGCAGCAGCGTTTCCCCAGCGCGCAGCGGTTGTTCGCGCGGCAAGCCGCGCAGCAGGTAGCCGGAGGCGCTCTGGTTGACGACGCTCATCAGAATGGGGGAGGGCGGCGGCCGCAGCCGGGCGCTGTCTTCGTCGTCATCCGCGCCGGCGGGGCGCCAGCTGTCGCCGTTGACGCGGTGCCAGATGCCGGCGATGCCGGCGATCACTTCCGCCATCTGCTGGGCGTCTTCGCGGCCATGCTTGCGGCGGCGCGGGTGCTGCCATTCCTCCAGCAGGCCGCCGAGCAGTTGGACTTCATTGTTCAGCACAGCCGATGCCGCGCCGTTGGCGGTTTTTCTCAGTTGCTCCAGGCTGCGGCGCATCGAGCCCAGCGCCGGCGCGAGTTCGAGCAGGTAGCGGGAGGAGGGCTCGGCGGAGGGTTTGAGCGGCAGGAAGCGCGGCGGAGCGTCGGTTTGCAAGTCCAGCACATAGCCCTGGCGGGGCTCGGCCAGTTGCGCGGCCGGCAGCAGCTCTACCTGGCGGGCGAGATCGTAGGCCAGTTGCCGGGTCAGTTGCTGATCTGCCGGAGACAGGCGGTTGGTGGCGGTCAGCCCAAGAAGCAGGATCTGGCGGTAGATGACGGCCAGCGCGTCGTCTCCGGCTTGCGCCTTGTCCAGCCAGCCGTTCTGCTCCGCCAGCGCGTACAGCTGGTGGCAGTCCAGCCAGAATCCGCCGGACAGCGGGCAATAGTTCTGCTGGCTGATGTTCAGATACTGGCGCGCCGCCATCATCGTGTAGAGCAATAACTCTACCTTGGGCTGTTCCCGCTCCAGCAAGGCGTGGCGCGCCAGCTTGTCGTTCAGCGTCTGCTTGAAGGCAAGGAACAGGTTGGCGAACAGTTTGACGCTGATGACGGCCAGCAGCCTGGTTTTGGGAGTGGCCAGCGCGTCGCCGTGAAGGCTCTCGTTCTCCAGCAACGGGTAGTAACGATCCAAGGCCTTCAGGTAGAGCTTGAGCAGCTTGTAGCGCTGCATCGGGTCCAGCGGCGTGCGGCCCAGGTGGTAGAGGCCCTGGCCCAGCAGCTTGCCGCACTCGGCCAGGTCGGTGTAGGGGAGGCGATCGAGCCAGGCGGCGACGCTGGCAGGCTGGGTGTCGACGAGTTGCGGGTCCATATCCTTCTTCGTCAAGACGGGCGGCGGCATCCCGTAAGTTTGGCCGGACGCGCCGCGGATGTCGGAGCCGGACCCGCGCGGATCAGGGAAGCGCGGTCGGGTCGGCGGCGGCGCTCTCGCCTGCCTGCACCTCATCCAGCGCGGCGAAGGCGGCATTGGCCAGCCAGTCCATTTCTTCGTGATTCAGCGTGTACGGGGGCATGAAGTAGACCGTCTTCCCTATCGGCCGCAACAGGCACCCGCGTTTCAGCATGGCCGAAAAATAAGCCAATGCAAAGTCCGAACGCGTTGTATCCACGTCGAAGGCCCAGATCATGCCCCGGTGGCGGAAATGGCGGACATCGGCGCGCGCCGCGATGGGCGCCAGGCGCGCGTTGAACGCCTCGGCCTTGGCGCGGTTGGCCGCCAGCGCGTCTTCGTCTTCGAAGATGTCCAGCACCGCCAGCGCCGCCGCGCAGGCGAGCGCGTTGCCGGTATAGCTGTGCGAGTGCAGGAAGCCGCGCGCCACGTCGTCGTGGTAGAAGGCCTGGTAGATTTCATCCCGGGCCAGCACGCAGGACAATGGCAGGAATCCGCCGGTGATGCCCTTGGACAGGCACAGGAAGTCCGGGACGATGCCGGCTTGCTGATAGGCGAAGAAGCTGCCGGTTCGGCCGAAGCCGACCGCGATCTCGTCGGCGATCAGGTGGACCTGGTAGCGGTCGCACAGCCGGCGCAGCTCGGTCAGGTAAATGGGGTCGTGCATCGCCATGCCGGCCGCGCCCTGCACCAGCGGCTCCACGATCACGGCGGCGATTTCGCCGCCATGCTTGGCCAGCAGGTTTTCCAGCGAGCGCGCGGCGCGCAGCGCGACGTCGGCGGCAGTCTCGCCCGGCGCGGCCTGTCTGGCGTCCGGCGATGGGGCGCGCAGGCCGGGCTTGAGCAAGTCGGCGTAGGTGGACGAGAACAGCGGCACGTCGGTCACCGCCAGCGCGCCCACGGTTTCGCCGTGGTAGCTGTTCTCCAGGCTGACGAAGCGGATCTTGCCGGGCTGGCCGCTGTTCTTCCAGTAGTGGAAGCTCATTTTCAGCGCGATCTCGGTCGCGCTGGCGCCGTCTGATCCATAGAAGGCATGGCCAAGGCCGGACAGCGCGGCGAGGCGCTCGGACAACTCCACCACCGGACGATGGGTGAAGCCGGCCAGCATCACGTGCTCCAGTTGGTCCAACTGGTCCCGAATCGCCTGCTTGATGCGAGGATGGCCGTGGCCGAACAGATTGACCCACCAGGAGCTGACGCCGTCCAGATAGCGCTTGCCGTCGAAGTCGGTCAGCCAGACGCCGTTCGCGCTGGCGATGGGCACGATGGGCAGGCGTTCGTGGCGCTTCATCTGGGTGCAGGGATGCCATACGGCGTTGAAACTGCGCTCCAGCCAGGCTTGGTTGCTCATGCGGCGGCTCCGGTGTGGGGTGGGAGTGCGATGCTAGCACAGTCCGAACGGGCAGTCGGGGGTGACGAAAAACGGCAGTTTCTGACCTATGTTGACAAGGCCGTGCCCGCGCGGCGGCTGGGAATGCGCGCCGCGCGCGGGTGGCATGCTTCGTGCTGGACGGCTATGCACAATATGACGGGACAAACCCGCATTTTCTTTGAAGATGAGACGGAGGGCGCGGCAACGCGATGCTTTCCGCTTTGGCTAGGCTTGGCTAACTGGGAGTTCAACATGAAGAAACAACGCATGCAGCAAGGCTTCACCCTGATCGAGCTGATGATCGTGGTGGCCATCGTCGGCATTCTGGCCGCGATCGCGATTCCTGCGTATCAGGATTACACCAAGCGGGCGCGGGTGTCGGAGGGGCTGTCGCTGGCCTCCGCCGCGCAAACGGCGATTGCGGAATACTATTCGTCGCAAGGAGCGTTTTATTCCAGCGGTAGCGCGCCTTTCAATACCGGTTATGGTTTGGCGGCGGCTACCAGCATCACCGGCTCGTCTGTTTCCCAGGTTGCCGTTCAGGCGAATGGCGTCATTCAGGTAACCTTCAATAACACGGTTTCCAATGGCTCGATTATCGAACTGGTGCCGGTGGTGGGCACCGGGTCTGTCACCTGGGTCTGCACCTATACCGGCAGTTCGGCTGCCGCTTCGAATGCGATAGCCATCAATAGCGCCAATCAGCTTTCTAGCGGCTGGGTGCCGTCCACTTGCCGCATTTGATCTGAGTGGACTTCATTTCAAGAGGCGCGGGTGCGCCTCTTTTGGTTTGCTCTCATGAATAATAAAACGGCGATTCTGTTTTTTGCGGGGCTTTTTGTCATCCCGTTTCTCAATGCGGCGCGCCTCAGCCCATTGCAGGATTGGTGGACGAACGCGTTGGTTTTACTGACCGTTGGAGGCGCGGCTGTCTGGGTCTTCAGGAAAAGGGCATCGGAGCTGGAGATTCCGTGGATTAATGCATTCTTGCTGGTTTTTCTCTTGTACGTCATCTTTTCTGGCGTGATCCATGGCAGCTACACGGTGACGCTGCAGATGGCCGGCGTCATGTTGACGCTGCTGCTGTTGTGCCAGTCGGCGCAAGGCTTGAAAGGGCGGCATGGCGTATTGGCTTTGTTGGCCTGGTCGTTGCTGCTTGGCGGGGGCGCGCAAGCGGCGTTCGGCCTCTTGCAAGTGACAGGGCTGGCTTATCATTTCGACGGGTGGGTGGTATTCCAGTCCAAAGGTCCATCCAGCTCGGTGATCGGCAATATCGGCCAGCGCAATCAGTATGCCAACTATTTGACCTTGAGCATGCTGGCTGCCTGCTATCTGTGGGGGGAGAGGCGCCTCCGGGGAGGCGCCGCTTTTGCGGCATTGACCGTGTTCAGCCTGCTGATCGCATGGTCCGGCGCCCGGCTGCCCTTGGCCTATGGTCTGGGGCTGGCTTGCCTGGCCTGGTATTGGCATCGACGGGCCCGGCAAAATGAGGCCGTAAGCCGCATGGCCGCCGCGATGGCGTTGTCGGTGACGATGCTGGCATTTTGCCAGGTATTCGCGCACCCATTGGTGGGGTGGCTGCAGGCCGTAGGCCTGGACGCCAATATCCAAAGCGGCGCAGACCGAATCCTGGATGCCGGTTTGGGGGCCAGGCGCCGCGTCGAGTGGGCCAAGGCCTGGCTCATGTTGAAAGACCATCCGCTTCTGGGTTGCGGCTTGGGAGGCTATGCATACCAGTCCGCATGGCTGGAAGCATTTGGCGGGTTCCCGAAGATTGCGGAAAACACCTTGTTTACGCATAGCCATAATCTGATTTTCCAGCTGCTGGCCGAGACCGGCGTCGTCGGCAGCCTCATCATCCTGTCTGGCTTGGTTTTTTGCCTGCTGCCATATTTTTATCGCGGCGCGCAAAACTCGGGCAATCTGTTCCTGATAGGCGCGGCTTTTGTCATCCTTTGCCATAGCCAGTTCGAGTTTCCACTATGGTATCTGCCTTTTCTCGCCTTGCTGGCCTTGGTTTGCGCGCTGTCTCCCAGGAGGGGCTTTTCCGCCAGGCTGGATACGGCCTTGCTGCAATGGAGCGGGGTGGCGGCTGGCGCCTGCCTGATGCTGTATGTCTTGTCGGGCGCATGGGTGTTCTGGACGCTGACGCAATATAACCATCCTACGGCGGATGTGAAAACCAATCAGGAGCGCGTGGCGCGCTTGCAGAACATCGCGCTTTTGCCATGGTGGCAGGATGCGGCGAATCTGGTGCTCATTAACTATGTGGAGCCCTCCAGATCGTATTCCGATGCCAAGCTCCCCTATTTTGAGCAACTGGCCAGATTTCAACCGTATTCCGCCGTGCTATTCAAGCTTGCCATGCAGCAGGCGCTCGCCGGGGAGCAAGAAAAAGCCAGGGTCTCCATGGCCATGGCGATTGCCAACTACCCTGGCGAGGTGCTGCGCTTCGTCTATTTTCTGCGAGCGGCGAATGATCCGGCGCTGGAAGGGCTGATTCGGATGACGCAAGCGGCGGCCAGGGCGTATGCGTTGCATGGCGTAGATACCGAGGAGGGGCGCGTGGCGGCGGTGATGGTGGTTTCCGCGCCGGTGACGCGAGGCCCGCTATTCTGAATGATTGTAACGCTTGGACACACTTGGCCGGTTTTTTGCGGTTGCCGCATACGGTATCCTGTCGGTCTCGTTGTCTTAGACATCCCGTCCACATGAATTTTCAGAAGATTTCCGAGCGCTTGGCGTTGTTGGCTTTGTGCCTGATCGCCATTGTGCCCTTCGCCTCGCGCGTCCATTTCGTTCCCCTGCCTCAGTGGTTCGGCGAGATCAATGTGATCTGGCTGCTGCTGGCCGCCTGCGTATTTTTGTTGCCCGGCCTGAGGCTATTGGATGGCATGCCGCGGGCGGGATGGTGGTGCCTGCTGTTGGCCGGCGCCTGGGCGGCGCAACCGCAGTTCGTTCAGCTGCTGTTTCCCGGGATGAGCTATGTCACCGCGCTGGCCTGGCTGTCCTCAGCCCTGCTGGCCTCGGTCGTGGTTTCGCTGCGCGGCGCCTTCGGCGACCGCGAGTTCGCAGTGTGGCTGGCGCGAGCGATCATCGTCGGCGGGCTGGTGCAGTCGCTGATCGGCACCGCTCAGCTGACCGGCCTGGCGCCGATGCTGGGCCTGTTCTACGATGGCTCCCACCCCACCAGCAACATCTTCGGCCATATCGGCCAGCGCAACCAATACGCTCATTATCTGATGTGGTCGGTAGTGTCCGGCGTTTACCTGTTCGCGGTGAGCCGACTGGGCAAGGGTTGGCTGATCGCGCTGGTGTTGTGGATGGCGCTGATGCTGGGTTGGGCGGGTTCGCGCACGATTCTGCTCTACCTGGTGGCGCTGTCCGCGCTGGCCGGCCTGTGGCACTGGCGCAGCCGCGACGAGGCTTCCCGCCGGATGATGCTGGCGATGTGGTCCGCCTCGGGCGCCATCCTGGCCGCGCAGTTCGCGCTGCCGCTGTTCAACCACCTGATTTCGCTGTTGACCCACGCCGACGTCGAGAACGCGTCCGGCGTGGCGCGGCTGGCCGCCAACGGCGACGACATGGGCGCGCGCCGTTTCGCCGAAATGCACAAGGCCTGGCTGACCTTCCAGGCGCATCCGCTGTGGGGCGTGGGCTGGTCGCAGTACGCGGCGGAGAGCGTGCGCCTGCAGCCGCTGCCGCAATTCGCCGCCGCGGGCTACAACAGCGGGTTGTTCACCAACGCCCATAATCTGCTGATGCAGTTGCTGGCCGAGATGGGCGGCGTGGTCACCGCGCTGGTGGTCATCGGCTTCGCCTGGGCGGTGCTGCCCTTCTTCCGCCGCCAAGCCGAGCCGGAGGGCGTGCTGGCCCTGGGTTGCCTGGCGGTGACGCTGACCCACAGCATGCTGGAGTATCCGTTGTGGTACTACTATTTTCTGGCGATGCTGGTGGTGTTCATGGCGATGGCTCCGCGTGACGGACGCCTGCTGGCCTGGCCGTTGCGTCTGCCGCTGCTGGCGGCGCTGTGCTGGGTGGGCTGGCTGTCGATCAGCACCTCGTCGATGTTCTGGGAGCTGGTCAATCTATACACGCCGACCGGCAACGCGCAAAAGGACGCCAAGCGCGCCGAGCGGCTGATCGAGATCGTGGAGACCAAGCCCTTGTTCGCCTATCACGCGCTGTATACGGTGGATGATTACCTGCCGGTGAACCGGGACAATCTGAAGCAGAAGCTGGCGCTGGAAAACCGCCTGACCGAATTCCGCCCCTATCCGGACGTGATGCTCAAGCGTGCGCAGCTGGAAATCCTGGCCGGAGAGCGCGCCAAGGCAGAGGCGACGCTGCGCACCACGCTGGCGTCCTTTCCCACCTATGCCGGGCAGTTCCTGGAGACGCTGGGCGAACAGGATCCTGCCTGGGAGCCGTTGCGCGCGATCTGCCGCGAAGCCTACGACAAGCTGCCGGCCAAGTTCCAGACCTTGCCGGAGTGACAGGCGCCTCTCCGCCTTGCGGCGGGCAACAAAAAAGCCAGCTCGACGAGCTGGCTTTTTCTTTGGCGGGCTACGGCGCTTATTGATCCAGCACCACGCCTTCGCTGAGCGCGGCTTTCATCTTGCCCAGCGCCTTGGCTTCGATCTGGCGGATGCGTTCGGCGGAGACGCCGAACTCGGCGGCCAACTCGTGCAGCGTGGCGCCGCTGTCGTCGGCCAGCCAGCGCGCTTCCACGATGCGGCGGCTGCGCGCGTCCAGCGTGGACAGCGCGTATTCCAGGCCTTCCGACTGCAGATGGTCGAAGGCGCGGCGTTCCAGCGCGCGGGTCGGCTCGCTGTGGCTGTCGGCCAGCCAATCGATCGGCGCGTAGCTGTCCTCATCGTCGTTGTCGGCCAGCAGCGACACATCCTGGCCGGTCATGCGAATCTCCATCTCGCGGACTTCCTCGGGCTTGACGCCCAGGTCTTCGGCGATGCTTTTGGCTTCCTGCTCGGACAGTGCGGAGAAGCCGCTCTTCATGCTGCGCAGGTTGAAGAACAGCTTGCGCTGTGGCTTGGTGGTGGCGATGCGCACCAAACGCCAGTTGCGCAGGATGAATTCGTGGATCTCGGCCTTGATCCAGTGGATGGCGAACGAGAACAGGCGCACGCCGCGGCCCGGCTCGAAGCGCTTCACGGCCTTCATCAGGCCGATATTGCCCTCCTGGATCAGATCGGCCTGCTGCAGGCCGTAGCCGGCGTAGCCGCGCGAGACGGACACCACCACGCGCAGGTGCGACAGCACCATCTGCCGCGCCGCTTCCAGGTCGTTTTCCTGCTGGAAACGGGTCGCGAGCTCGGTTTCCTGTTCCGGCGTCAGCATGGGAATGCTGTTCACGGCCTGGATGTACTGCTCCAGGCTGCCGCTGGTCGACGGGACCGGAAGGGCAAATGTTGTGTTCATTGCGATGGCTACCTCCTTGGGTAGTGCTATGTTAGCACTCGTGTATGGAGAGTGCTAGCAAGGAAAGGTTCCCGAGTCAATGATATTTAACAATCGACTTGATAGTCGAAACCTTTCGCTTGTCATGATTTACTTGGGCTCGACCTTGCGCAGATGATGGTCGGCCGCCAATCGAGCGCCCAGCATCGCCAGCGCGGCGGAGACGCTGATCAGTGCCGCGAGCTCCGGCAGATTCAGCGAGCGCAACTCCACCCGCTCGCCGTACAGCAGGGCGAATTCGCGGATGGCCGGGTTGGCCATCGCCGCCAGCCAGCTGGAGAGTCCCCAGGCCAAGAGCGCGGCCAGCACGCCCTGCCACAGGGCGTGGTACATGAATGGACGACGGATGAAGCTGTCGGTGGCGCCGATCAGCTTGGATACCTCGATCTCGTCCTGGCGCGCCAGGATCTGCATCCGGATCGCGTTATGGGTGACCAGCACCAGCGCCAGGCCCAGCGCGGCGGCCAGGAACCAGGTCAGCTTGGCGCCCATTTCCACCATGCCGTACAGGCGTTTGGCCCAGCTGGCGTCGAATTGCGCCAGTTCCACCATCGGCAAGCCGGACAGTTCCTTCTGCAGCATGTCGAGCTCGCGCGGTTCCAGTGTTTTCGGCGTCACTACGAAGGCATCCGGCAGAGGATTGCCTTCCAGGCCGTCTGACAGGCCGGCAAGCCCGTTGCGTTTTTCCAGGTCTTGCAGCGCCTGGGTCTTGCCGACGAAGGTGAAGCCCTTCACCTTGGGGTGATGGGACAGCGTGCTGTCGACGGCGGCGATGTCGGCCTGCTCGGCGGCCTGCTCCATGAATAGCGTGATCTGCGGCGTGGCGGTGAGGCGGCCCACCCAGTCCTGCACGCTGCTGACGGCGAGGTAAAGGGACAAGGGCAGCGCCAGCGCCAAGGCCAGCATCAGCAGGGTCAGAAGGCTGCCGAAGGGTTGGCGCAGAATCTTGGCCAGCGCCTGCTTGGCGCTTTGCCAGTTCAGGTAGAGAAAGTGTTTCATGCGGCGAACTGTCCTTCCCTCAGGCGGATGATGCGGCGGCCGTAGTCTTCCATCAGGGTTTCGTCATGGGCGGAGATCAGCACGGTGACGCCCACTTGGTGGAAGGACTTGAACAGCTCCATGATGTCCAGCGCGTAGGCGCGGTCCAGGTTGGCGGACGGCTCGTCGGCCAGCAGGATGCTGGGACGGTGCACCACGGCGCGGGCGATGCACAGCCGCTGTTGCTCGCCGCCGGACAGGCGGATCGGCATCATTTTTTCCTTGCTGAGCAGCCCCACCTTGTCCAGCGCGGCGCGCACGCGTTTGGCGGCGTCGCGGCGGTCGAAGCCTATGATGTCCAGCGGCAGCATCACGTTGTCGAACACGCTGCGGTCGAACAATATCTTGTGGTCCTGGAATACCATGCCCAGGTGTTGGCGCACATAGGGCACCTGGCTTGAGCGCAGCTTGGAGAGGTTCTGGCCGTTGACCAGCACGCCGCCGCTGGTAGCGCGTTCGATGCCGGCGATCAGCTTCAGCAGGGTGGACTTGCCGGCGCCGGAGTGGCCGGCCAGAAACACCATCTCGCCGGTTTCTATCGTGAACGACAGGTTCTTCAGGGCTTCGTTGCCGCCGGGATAGCGCTTGGTGACCTGGTCGAACTGTATCATGTGGTTTCCCGCTTGTTGGCTGAGAAAGGCGGCCCGTGGGCCGCAGGCTGTGTTTTTATTCGAACAGGGCGTCGATGTAGTCGCGGCTGTCGAAGGGGCGCAGGTCGTCTATGCTCTCGCCTACGCCGACAAAGCGCAGCGGAATCGGCCGCTGCTTGGCGATGGCGGCGATGACGCCGCCCTTGGCGGTGCCGTCCAGTTTGGTCAGGATCAAGCCGGTGAGACCCAGCGCGTCGTCGAAGGCCTTGACCTGGTTGACGGTGTTCTGGCCGATATTGGCGTCTAGCACCAGCACCACCTCGTGCGGCGCATCGGGCAACGCCTTCTGGATCACGCGCTTCACCTTTTTGATTTCCTCCATCAAGTGCAGCTGCGTCGGCAGGCGGCCGGCGGTGTCGGCCAGCACGATGTCGATGCCGCGGGCGACGGCGGCCTGGATCGCGTCATAGCACACGGCGGCGGAGTCGCCGCCTTGCTGCGCGATCACGGTGACGTTGTTGCGCTCGCCCCAGGCGATCAACTGCTCGCGCGCGGCGGCGCGGAAGGTGTCGCCGGCCGCCAGCAGCACGCTCTTGCCCTGGCTTTGGTAGTACTTGGCCAGCTTGCCGATGGAGGTGGTCTTGCCGGCGCCGTTGACGCCGGTCATCATGATTACGAATGGCTTCTTGCCTTCCACGTTCAGCGGCACTTCCAGCGGGCCGATCAGGTCCTGCAGCGAATCCTTCAGCGCGCCCTTCAGTTCCGACGCGTCTTTCAGTCCCTTCAGCGACACCCGCTCTCGCACATCGCCCAGCAGATGGACGGTGGCATCCATGCCCATGTCCGCGGTCAGCAGCACCGTTTCCAGTTCTTCATACAGGTCTTCGTCTATCTTGCCGCCGCCGAATACGCCGGCCAACGACTTGCCGAGCTTGTCGCGGGTTTTGGCCAGACCCGCCTTCAGCCGTTCGGTCCAGCTCATTTTCTTCAGCGGGGCGGGCTCGGCCGGCGCGGTAGGAGCCGGCAGAGGCTGGGCGGGCACAGGGGGGGCGATGGGCGCGGGTTCGGCATCATGGGCGGGGATCGCCGCGAGTACGGCTGCCTGCGGCGCCGGCGCGACGGGGGGTGTCGGTTCCAGCGCGTCAGCCACCGGCGTTTCGATCAGCGGCGTTTCCGCCGGTTTGGGTTTTTTCTTGAAGAAGCTAAACATGCGTCAATGAGCCAGAAAAGCGGTAAATGGCTAAATTGTATCCTCAAACGCCGCCGAGCACAGGATTGGCTGGCGCGAAGGCGAGGGTGAACTGAAAACATATATAAGGAATGGGCGGAAATTTTCGCCGCCCGCGCGACAGATTCCGCGTCCGCCGCGCGGGAATGAGGCGCTAAAGTCCTGATCAGGTTAAACTCTCGCGCTTGTCCCAAGAGTTTAAGCTTTCATGAGTCAGACACGTAACAAGGTCAGAATCATCGGCGGCGATTTCCGCCGTCGTCTATTGCCCTTTCCGGAGGCCGAAGGCCTGCGTCCGACGCCGGACCGGGTGCGCGAAACGCTGTTCAACTGGCTGGGCCAGGATTTGTACGGCAAAAACTGCCTGGACCTGTTCGCGGGTAGCGGCGCGCTCGGCTTCGAGGCGGCATCCCGTTCGGCGCGCCGGGTGGTGATGGTGGAGAAGTCGCGCAAGGCTTACGAGTCGCTGCAGGATAATCGCCGCCAACTGCAAGCCGACGCGATCGACGTGGTC
This sequence comes from Chromobacterium phragmitis, assembly GCF_003325475.1. NCBI lineage: Bacteria > Pseudomonadati > Pseudomonadota > Betaproteobacteria > Neisseriales > Chromobacteriaceae > Chromobacterium > Chromobacterium phragmitis. Next base: position 2,189,612 of record NZ_CP029495.1, read on the forward strand.
GCGGGCGATGCGCTGTTGTACCTGAAGAACAGCCGCGAAACCTTTGATGTCATCTTCCTGGACCCGCCGTACGATTCCGACTTGCTGGAGCAGGCGCTGCCGCTGGCGCTGGCGCGTCTATCGGAAGAGGGCGTGCTGTATATGGAGGCCAGGCAGTGGCCGGAGGCCTTGCCCGACGGCGCGGAGACGTTGCGGCGCGGCAAGGCTGGCACCGTCCAGTATGGCTTGCTGGGGCGGAGCGCCGGCTAGCCGGCACGCCGCGCGGAGTTGGCGCCTATATGGATATAACCAGCGCGAACTTGCGACCCCGGGCGGCGGGTGACAGAATTCATGTTGTGGAATACCTGAGGAAATTACTATGTCTTTGATGATTACCGACGAATGCATCAACTGCGACGTCTGTGAGCCGGAGTGCCCGAACAACGCGATCTCCCAGGGCGAGGAGATCTATCAGATCGATCCCAATCTGTGCACCCAGTGCGTGGGCCACTACGATGAGCCGCAGTGCCAGCAGGTCTGTCCGGTGGACTGCATCCCGCTGGATCCGTCCCATGAGGAGACTCAGGAGGCGCTTCATCAGAAATATTTGAAGATTTCCGGTCAGGCCTGAGTTGGCTAAGTGCTTGATGCAAAATGAAATGCCCCGTCTTCGTCGGGGCATTTTTTATTTTCGGGCGAAAAAACGCGGATTTTTTTGCGAAAGGTGTTGACGACCAGGCAGGCCATCTATAATATTCGGGTCTCTTTCAGGAGGGATTCCCGAGCGGTCAAAGGGATCAGACTGTAAATCTGACGGCTCTGCCTTCGAAGGTTCGAATCCTTCTCCCTCCACCAGAATTAGATGAAGCGCTTGGCAGTGAAGTTAAGCTGTCTTGTTGTAAAGCCAGGCGGGTGTAGCTCAATGGTAGAGCAGAAGCCTTCCAAGCTTACGACGAGGGTTCGATTCCCTTCACCCGCTCCAAGCGTTTGATATAGCCTGTTTTAAGGGCCCATGTAGCTCAGGGGTAGAGCACTCCCTTGGTAAGGGAGAGGTCGGCAGTTCAATTCTGCCCATGGGCACCACCAATTTATTTGCTTGTTTCGTATTCAGGAAATTTGCCATGGCTAAGGAAAAGTTCGAGCGGACCAAACCGCACGTAAACGTCGGCACCATCGGTCACGTGGACCATGGTAAAACCACTCTGACCGCTGCTATCACCACCATTCTGTCCAAGAAGTTCGGTGGCGAAGCCAAGGACTACTCCCAGATCGACAGCGCGCCGGAAGAAAAGGCTCGCGGTATCACCATCAATACCGCGCACGTTGAATACGAAACCGAATCCCGCCACTACGCCCACGTAGACTGCCCGGGCCACGCTGACTATGTGAAGAACATGATCACCGGCGCGGCTCAGATGGACGGCGCGATCCTGGTTTGCTCGGCCGCTGACGGCCCGATGCCGCAAACCCGCGAACACATCCTGCTGTCCCGCCAGGTTGGCGTGCCGTACATCATCGTCTACCTGAACAAGGCTGACCTGGTTGACGACGCCGAGCTGCTGGAACTGGTGGAAATGGAAGTGCGCGATCTGCTGTCTTCCTACGACTTCCCGGGCGACGACACTCCGATCGTGACCGGCTCTGCTCGTCTGGCGCTGGAAGGCGACCAGTCCGAAATGGGCGAACCGTCCATCTTCCGTCTGGCCGACGCTCTGGACTCCTACATCCCGACTCCGGAACGCGCCATCGACAAGCCGTTCCTGCTGCCGATCGAAGACGTGTTCTCGATCTCCGGCCGCGGCACCGTGGTGACCGGTCGCGTTGAGCGCGGCATCGTCAAGGTCGGCGAAGAGCTGGAAATCGTGGGTCTGAAAGACACCGTGAAGACCACCTGCACCGGCGTGGAAATGTTCCGCAAGCTGCTGGACCAAGGTCAGGCTGGCGACAACGTTGGCGTGCTGCTGCGCGGCACCAAGCGTGAAGACGTGGAGCGCGGCCAGGTTCTGGCCAAGCCGGGTTCGATCACCCCGCACACTGATTTCTCTGCTTCGGTTTACGTGCTATCCAAGGATGAAGGTGGTCGTCACACTCCGTTCTTCGCGAACTACCGTCCGCAGTTCTACTTCCGCACCACCGACGTGACCGGCGCGATCACGCTGGCTGAAGGTGTGGAAATGGTAATGCCGGGCGATAACGTGGAAATCACCGTTGCCCTGATCGCTCCGATCGCCATGGAAGAAGGTCTGCGCTTCGCTATCCGCGAAGGTGGCCGTACCGTTGGTGCCGGCGTGGTTGCTAAGATCATCAAGTAAGGTTTAAAGGCCAGTAGCTCAATTGGTAGAGTATCGGTCTCCAAAACCGAGGGTTGGGGGTTCGAGACCCTCCTGGCCTGCCAATTAAGACCAGCCGGCGCGATGCGCCGGTTGGTCTTTTGTCGCATGTGTGCGAGAGAAAATCGACATGGAAATGCAAGATAAGATCAAGTTGTTCCTGGCTGGTCTTGTGGTGGTCGCCGGCATTGTCGGCTTCTACCTGATCCCGGATGGCCAGGGCCTGTTGCGCGCGCTGGCGTTTGCCGCCTCCATCGTGCTGGCTGCCGGCGTGGTGTGGACCTCCGCCCCGGGTAAGGGTTTGGTCGTGTATGCGAACGAGTCCATGGTCGAGGCCCGCAAGGTGGTATGGCCGACGCGCAAGGAGGCGACCCAGGTGACGCTGATGGTGTTTGTATTTGTCACCGTCCTGGCGCTCTTCATGTGGCTGGTGGATTCCAGCTTGTCCTGGTTGTTTTACGATGTGATTCTCGGTCGAGGTAGATAATGGCAAAGCGCTGGTATGTGGTACACGCTTACTCTGGTTTTGAGAAGAGCGTGCAAAAAGCGCTGCGTGAACGTATCGAGCGTTCCGACATCGCAGACCAATTTGGTCAGATTCTGGTGCCGGTGGAAGAGGTCGTGGATGTCAAGAACGGCCGCAAGTCCATCACCGAGCGCAAGTTCTTCCCTGGCTACGTGCTGGTGGAGATGGAGATGACCGACGATACCTGGCACCTGGTGAAAAGCACGCCCAAGGTCACCGGTTTTGTTGGCGGCACGGCCAATCGCCCGGCTCCGATCTCCAAGAAAGAGGTTGAGGCCATCATGCAGCAGATGCAGGAGGGCGTGGAGAAGCCGAAGCCGAAGGTGCTGTTCGAAGTGGGTGAGAAGGTCCGCGTCATCGATGGTCCGTTCAATGACTTCAACGGCAGCGTCGACGAGGTGAACTACGAGCGCAACAAGCTGCGCGTGTCGGTTCAGATCTTCGGTCGCGACACGCCGGTGGAGCTGGAATTCAGCCAGGTGGAAAAGCTGTAAATTTCTGCTTGTCAATGTTGGCGAAGGCGTGTAAAGTGTTGCGCTTTCGTCTGGGAAGCGAAGTGATCTTCGCGTTATACCCATTTTAGGAGTTTTAATCGTGGCAAAGAAAATTGTCGGCTACATCAAGCTGCAAGTCGCCGCTGGCAAAGCCAACCCGTCGCCCCCGATCGGTCCGGCTCTGGGTCAGCGCGGTCTGAACATTATGGAATTCTGCAAGGCGTTCAATGCTCAAACCCAGGGCATGGAACCCGGCATGCCGATTCCGGTTGTGATCACCGCTTACGCGGACAAGTCCTTCACCTTCACCATGAAGACGCCGCCGGCGACCTTCCTGCTGAAGAAGGCTGCCGGCATCAAGTCCGGTTCCGCCAAGGCTCACGTGGACAAGGTTGGCAAGGTAACCCGCGCTCAGCTGGAAGAAATCGCCAAGACCAAGCAAGCGGATTTGACCGCTGCTGATCTGGACGCCGCTGTTCGCACCATCGCCGGCTCTGCCCGTTCGATGGGTCTGGAAGTGGAGGGCGTGTAATATGGCTAAGATCTCCAAGCGCCTGCAAACTCTGAAGGCTACCGTCGATCGCAACAAGCTGTACGCTGTTGATGAAGCTATTGCCCTGGTTAAGGCTGCCGCCACCGCCAAGTTCGACGAGTCGATCGACATCGCCGTGAACCTAGGCGTGGATCCGCGTAAATCCGACCAGGTCGTCCGTGGCGCTGTTGTGCTGCCGCGCGGCACTGGCAAGAGCGTGCGCGTTGCCGTGTTCGCTCAAGGCGCCAACGCTGAAGCCGCCAAGGCTGCCGGCGCTGACGTGGTGGGTTTCGATGATCTGGCCGAGCAAGTCAAGGCCGGCAACCTGAACTTCGACGTCGTGATCGCTTCCCCGGACGCCATGCGCGTTGTGGGTCAGCTGGGCCAAATCCTGGGTCCGCGCGGTCTGATGCCGAACCCGAAGGTTGGCACCGTGACCCCGAACGTCGCCGAAGCCGTGAAGAACGCCAAGGCGGGTCAGGTTCAATACCGTACCGACAAGGCGGGTATCATTCACGCCACCATCGGCCGCGCTTCGTTCGAAGTTGAAGCTCTGCGCGAAAACTTCTCCGCTCTGGTGGATGCCCTGGTGAAAGCCAAGCCGGCAGCCTCCAAGGGCGTGTATCTGAAAAAGATCGCCGTTTCCAGCACCATGGGCGTCGGCGCTCGAGTAGATACCGCTACCGTCAGCGCCTAATCGCTGCCGGAGCATGACGGGCGGCGAAAGCCGCCTCGTCGAAGGCTTTGGGCTGGCGGGCTTGCCCGCCGGATTGTCAAAGACCGTAGGTGCCGCAAGGCTTAATCGCAAAACTGTCGCAAGACGATCGAGCATCCTACGCAGATGGTGTACCCGAAACAGGCTTCTTAAGTTCAAGCTCATGTAGCTCAGGGGTAGAGCACTCCCTTGGTAAGGGAGAGGTCGGCGGTTCAATTCCGCCCATGAGCACCAGTTCTTTTTGATGTCTCCTGATACAGGTCGCCGCTGCAAAGCGAGACGAAAATCCTTTCGTCTCATTTCAGTCTAGGAGGTAGACCTTGAGTCTCAATATCGAAGATAAAAAGGCGGTCGTAGCTGAAGTTGCTGCTCAACTGGCAGAAGCTCAGACCCTCGTTATCGCTGAATATCGGGGCATCGAGGTTAGCAGCATGACCAAACTCCGCGCTCAGGCGCGCGAGAGCGGCGTTTACTTGCGCGTTCTGAAGAACACGCTGGTGCGTCGCGCCGTGGAAGGCACTCCGTTCGCCGGCCTGGCTGACCAAATGGTCGGTCCGCTGGTTTACGCCGTTTCCGCCGACCCGGTTGCTGCTGCCAAGGTGCTGCATCAATTTGCCAAGGCTGACGACAAAATCATCGTCAAGGCAGGTTCCTACGATGGTCAGGTGCTGAACGCCGCTCAGGTTGCTGAGCTCGCGTCCATCCCGAGCCGCGAAGAACTGCTGTCCAAGCTTCTCTACGTTATGCAGGCTCCGGTCGCTGGCTTCGCCCGCGCGCTGGCTGCATTGGCCGAGAAGCAAGCCGAAGCCGCTTAACTTATTTGATTCTTATAGAATTCAGGAGATTTTCACATGGCAATCACCAAAGAAGACATCCTCGAGGCCGTTGCTGGTCTGACCGTGATGGAACTGAACGACCTGGTTAAGGCGTTCGAAGAGAAGTTCGGCGTTTCCGCCGCTGCTGTCGCTGTTGCTGGCCCGGCTGGCGCTGGCGCTGCCGCTGCTGAAGAAAAGACCGAGTTCGACGTCGTCCTGACCGGCGCCGGCGACAACAAGGTTGGCGTGATCAAGGTTGTCCGCGCTATAACCGGCCTGGGTCTGAAGGAAGCCAAGGACCTGGTCGACGGCGCTCCGAAGAACGTGAAGGAAGCCGTGTCCAAGGCTGAAGCCGATGACATCGCTAAGCAACTGATCGAAGCCGGTGCCAAGGCTGAAGTCAAATAATCTTCTTTGAAAAAAGAAGGTGAGGCTGGCGGAGAAATCCGCCAGCCTTATTGCGCTTGTAGTTGGCGGAAGCGAAGAAAGTAAAAGCCAGCAATATACTAGGCGTGGCTGCTGACTTTTGGTTTCTTGCGCCACCCACCTCGATGGAGACTCTATGAGTTATTCGTTTACTGAGAAGAAGCGTATTCGTAAGAGCTTTGCGAAACGTGCCAGTGTTCTCGACGTCCCCTTCCTGTTGGCGACCCAGATTGATTCCTACACCGAATTTCTCCAGCTGGGAACGCCGCTGGATGAGCGCAAGGATGTGGGTCTTCAGGCTGCGTTCAAGTCGATCTTTCCGATCGTCAGCCATAACGGCTATGCCAAATTGGACTTTGCTCATTACGTCTTGGGCGAGCCTCCGTTCGATGTGCAGGAATGTCAGTTGCGCGGCATCACCTTTGCCGCCCCGCTGCGCGCGCGCATTCGGCTGACCATTTTCGACAAAGAGTCTTCCAAGCCGGTAGTGAAGGAAGTGCGTGAGAACGAAGTGTACATGGGCGAAATCCCGCTCATGACCGCGAACGGCTCCTTCATCATCAACGGCACCGAACGCGTCATCGTCTCCCAGCTGCACCGCTCCCCGGGCGTGTTCTTCGAGCACGACCGCGGCAAGACGCACTCGTCCGGCAAACTGCTGTTCTCCGCTCGCGTGATTCCTTACCGCGGCTCCTGGCTGGACTTCGAGTTCGATCCGAAGGACCTGCTGTACTTCCGTATCGACCGTCGCCGCAAGATGCCGGTGACCATCCTGCTGAAGGCGCTGGGTTACAGCAACGAAGAAATCCTGTCCGAGTTCTACAGCTTCGACACCTTCTATCTGACCAAGTCCGGCGTGTTCATGCGCGTGGTTCCGGATCGTCTGAAGGGCGAAGTGGCCAAGTTCGACATCGTGGCCGCCGACGGCAAGCTGATTGTCGCCAAGGACAAGCGCATCACCGCCAAGCACATCCGCGACATCCAGACTGCCGAGCTGGACCGCATCGAAGTGCCGGCCGACGCGCTGCTGGGCAAGATGCTGGCGCACAACGTAGTGAATCAGAACACCGGCGAAGTGCTGGCGCGCGCCAACGAAGAAGTGACCGAAGAAATCCTGGCCAAGCTGGCGCTGGCCGAGGTGGAGCAGGTCGAGGTGCTGTTCACCAACGATCTGGACCAGGGCGCTTACATCTCGCAGACCCTGCGCACCGACGACATCCAGGATCAGACCCAGGCTCGCGTCGCGATCTACCGCATGATGCGTCCGGGCGAACCGCCGACCGAAGACGCGGTGGAAGCGCTGTTCCAGCGCCTGTTCTTCAGCGAGGAAACCTACGATCTGTCGCGCGTGGGCCGCATGAAGTTCAGCTCCCGCACCTATCAGTACAAGTTCGACGACAAGACTCCCGAATGGTTCAAGGAACTGATCGGCGAGAAATTCGCGCCGCGCCGCGACGTGATGGACGGCACGCTGGCGACCGAGGACATCGTGTCCGTGATCGCCATCCTGACCGAGCTGCGCAACGGCCGCGGCGAAGTGGACGACATCGATCACCTGGGCAACCGCCGCGTGCGTTCGGTGGGCGAACTGGCCGAGAACCAGTTCCGCGCCGGCCTCGTCCGCGTCGAGCGCGCGGTCAAGGAGCGCCTGAATCAGGCCGAGTCCGACAACCTGATGCCGCATGATCTGATCAATGCCAAGCCGGTGTCCGCCGCGATCAAGGAATTCTTCGGTTCCTCGCAGCTGTCCCAGTTCATGGACCAGACCAACCCGCTGTCGGAAATCACCCACAAGCGCCGCGTATCGGCTCTTGGCCCGGGCGGTCTGACCCGCGAGCGCGCCGGCTTCGAAGTGCGCGACGTGCACCCGACCCACTACGGCCGCGTGTGCCCGATCGAAACGCCTGAAGGTCCGAACATCGGCCTGATCAACTCGTTGTCCGTGTTCGCGCGCACCAACGAGTTCGGTTTCCTGGAAACGCCGTACCGCAAGGTGGTGGACAGCAAGGTCACCAACGAGATCGACTATCTGTCGGCGATCGAGGAAGGCCGCTACGTGATCGCTCAGGCCAACGCCGAGCTGAGCAAGGACGGCACGCTGATCGACGAGCTGGTGACCTGCCGCGAGAAGGGCGAAACCATTCTGGCGACCCCGGACCGCGTGCAGTACATGGACGTGGCCACCGGCCAGGTGGTGTCCGTGGCCGCCTCGCTGATTCCGTTCCTGGAGCACGATGACGCCAACCGCGCATTGATGGGCGCCAACATGCAACGCCAGGCCGTGCCGTGCCTGCGTCCGGAAAAAGCCTTCGTCGGCACCGGCATCGAACGCTCGGTGGCAGTCGACTCCGGCACCACCGTGGTCGCCCGTCGCGGCGGCGTGGTGGACTATGTCGACGCCGGCCGCGTGGTGGTCCGCGTGAACGATGAAGAAGCGACCGCTGGCGAAGTGGGCGTGGACATCTACAACCTGACCAAGTTCACCCGTTCCAACCAGAACACCAACATCAACCAGCGTCCGATCGTGAAAGTGGGCGACCACATCGCGCGCGGCGACGTGGTGGCCGACGGCGCCTCCACCGACCTGGGCGAATTGGCGCTGGGTCAGAACATGACCATCGCCTTCATGCCGTGGAACGGTTACAACTACGAAGATTCGATCCTGATCTCGGAGAAGCTGGTCGCCGAAGACCGCTACACCTCGATCCACATCGAAGAGCTGTCCGTGGTTGCCCGCGACACCAAGCTGGGACCGGAAGAAATCACCCGCGACATCCCGAACCTGTCCGAACGCATGGCGGGCCGTCTGGATGAGTCCGGCATCGTCTACATCGGCGCGGAAGTCGAAGCCGGCGATGTGCTGGTGGGCAAGGTGACGCCGAAGGGCGAAACCCAGCTGACGCCGGAAGAGAAGCTGTTGCGCGCGATCTTCGGCGAAAAGGCCTCCGACGTGAAGGATACCTCGCTGCGCGTGCCGACCGGCACCGTGGGCACGGTGATCGACGTGCAGGTGTTCACCCGCGAAGGCATCGAGCGTGACAAGCGCGCCCAGTCCATCATCGACGCCGAACTGAAGCGCTACCGCCTGGACCTGAACGACCAGCTGCGTATTTTCGACAACGACGCCTTCAGCCGTATCGAGCGTCTGATTGTCGGCAAGGCAGCCAACGGCGGTCCGAAGCGCCTGGCCAAGGGCACCGTGATCGACCAGGAATACCTGAGCGGCTTGCCGACCAAGCACGACTGGTTCGACATCCGCATGGCTGACGAAGACATCGCCAAGCAGCTGGAGCTGATCAAGGAAAGCCTGGCGCAGAAGCGCGAAGAATTCGATCTCAAGTTCGAAGACAAGAAGCGCAAGCTGACCCAGGGCGACGAGCTGCCGCCTGGCGTGCAGAAGATGGTCAAGGTTTACCTGGCCGTGAAGCGCCGCCTGCAGGCCGGCGACAAGATGGCGGGCCGCCACGGCAACAAGGGTGTGGTCTCCCGCATCCTGCCGGTGGAAGACATGCCGTACATGGGCGACGGCCGTCCGGTCGACATCGTGCTGAACCCGCTGGGCGTACCGTCGCGTATGAACATCGGCCAGATTCTGGAGGTGCACCTGGGCTGGGCCGCCAAGGGGATCGGCGAACGCATCGACCGCATGATCAAGGATCAGCAGTCGGCGGCCGAGATCCGCGGCTACCTGGAGCGCATCTATAACGAAACCGGCAAGGCGGAAGAAATCGCCGGCCTGAGCGACGAAGAAGTGGTGCAGCTGGCTCGCAATCTGAGCAAGGGCATGACTTTCGCGACGCCGGTATTCGACGGCGCGAAGGAGGCCGAGATCAAGCACATGCTGGATCTGGCGTATCCGGACGGCGACGAGCTGACCGACAAGATGGGCTTCAACGAGTCCAAGACCCAGATGGTCCTGCATGATGGCCGCTCCGGCGAAGCCTTCGACCGCAAGGTCACCGTGGGCGTGATGCACTACCTGAAGCTGCATCACTTGGTCGACGACAAGATGCACGCCCGTTCCACCGGCCCGTACTCGCTGGTGACCCAGCAGCCGCTGGGCGGCAAGGCGCAGTTCGGCGGCCAGCGTTTCGGTGAGATGGAAGTGTGGGCGCTGGAGGCTTACGGCGCCGCTTACACCCTGCAGGAAATGCTGACGGTGAAGTCGGACGATGTGACCGGCCGTACCAAGGTCTACGAGAACATCGTCAAGGGCGAGCACAAGATCGACGCCGGCATGCCGGAATCCTTCAATGTATTGGTGAAGGAAATCCGCTCGCTGGGCCTCGACATGGACCTGGAACGTTATTGATTGGGTAATAGGGCGCGGCGGTAAGTCGCCGCGCCTGTCCCCTGAACTGGAGACGCAATGAAAGCTTTGCTCGATCTCTTTAAGCAAGTTACGCAAGAAGAAGAGTTTGATGCGATCAAGATCGGCATCGCCTCGCCTGACAAGATCCGTTCCTGGTCTTATGGCGAAGTCAAGAAGCCGGAAACGATCAACTACCGCACCTTCAAGCCGGAGCGCGACGGCCTGTTCTGCGCGCGCATCTTCGGACCGGTCAAGGATTACGAGTGCTTGTGCGGCAAGTACAAGCGCCTGAAGCATCGCGGCGTGATCTGCGAGAAGTGCGGCGTGGAAGTGACGCTGTCCAAGGTGCGCCGCGAGCGCATGGGCCACATCGAGCTGGCCAGCCCGACCGCGCACATCTGGTTCCTGAAGTCGCTGCCGTCGCGTCTGGGCATGGTGCTGGACATGACGCTGCGCGACATCGAGCGCGTGCTGTACTTCGAAGCGTTCGTCGTGACCGATCCGGGCATGACCCCGCTGCAATACCGCCAGCTGTTGACCGAAGAGGACTTCCTGGACAAGGAAGACCAGTACGGTGAAGAATTCGTCGCCATGATGGGCGCCGAGGCGGTCAAGGAGCTGCTGAAAAAGCTGGACCTGGACAGCGAGATCGAAACCCTGCGCCGCGAGCTGGAAGCCACCAACTCCGACACCAAGATCAAGAAGATCGCCAAGCGCCTGAAGGTGCTGGAGGCGTTCCAGCGTTCCGGCATGAAGCCGGAGTGGATGATCCTGGAAGTGCTGCCGGTGCTGCCGCCGGAGCTGCGTCCGCTGGTGCCGCTGGACGGCGGCCGCTTCGCGACCTCCGACCTGAACGACCTGTACCGCCGCGTCATCAACCGGAACAACCGTCTGAAGCGCCTGCTGGAGCTGCGCGCACCGGACATCATCGTGCGCAACGAAAAGCGTATGCTGCAGGAATCGGTTGACTCGCTGCTGGACAACGGCCGTCGCGGCAAGGCGATGACCGGCGCCAACAAGCGTCCGCTGAAGTCGCTGGCCGACATGATCAAGGGCAAGGGCGGTCGTTTCCGTCAGAACTTGCTGGGTAAGCGCGTCGACTACTCCGGTCGTTCCGTGATCACCGTGGGCCCGACCCTGCGTCTGCATCAGTGCGGCCTGCCGAAGAAGATGGCGCTGGAATTGTTCAAGCCTTTCATCTTCCACAAGCTGGAAGTGATGGGCCTGGCCTCCACCATCAAGGCGGCCAAGAAGCTGGTCGAGCAGGAAGTGCCGGAAGTGTGGGACATCCTGGAAGACGTGATCCGCGAGCATCCGGTGCTGCTGAACCGCGCGCCGACCCTGCACCGTCTGGGCATCCAGGCGTTTGAGCCGGTGCTGATCGAAGGCAAGGCCATCCAGCTGCACCCGCTGGTTTGCGCGGCGTTCAACGCCGACTTCGACGGTGACCAGATGGCCGTTCACGTGCCGCTGTCGCTGGAAGCGCAGATGGAAGCGCGCACCCTGATGCTGGCCACCAACAACGTGCTGTCCCCGGCCAACGGCGAACCGATCATCGTGCCGTCGCAGGATATCGTGTTGGGTCTGTACTACATGACCCGCGACAAGGTAAACGGCAAGGGCGAAGGCATGGTGTTCGCGGACACTAAGGAAGTGCATCGCGCTTACGAAACCCGTCAGGTCGAACTGGCTACCCGCATCACCGTCCGCCTGCGCGAGTGGGAAAAGGACGAACAGGGCGAGTTCCAGCCGGTGATCAAGCGTTACAACACCACCGTTGGCCGCGCGATCCTGTCTGACATCCTGCCGAAGGGCCTGCCGTTCGAGCACATCAACAAGGCGCTGAAGAAGAAGGAAATCTCGAAACTGATCAACGTTTCGTTCCGTCGTTGCGGCATCCGCGACACGGTGATCTTCGCCGACCAGCTGATGTACACCGGTTTCGCCTACTCCACCCGCGGCGGCATCTCGATTTGCGTGGACGACATGCAAATCCCGGCCAAGAAGGTCGAGCTGCTGGGCGAGGCGAACAAGGAAGTCAAGGAAATCGAGGAACAGTACCGTCAAGGTCTGGTGACCCAGGGCGAACGCTACAACAAGGTAGTGGACATCTGGGGCCGCACCGGCGACAAGATCGCCAAGGCCATGATGGACGAGCTGTCCAAGCAGAAGGTGCTGGACCGCGAAGGCAAGGAAGTGGACCAAGAGTCCTTCAACTCCATTTACATGATGGCCGACTCGGGCGCGCGGGGTTCCGCAGCCCAGATCAAGCAGCTGGCCGGCATGCGGGGTCTGATGGCGAAGCCGGACGGCTCGATTATCGAAACGCCGATTACCGCCAACTTCCGCGAAGGCCTGACCGTACTGCAGTACTTCATCTCCACTCACGGCGCGCGTAAGGGTCTGGCGGATACCGCCTTGAAGACCGCGAACTCCGGTTACCTGACGCGTCGTCTGGTCGACGTGACCCAGGATCTGGTGGTGGTGGAAGACAACTGCGGCACGACCAACGGCTTCACCATGAAGGCCGTGCTGCAAGGCGGCGACGTGATCGAAGCGCTGCGCGACCGCATCCTCGGCCGCGTGACCGCGGTTGACGTGGTGGATCCGTCCACCGGCGAAACCGTGATTGAAGCCGCCACGCTGCTGGACGAGCAGATGGTCGACCTGATCGACAGCCTCGGCATCGACGAAGTCAAGGTTCGCACCGCCATCACTTGCGACACGCGCTACGGTTTGTGCGCCAAGTGCTACGGCCGCGATCTGGCGCGCGGCAAGCAAGTGAACGCCGGCGAAGCCGTGGGCGTGATCGCCGCTCAGTCGATCGGCGAACCGGGCACCCAGCTGACCATGCGTACCTTCCACATCGGTGGCGCGGCGTCTCGAAACGCGGCCGCCAGCCAGGTGGAAGGCAAGTCGAACGGCACCGTCCGCTTCTCCAGCCAGATGCGCTATGTGGCGAACACCAAGGGCGAGCTGATCGTCATCACCCGCTCCGGCGAAGTGGTGATCCACGACGACATGGGCCGCGAGCGCGAGCGCCACAAGGTGCCGTACGGCGCGACCCTGATGGTGACCGACGGCCTGCAGATCAAGGCCGGCACGGTTCTGGCCACCTGGGACCCGCACACTCGTCCGATCATCACCGAGTACGCTGGCCGCGTGAAGTTCGAGAACGTGGAAGAAGGCAACACCGTAGCCAAGCAGACCGACGAAGTGACCGGCCTGTCCACGCTGGTGGTCATCGATCCGAAGCGCCGCGCCGGTTCGCAGTCCAAGATGCTGCGCCCGTTGGTGAAGCTGCTGGACGACAACGGCAACGAAGTGAAGCTGGCCGGTTCCGACGCGTCGGTGTCGATCACCTTCCAGGTGGGTGCCATCATCACCGTGCGCGATGGTCAGGACGTGGGCAAGGGCGAAGTGCTGGCCCGCATCCCGCAAGAATCGTCCAAGACCCGCGACATTACCGGTGGTCTGCCGCGCGTGGCCGAGCTGTTCGAAGCCCGTTCGCCGAAGGATGCCGGCATGCTGGCCGAGGTGACCGGCACCGTTTCGTTCGGCAAGGACACCAAGGGCAAGCAGCGCCTGATCATCACCGACCTGGAAGGCAACGGTTACGAAAACCTGATCCCGAAGGACAAGCACGTGCTGGTTCACGACGGCCAGGTGGTGAACCGCGGCGAATCCATCGTCGACGGTCCGGTCGATCCGCACGACATCCTGCGTCTGCAGGGCATCGAGGCGCTGGCTCGCTACATCGTTCAGGAAGTGCAGGAAGTGTACCGACTGCAGGGCGTGAAGATTAACGACAAGCACATCGAGGTGATCATTCGCCAGATGCTGCGTCGCGTCGTGATCTCCGACAGCGGCGACACCGAGTTCATCCAGGGCGAGCAGGTGGAACGCGCCGACGTGCTGGAAATGAACGACAAGATGATGGCCGAGGACAAGGAATGCGCGCAGTACGAAAACGTGCTGCTGGGCATCACCAAGGCCTCGCTGTCGACCGACTCGTTCATCTCCGCGGCTTCCTTCCAGGAAACCACGCGCGTGCTGACCGAAGCGGCCATCATGGGCAAGAAGGACGACTTGCGCGGTTTGAAGGAAAACGTGATCGTCGGCCGTCTGATTCCGGCCGGCACCGGTCTCGCCTACCATCGCACCCGCCGTCGCCAGAACCTGGGTCTGGACGCCGCCGAGTCGCAGCTGTTCGATCCGGCTCCGGCCGCGCTGGAAAGCGACGACTAACACCGGCCTAGCGGCCTAGTGTTGAAAAAACGCTGCTCCATCAACGGTTAACGTTGGCGGGGCGGCGTTTTTTATTTGACGCTGGGGCGTTGACTAAAATATAATCCTCCGTCCTTTCTGGAGGCGTGTTGCTTCCGGGAAGCTTCAACTAGGAACTGATAGTAATGCCAACCATTAACCAACTCGTTCGCAAGGGCCGCGTCGCCATCACGGCGAAGAGCAAGGTGCCTGCGCTGGAAGCCTGCCCGCAGAAGCGTGGCGTGTGCACCCGTGTTTACACCACCACTCCGAAGAAGCCGAACTCGGCTCTGCGTAAAGTGTGCAAGGTGCGTCTGACCAACGGTTTCGAAGTGATTTCGTACATCGGCGGTGAAGGCCACAACCTGCAGGAACACTCCGTGGTGCTGATCCGCGGCGGTCGTGTGAAGGACTTGCCGGGTGTGCGTTACCACACCGTGCGCGGTTCCCTGGACACCGCAGGCGTGAAAGATCGTAAGCAAGCTCGCTCCAAATACGGCGCCAAGCGTCCCAAGTAATTGGTACGCACTCGAGGCGGCCTGATCAACACTCAGGGTCGTCTAGTAAGTGACTGCTCCATTGGGTAGTCATGAGCAAGTTGAGCTCAACTGAATATTTAAGGAAGTAACATGCCACGTCGCAGAGAAGTCCCCAAGCGTGAAATTCTGCCGGATCCGAAGTTCGGTTCCCAGGATCTGTCCAAATTCATGAACGTTGTCATGATCGACGGCAAGAAGTCTGTTGCCGAACGCATCATCTACGGCGCTCTGGAGCAGATCGAAAAGAAAACCGGTAAGAACGCTATCGAAGTGTTCAATACCGCACTGTCCAACGCCAAGCCGGTGGTGGAAGTGAAAAGCCGCCGTGTAGGCGGTGCAAACTATCAAGTTCCTGTTGAAGTCCGCCCGTCCCGTCGTATGGCTCTGGCCATGCGCTGGCTGCGCGACGCCGCTCGCAAGCGCGGCGAGAAGTCCATGGACCTGCGCCTGGCTGGTGAATTGATCGACGCGGCCGAAGGCCGTGGCGGCGCTATGAAGAAGCGTGACGAAGTGCACCGCATGGCAGAAGCCAACAAGGCCTTCTCGCACTTCCGTTTCTAAGCTTTACCAATTATTAAGGTGTAAGCCGTGGCAAGGAAAACCCCCATTGAGCGTTACCGTAACATCGGTATTTCCGCTCACATCGACGCCGGTAAGACGACGACTACCGAGCGTATTCTGTTTTACACCGGTGTAAACCACAAAATCGGTGAAGTGCATGATGGCGCCGCCACCATGGACTGGATGGAGCAGGAACAGGAGCGTGGCATCACCATCACCTCCGCTGCGACCACTACCTTCTGGAAAGGTATGGCCATGCAGTTCCCGGAGCACCGCTTCAACATCATCGATACCCCGGGACACGTGGACTTCACCATCGAGGTGGAGCGTTCCATGCGTGTTCTGGACGGCGCCGTGATGGTGTACTGCGCCGTGGGCGGCGTGCAGCCGCAGTCTGAAACCGTTTGGCGTCAGGCTAACAAGTACAAGGTTCCGCGCATCGCGTTCGTGAACAAGATGGACCGTCAAGGCGCCAACTTCTTCCGCGCGGTCGAGCAAGTGAAGACCCGCCTGCGCGGCAATCCGGTGCCCATCGTGGTGCCGATCGGCGCCGAAGACGGCTTCACCGGCGTGGTCGATCTGCTGAAGATGAAGGCCATCATTTGGGACGAAGCCTCGCAGGGCATGAAGTTCGAATATGGCGACATCCCGGCCGATCTGGTTTCCGTGGCCGAAGAGTGGCGCGAGAAGATGGTCGAAGCCGCTGCCGAAGTCAGCGACGAGATGATGGACAAGTACCTGGGCGGCGAAGCGCTGTCCGAGGAAGAAATCATCGCCGGCCTGCGCGAGCGTACCCTGAAGTGCGAAATCCAGCCGATGCTGTGCGGTTCCGCGTTCAAGAACAAGGGCGTGCAGCGCATGCTGGACGCCGTGATTGAGCTGCTGCCGTCGCCGACCGAAGTTCCGTCCATCAAGGGCGAAACCGACGGCGTGGAAGCCGAGCGTCACGCTTCCGACGACGAGCCGTTCTCGGCTTTGGCGTTCAAGCTGATGAACGACCCGTACGTGGGCCAGCTGACCTTCTTCCGCGTCTACTCCGGCGTGGTGAAGTCCGGCGACACCGTGCTGAACTCGGTCAAGGGCAAGAAGGAACGCATCGGCCGTATCGTGCAGATGCACGCCAACGACCGTAAGGAAATCGAAGAAGTGCGCGCCGGCGACATCGCCGCCGCCATCGGCCTGAAGGAAGTCACCACTGGTGAAACCCTGTGCGCCGTTGACGCGGAAATCATTCTGGAGCGCATGGAATTCCCGGATCCGGTGATCCACGTTGCCGTTGAGCCGAAGACCAAGGCCGACCAGGAAAAGATGGGCGTGGCCCTGAACCGCCTGGCCAAGGAAGATCCGTCGTTCCGCGTGCGCACCGACGAAGAGTCCGGCCAGACCATCATTTCCGGCATGGGCGAACTGCACCTGGAAATTCTGGTTGACCGCATGAAGCGCGAATTCGGCGTTGAAGCCAACGTCGGCGCGCCGCAAGTGGCCTACCGCGAAACCATCACCAAGACCGTTACCGACGTGGAAGGCAAGCACGTCAAGCAGTCCGGTGGTAAGGGTCAGTACGGTCACGCCGTGATCACGCTGGAACCGTCCGGCGAAGGCAACGGCTACAAGTTCGTCGACGAGATCAAGGGCGGCGTGATTCCGCGCGAATTCATCCCGTCGGTTGACAAGGGTATTCAAAACACCCTGGGCAACGGTATCCTCGCCGGCTTCCCGGTGGTGGACGTGACCGTGCGCCTGACCTTCGGTTCCTACCACGACGTCGACTCCTCGCAGATCGCGTTCGAACTGGCGGGCTCGCTGGCCTTCAAGGAAGCCATGCGCCGCGCCGGTCCGTGCATTCTCGAGCCGATGATGGCCGTGGAAGTGGAGACGCCGGAAGAGTACATGGGTGACGTGATGGGTGACCTGAACCGTCGCCGCGGCATGGTCCAAGGCATGGACGATGACGGTCTGGGTGGCAAGAAGATCAAGGCCGAAGTTCCGCTGGCCGAGATGTTCGGCTACTCCACCGACCTGCGTTCGGCTACTCAGGGTCGTGCGACCTACTCCATGGAGTTCAAGCACTACTCCGAGGCTCCGAAGCACGTCGCCGAAGCTGTAATGGCTGCTAAGAAGTAATGCGCGCTGTGGCTGGCCTGGGTCATAACAGAAAGCCCGGCCGGCCCTGATCTAATGTTCTTTAATTAAGGAATTTTGCAAAATGGCAAAAGAAAAGTTTGAGCGGACCAAGCCGCACGTAAACGTAGGCACCATCGGTCACGTGGACCACGGTAAGACCACCTTGACCGCCGCTATCACCACCATTCTGTCCAAGAAGTTCGGTGGCGAAGCCAAGGACTACTCCCAGATCGACAGCGCGCCGGAAGAAAAGGCTCGCGGTATCACCATCAATACCGCGCACGTTGAATACGAAACCGAATCCCGCCACTACGCCCACGTAGACTGCCCGGGCCACGCTGACTATGTGAAAAACATGATCACCGGCGCGGCTCAGATGGATGGCGCGATCCTGGTTTGCTCGGCCGCTGACGGCCCGATGCCGCAAACCCGCGAACACATCCTGCTGTCCCGCCAGGTTGGCGTGCCGTACATCATCGTCTACCTGAACAAGGCTGACCTGGTTGACGACGCCGAGCTGCTGG
Organism: Chromobacterium phragmitis; assembly: GCF_003325475.1. Lineage (NCBI taxonomy): Bacteria > Pseudomonadati > Pseudomonadota > Betaproteobacteria > Neisseriales > Chromobacteriaceae > Chromobacterium > Chromobacterium phragmitis. Next base: position 2,207,755 of record NZ_CP029495.1, read on the forward strand.
AACTGGTGGAAATGGAAGTGCGCGATCTGCTGTCTTCCTACGACTTCCCGGGCGACGACACTCCGATCGTGACCGGCTCCGCTCGTCTGGCGCTGGAAGGCGACCAGTCCGAAATGGGCGAACCGTCCATCTTCCGTCTGGCTGATGCTCTGGACTCCTACATCCCGACTCCGGAACGCGCCATCGACAAGCCGTTCCTGCTGCCGATCGAAGACGTGTTCTCGATCTCCGGCCGCGGCACCGTGGTGACCGGTCGCGTTGAGCGCGGCATCGTCAAGGTCGGCGAAGAGCTGGAAATCGTGGGTCTGAAAGACACCGTGAAGACCACCTGCACTGGCGTGGAAATGTTCCGCAAGCTGCTGGACCAAGGTCAGGCCGGCGACAACGTTGGCGTGCTGCTGCGCGGCACCAAGCGTGAAGACGTGGAGCGCGGCCAGGTTCTGGCCAAGCCGGGTTCGATCACTCCGCACACCAAGTTCGAAGCGTCGGTGTACGTGCTGTCCAAAGACGAAGGCGGCCGTCACACTCCGTTCTTCGCGAACTACCGTCCGCAGTTCTACTTCCGCACCACCGACGTGACCGGCGCGATCACGCTGGCCGAAGGCGTGGAAATGGTAATGCCGGGCGACAACGTGGAAATCAAGGTTGAGCTGATCGCTCCGATCGCCATGGAAGAAGGTCTGCGCTTCGCTATCCGCGAAGGCGGCCGTACCGTTGGCGCCGGCGTGGTTGCCAAGATTCTCGCTTAATCGGACCGGAGATTTTCATGTCTAGCCAAAAAATCCGCATCCGCCTGAAAGCGTTCGATTACAACCTGATCGATCGTTCCGCCCAGGAAATCGTTGAAACCGCCAAGCGCACCGGCGCCGTTGTCAAAGGCCCGGTTCCGCTGCCGACCAAGATCGAGCGTTTCAACGTTCTGCGTTCCCCGCACGTGAACAAGACTTCCCGCGACCAGCTGGAAATCCGCACTCACCTGCGTCTGATGGACATCGTAGACCCGACCGACAAGACAGTTGATGCTCTGATGAAGCTCGACCTGCCGGCCGGTGTGGATGTGGAAATCAAGCTGCAATAATCGCCGAACAGGAGAGGATTGCACGCTAAGTGCTTGCGATTCTTGAATTTTCTGTGATACATTAGCGGACTCGCCATTTTGGCGAGTCCGTTTTTGTTTTTCTGTCGTGTTTTTTATGCCGGTCAATCGTAATCGGCGCCTGCAAAAGGAAATAAACATGAGTTTAGGTCTTGTCGGTCGCAAAGTCGGCATGACCCGCATTTTTGCCGAAGATGGCGCATCCATCCCGGTAACTGTGCTGGACATGTCCGCTAACCGCGTCACGCAAATCAAAACTGCCGAAACCGACGGCTACACCGCCGTCCAAGTAACCTTCGGTTCCAAAAAGGCTAGCCGCGTAGTCAAGGCTGCCGCTGGTCACTTCGCCAAGGCTGGCGTAGAAGCTGGTGAAGGCCTGGTCGAGTTCGCTCTGACCGCCGAAAACCTGGCCAACTACAAGGCTGGCGACGCAATCGCCGTTGAGATCTTCACTGTTGGCCAGCTGGTTGATGTAACCGGCACGTCCAAGGGTAAGGGCTTCTCCGGTGTGATCAAGCGTCACAACTTCTCCTCCAACCGTGCTTCCCATGGTAACTCGCGTTCGCACAATACGCCGGGTTCCATCGGTCAGGCTCAAGATCCGGGCCGCGTTTTCCCGGGCAAGCGCATGGCCGGTCAGTACGGTAACGTGAAGAGCACTGTACAGTGCCTCGAGATCGTTCGTGTCGACGCGGAACGTCAACTGATCCTGGTTAAGGGCGCAGTCCCGGGTGCCAAGAACGGTCAAGTTGTCGTGCGTCCCAGCGTGAAGGCGGGTGCGTAATGGAATTGAACGTAATCAATACCCAAGGCAAGGCTGTTGGCAGCCTGCAAGTGTCCGAATCTCTGTTCGGCCGCGAATACAACGAAGCTCTGGTTCACCAAGTCGTGACTGCGTTCCTGGCGAACGCTCGCAGCGGCAACCGTGCCCAGCTGACTCGTGCCGAAGTGAAGCACTCGACCAAGAAGCCGTTCCGTCAGAAGGGCACTGGTAACGCTCGTGCCGGTATGACCTCCACCCCGAACCGTCGTGGCGGTGGCCGTGCCTTCCCGAACAAGCCGGACGAGAACTTCACTCAGAAGGTTAACCGCAAGATGTTCCGCGCTGGCATGGCAGCTATCCTGTCTCAGCTGGTGCGCGACGAGCGTCTGATCGTGGTTGACGAGCTGTCCATCAACAGCCCGAAGACCAAGGAATTCGTTGGCGCGGTTCAGCCCATGGGTCTGGAGCAAGCCCTGTTCATCACGGGTGAACTGAGCGAAAACCTCTATCTCTCTTCGCGTAACCTGCCGAACGTGCTGGTTATCGAAGCTCAGCAAGCTGATCCGTACAGCCTGCTTCGCTTCAAGAAGACCGTGATCACCCGCGACGCCGTGAAGCAACTGGAGGAGCAGTGGGCATGAACCAAGAACGTCTGTTGCAAGTAATCCTTGCTCCGATCGTTTCCGAGAAGAGCACCATGATTGCTGAGAAAAATCAGCAAGTGGCGTTCCGCGTTGCCAAAGACGCGACCAAGCCGGAAATCAAGGCTGCCGTCGAAATGCTGTTCAATGTAAAAGTTGATGGCGTTTCCACTGTGAACGTCAAGGGCAAGGTTAAGCGTTTCGGCCGCAGCACGGGTCGTCGCAGTGACTGGAAAAAGGCCTACGTTAGCCTGGTCGAGGGCCAAGAACTGGACCTGACCGCTACCCCGGCCGCGGCGGAGTAAGGAGATAGAGCATGCCTATCGTTAAGGTAAAACCGACTTCCGCGGGTCGTCGTGCAGTCGTCAAGGTGGTAAGCCCGGACCTGCATAAAGGCGCTCCGCACGCTGCCCTGGTAGAGAAGAAAAACTCCACCGGCGGTCGCAATCACAATGGCCACATCACCACGCGTCACCGCGGCGGTGGTCACAAGAAGCACTACCGTCTGATCGACTTCCGTCGCAACAAGGATGGCATCCCGGCGAAAGTGGAACGCATCGAATACGATCCGAACCGCACCGCCCATATCGCCCTGTTGTGCTACGCCGATGGCGAGCGTCGCTACATCATCGCCCCGCGTGGCGTGAAGGTTGGCGCCGTGCTGTTGTCCGGCTCCGAGGCTCCGATCAAGGCCGGTAACGCTCTGCCGATCCGCAACATCCCGGTGGGTACCACTATCCACTGCGTGGAAATGCAACCCGGCAAGGGCGCTCAGATGGTTCGTTCCGCTGGCGCTTCTGCAATGCTGCTGGCTCGCGAAGGCGTGTACGCTCAACTGCGTCTGCGCTCTGGCGAGATCCGCCTGGTGCACGTCGATTGCCGTGCGACCGTTGGCGAAGTGGGTAACGAAGAGCACTCCCTGCGCAAGCTGGGCAAGGCTGGCGCGACCCGTTGGCGCGGCATCCGTCCGACCGTTCGCGGTACGGCGATGAACCCGATCGATCACCCGCACGGTGGTGGTGAAGGCCGCACTGGCGAAGGCCGCGTACCGGTTAGCCCGTGGGGCACTCCGGCCAAGGGCTTCCGTACCCGTCGCAACAAGCGTACCGACAACATGATCGTACGCCGTCGCTATTCCACCAAAGGGTAATTGACAATGGCACGTTCGCAGAAAAAAGGCCCGTTCGTTGATCTGCACCTCCTGAAGAAGGTGGATGCGGTGCGGGCAACCAGCGACAAGCGTCCGATCAAGACCTGGTCGCGTCGTTCGACCATCCTGCCGGACTTTATTGGTCTGACCATCGCTGTGCACAACGGTCGCACTCACGTTCCGGTCTATGTTTCCGAAAACATGGTCGGCCACAAACTGGGTGAATTCTCTCTGACTCGTACCTTCAAAGGCCATGCTGCCGACAAGAAGGCGAAGAAGAAGTAAGGTGAAGCGATGAGAGTATCTGCAAATCTGAAAAGTGTTCGCCTGTCGGCTCAAAAGTGCCGCCTGGTAGCGGACCTGGTTCGCGGCAAGTCCGTCGATCAGGCGCTGAATATCCTGGCCTTCTCCCCGAAAAAGGGTGCGGTCATCATCAAGAAAGTGCTGGAATCTGCCATCGCTAACGCCGAGCACAACGAAGGCGCTGACATCGACACCCTGCGTGTCACCAGCATCTTTGTTGACAAGGGCGCTAGTCTGAAGCGTTTCACTGCCCGTGCTAAGGGTCGTGGCAATCGCATCGAAAAGCAGACCTGCCACATTTCCTTGACCGTTGGCAATTAAGGGGTAAGAAATGGGTCAGAAGATTCATCCGACGGGATTCCGTCTTGCCGTTAACAAAAACTGGTCTTCCAAGTGGTTCGCGTCCTCGCAGAACTTCCCGGAAATGCTGAAGCAGGATATCGAAGTTCGCGAATTCCTGAAGAAGCGTCTGGGTCATGCTTCGGTTGGCCGCGTAACCATCGAGCGTCCGGCCAAGTCCGCCCGCATCACCATTCACAGCGCCCGTCCGGGCGTCGTGATCGGCAAGAAGGGCGAGGACATCGAGATCCTGAAGCAGGAGCTGCAAAAGCGCCTGGGCGTGCCGGTTCACGTGAACATCGAAGAAGTTCGCAAGCCGGAGCTGGATGCGCAAATCATCGCCGACGGCATCGCTTCCCAGCTGGAGAAGCGCGTGATGTTCCGCCGCGCCATGAAGCGCGCCATGCAGAACGCCATGCGTCTGGGTGCCGAAGGCATCAAGATCATGTCGTCCGGCCGTCTGAACGGTATCGACATCGCTCGTAGCGAGTGGTACCGCGAAGGCCGCGTGCCGCTGCATACCCTGCGCGCCGACGTGGACTACGCTACCTCCGAAGCCAAGACCACCTACGGTATCATCGGCATCAAGGTATGGGTGTACAAAGGCGAGCTGAAGCCGGGCCAAGTTGTAGCCGCTCCGGCAGCTCCCGAGAAGAAAATGAGAAAGGGTGCCCGCAATGCTGCAGCCAACTAGACTCAAGTACCGTAAACAGCACAAAGGCCGTAACACCGGTATCGCCACTCGTGGCAACAAGGTGAGCTTTGGTGATTTCGGTCTGAAGGCTATTGGTCGTGGTCGTCTGACCGCGCGTCAGATCGAAGCTGCGCGTCGTGCGATGACCCGTCACATCAAGCGTGGCGGCCGCATCTGGATCCGTATCTTCCCGGACAAGCCGATCACCTCCAAGCCTGCCGAAGTCCGTATGGGCGGGGGTAAGGGCTCTCCGGAGTACTATGTGGCTGAGATTCAGCCTGGCAAGATGCTGTACGAAATGGATGGCGTATCCGAGGAACTCGCTCGCGAAGCTTTCCGTCTGGCCGCAGCTAAGCTGCCGATCGCCACTGTGTTCGTAACCAAACAGGTAGGTCAGTAATGAAAGCGTCCGAACTGAAAGCCAAAACTGTTGACGAGCTGAAGGCGGAACTGCTGAGCCTGCTGAAGGCCCAGTTTGCGCTGCGCATGCAGCACGCTACTCAGCAACTCGCCAAGACCTCTGAACTGAAGAAAGTGCGTCGCGACATCGCTCGCGTGCGTACCGTTCTGAAAGAAAAGGCAGTTTAAGATGAGCGAAACCAAAGTAGTACGTACGCTGACCGGTGTTGTGGTCAGCGACAAGATGGATAAGACCGTGACCGTTCTGGTCGAGCGCAAAGTCAAGCACCCGATCTACGGCAAGATTATCCGTCGCTCCAAGAAGTTCCACGCGCACGACGAAAACAACGAGTTCAAGGCAGGCGATCTGGTGATCATCAGCGAGTCCCGCCCGCTCTCGAAGACCAAGTCGTGGGTGGTAACTGGCCTGGTTGAGAAATCTCGTCAGGTATAAAGCTTGCAGAGGGCTGCGTCCCTCTGTATAATGGCCATCTCCTGCGCTCCATCTGCGCAGGAGTTCCGCCCTTACGGGGTCCAAAACTGGCCGTTTGACACGCCACAGAATGATCTGTGGCGTTTCCGCTGTTCGAGTCTGGCGAAATTGCCCAGGCTAACGGCAGTGGAAAGTGACGGATAAAGTTGGATTAGAAAGGTAATCTCAAATGATCCAAATGCAGACCATGCTTGAGGTCGCTGACAACACCGGTGCGCGTCATGTGCAGTGCATCAAGGTGCTGGGTGGCTCCAAGCGTCGCTATGCTAGCGTAGGTGACATCATCAAGGTGAGCATCAAGGATGCCGCTCCGCGTGGTCGCGTCAAAAAAGGCGACGTATACAATGCGGTCGTGGTACGCACTGCCAAAGGCGTGCGCCGTCCGGATGGCTCTTTGATCAAGTTCGACAGCAATGCTGCCGTTCTGCTCAACAACAAGCTTGAGCCGATCGGCACTCGTATCTTCGGGCCCGTTACGCGTGAACTGCGTACCGAACGCTTCATGAAGATCGTATCGCTGGCTCCTGAAGTGCTGTAAGGAGGTCACATGCGCAAAATTCGTAAAGGTGATGAAGTCGTAGTAATCACCGGCAAAGACAAAGGCAAGCGCGGTACCGTCCTGCGTGTTCTGGAAACCAAGCTGGTCGTGGAAGGCGTCAACGTCGCCAAGAAGCACCAGAAGCCGAACCCGGTACGTGGCGTAGCTGGTGGCATCGTTGAGAAGACCATGCCCATTGACGCTTCTAACGTCGCGATTTTCAATCCGGCAAGCCAAAAGGCTGACCGCGTAGGCTTCAAGGTTCTTGAAGACGGCCGCAAGGTGCGCGTGTTCAAGTCCAGCGGCGAAGTTATCGGCGCCTAAGGAGCAAACATGGCACGTCTCTACGATTTCTACAAAGACAGCGTAGTGCCGGAACTGATGAAACAGTTCGGCTACAAGTCGATCATGCAAGTTCCGCGTATCGAGAAGATCACCGTGAACATGGGCGTGGGTGAAGCTGTTGCCGATAAAAAGGTAATGGAATTCGCCGTGGGCGACCTGGAAAAGATCGCCGGCCAGAAGCCGGTCGTCACCACCGCTCGCAAGTCCATCGCCGGCTTCAAGATCCGCGACAACTACCCGGTAGGTTGCAAGGTGACTCTGCGTCGCGAACGCATGTACGAGTTCCTGGACCGCCTGGTCACCATCGCGCTGCCGCGCGTTCGCGACTTCCGTGGTGTGTCTGCCAAGTCCTTCGATGGCCGCGGCAACTACAACATGGGCGTTAAAGAACAGATCATCTTCCCGGAAATCGAGTACGACAAGATCGATGCTCTGCGTGGTATGAACATCACTATCACCACCACGGCGAAGACTGACGAAGAGGCCCGCGCTCTGCTGGCCGCGTTCAAGTTCCCGTTCAAGGGTTAAGCACATGGCACGACTTGCACTGATTAACCGTGAAGAGAAGCGCGTCAAGCTGGCAAACAAGTTCTCTGCCAAGCGTGAGGCCCTGATCGCCACCATCAACAACCAGAACCTCTCGGAAGAAGAGCGTTTTGCCGCCCGTCTGCAACTGCAGCAACTGCCGCGCAACGCTTCCCCGGTACGCCAGCGTCGTCGCTGCGCCGTGACCGGTCGTCCGCGTGGTGTGTTCCGTAAATTCGGTTTGGGTCGCAACAAGCTGCGTGAGATCGCCATGAAGGGTGAGATTCCGGGTGTTGTGAAGGCCAGCTGGTAATAGGAGACACATAGAATGAGCATGCACGATCCTATTTCCGATATGTTGACCCGCATCCGCAACGGCCAACACGCTTCCAAAGTCAAGGTTTCCATGCCTTGCTCGAAGCTGAAGGTTGCGCTGGCGCAGGTGCTGAAAGAAGAAGGCTACATCGAAGACTTCGCCGTTGCCGGCGAAGAGAAGAAGCCTGTTCTCGATATCCAGCTCAAGTACTACGCTGGCCGTCCGGTGATCGAGCGCATCGAGCGCGTATCCCGTCCTGGCCTGCGCGTGTACAAGGGCTCCACCGAAATCCCGAAGGTCATGAACGGTCTGGGCGTGGCGATCCTGTCCACTTCCAAGGGCGTGATGACCGATCGCAAAGCGCGCGCGGCCGGCATCGGCGGCGAACTGCTCTGCGTCGTGGCGTAAGGGGGTCAAATGTCTCGCGTAGCTAAGAATCCGGTAGCCATTCCGGCCGGTGTCGAAGTGAAGTTCGGCGCCGCAGAAGTGACTGTGAAGGGCGCCCTGGGCTCCCTGAGCACCGCTCTGTGCAACGACGTGGAAGTGAAGCTGGACAATGGCCAGCTGACTTTCGCCGCCAAGAACGACAGCAAGTTCGCTCGTGCCATGTCCGGCACCCTGCGCGCGCTGCTGAACAACATGGTGAACGGCGTATCCAAGGGCTTCGAAAAGAAGCTGCAGCTGGTGGGCGTGGGTTACCGCGCTCAGGCTCAAGGCGATACCCTGAACCTGTCTCTGGGTTTCTCGCACCCGGTGGCTCACAAGATGCCCGCTGGCATCAAGGTTGAGACCCCGACTCAGACCGAGATCTTGGTCAAGGGCGCTGACAAGCAGCTCGTGGGCCAGATCGCAGCCGAAATCCGCGCTTACCGTTCGCCGGAGCCTTACAAGGGCAAGGGTGTTCGTTACGCCGATGAGGTTGTGGTTCTGAAAGAAACCAAGAAGAAGTAACTGAGGCACTGACATGGACAAGAAACAGACTCGACTCCGCCGCGCACGCAAAACCCGTGCCCGGATCGCGGAGCTCAAGATGGTGCGTCTCTCTGTACACCGCACCAATAGCCACATTTATGCCCAGATCATCGACGAGACCGGCAACAAGGTTCTGGCCAGCGCTTCGTCGCTGGAAGCCGATGTTCGCGCCGCGATGGCCAATGGTGGCAACGTGGCGGCCGCAGCCGTGATCGGCAAGCGCATTGCCGAAAAGGCAAAGGCCGCTGGCATCGAGCAAGTCGCTTTCGACCGTTCCGGTTTCAAATACCACGGTCGCATGAAGGCACTGGCTGACGCCGCTCGCGAACACGGCCTCGTATTCTAATTCGGAGTAAAGAATGGCTAAGCACGAAATGGAAGATCGCGGCGACGGTCTGGTCGAGAAAATGATCAGCGTCAACCGCGTCACCAAAGTGGTCAAGGGCGGCCGTATCATGGCTTTCTCCGCCCTGACCGTGGTTGGTGATGGCGACGGCGGTATCGGCATGGGTAAAGGCCGTTCCAAGGAAGTTCCGGTTGCCGTACAAAAGGCGATGGAACAAGCCCGCCACAACATGGTTAAGATCCCGCTGAAGAACGGTACCCTGCAGCACACCGTCATCGGCAAGCACGGTGCCACCACCGTCTTCATCCAGCCTGCCAAAGAAGGTACTGGCGTGAAGGCCGGCGGCCCGATGCGCGCGATCTTTGACGCAATGGGTGTTCACAATGTTTCGGCCAAGATTCACGGCTCCACCAACCCGTACAACGTGGTGCGTGCGACCCTGAACGGCCTGAGCAACATCAACACCCCGGCGCAAATCGCCGCCAAGCGTGGCCTGAGCGTCGAGGACATCCTGGGGGTGGGTCATGAGTAACGCCAAGACTGTCAAGGTCACTCTGGTAAAGAGCCTGATCGGTCGCCTGGAGTCTCACAAGGCCTGCGCCCGTGGTCTGGGTCTGCGTAAGATCCGCCAGACCGTAGAAGTGCTCGATACCCCTGAAAACCGTGGCATGATCAACAAGATCAGCTACCTGCTCAAATTCGAGGGCTAAGAGATGCTGCTGAACACCGTACAACCGGGCGTCGGCGCCAAGCATGCCAAGCGCCGTGTCGGCCGTGGCATCGGCTCCGGCCTGGGCAAGACTTGCGGCCGCGGCCACAAGGGTCAGAAGAGCCGTGCCGGTGGTTTCCACAAGGTGGGCTTCGAAGGCGGTCAAATGCCGCTGCAACGTCGTTTGCCGAAGCGCGGCTTCAAGTCGCTGACGGCTCGCTTCGTTTGCGAAGTTCGCTTGTCCGAACTGAACCTGCTGCCGGTCGATGAAATCGATCTGCTGGCTCTCAAGCAAGCCGGTCTGGTGTCCGCTCAGGCGCAAGTTGCCAAAGTGGTCCTGTCCGGCAAGGTTGAGCGCGCGGTCAAACTGCGTGGTATCAGCGTTACCGCTGGCGCCCGCGCTGCCATCGAGGCTGCCGGCGGCAGCATTGAATAAGGCATAAATTTGTGGCGAATACTTCTCTAGTGGCCAATGCCAATAAGTTTGGTGATCTGAAGCGTCGTATCTGGTTCCTGATTGGCGCGCTGATCGTTTATCGCATCGGCGCCCATATTCCGGTTCCGGGTATCAACCCTGCCGAACTAGCGAAGTTGTTCCACGCACCGCAGACGGGCCTGCTCGACATGTTCAACATGTTCTCGGGCGGTGCCCTGTCGAGGTTTACGGTATTTGCCCTGGGCATCATGCCGTACATCTCGGCTTCCATCATTCTGCAGCTTGCGGCCGAGGTTATGCCTAGCCTGAAGCAGCTGAAGAAGGAAGGCGATGCGGGACGTCGCAAGATAACCCAGTACACGCGTTATGCCACTGTCGCGCTCGCAACTTTCCAAAGTTTCGGCATCGCGGCGATGTTGTATAAGCAGCCTAATCTGGTGATGACTGCTCAGTGGGAGTTTTATCTGACAACCGTGGTGTCCCTGGTCACCGGAACCATGTTCCTGATGTGGTTGGGTGAACAGATCACCGAGCGGGGTATCGGCAACGGTATCTCTCTGATCATCTGCGCGGGTATTGCTTCGGGTGTTCCCGGGGCGATTGGTAAAACCCTGACTCTGGTTAGTCAGAATAGCTTGTCCATTCCGTTTGCTATCCTGCTGTTTGCCGCGGTGGCGCTGGTTACCTTTATCGTTGTGTACGCCGAGCGCGGTCAACGAAAGGTGCTGGTCAACTACGCCAAGCGCCAGGTGGGCAATCGCGTCATGCAGGGCCAGAGCACGCATTTGCCGCTCAAGCTCAACATGGCGGGGGTGATTCCTCCGATCTTCGCCTCCAGCATCATCCTGTTCCCGGCCACCATTCTTGGTTGGTTTGGCCAGGGTGAGCACATGGCTTGGTTGAAGGGCGTGGCCGACAAGCTGCACCCGGGTCAGCCGATCTATGTGTTGCTGTACGCGGCGGCGATCATCTTCTTCTGCTACTTCTACACGGCGTTGGTATTCAACCCGAAGGAAACGGCGGACAACCTGAAGAAGAGCGGGGCGTTCATCCCGGGCATCCGTCCAGGTGAGCAGACTTCTCGTTACATCGAGAAGATCATTCTGCGGCTGACGCTGATCGGTGCGATCTACATCACGCTGGTCTGCCTGTTGCCGGAGTTCCTGATCCTGAAGTGGAACGTGCCGTTCTACTTCGGTGGTACGTCGCTGCTGATTCTGGTCGTGGTGACGATGGACTTCATGGCGCAGGTTCAGTCCTACGTGCTGTCGCATCAGTACGAGAGCTTGCTTAAGAAGGCCAACTTCAAAGGCAACGCCCTTACCCGCTGACATACGAGTTGACACTGGGTTATATGGCTAAGGAAGACACTATCCAGATGCAGGGCGAGATCTTGGAAAATTTGCCCAGCGCAACTTTCAAGATCAAGCTTGAAAATGGACACGTGGTACTCGGGCATATCTCTGGGAAGATGCGGATGCATTACATCCGCATCCTGCCAGGCGACAAGGTGACTGTGGAGTTGACTCCATACGATCTGTCCCGGGCCCGCATTGTGTTCCGTGCGAAGTAACGCATTCGCTCTTTTTTGGATTTGAAAGGATCTGAACATGCGAGTACAGCCTTCTGTAAAGAAGATTTGCCGTAATTGCAAAATCATTCGTCGCAATCGCGTGGTACGCGTGATCTGCACGGACCCGCGTCACAAGCAAAAGCAAGGCTAACATTTGTTAGTCTTCGATTTGCGTGATACAATCGCAAACTTTTCAAGGTCTTATTTCAAGGTCTTAAGGCTTAAGGAAAGAGTATGGCCCGTATTGCAGGGGTAAACATCCCCAATCATGCGCATGCCGTTATCGGCCTGCAGGCAATCTTCGGCGTCGGTCAGACTCGCGCGCAGCACATTTGTGCCGCAGCCAGCGTGAATCCCTCCACCAAGGTGAAGGATCTGACTGAAGCTGAAATGGAAGCTCTGCGTGATCAAGTGGCTAAGTTCACTGTTGAAGGTGACCTGCGTCGCGAAATCACCATGAGCATCAAGCGTCTGATGGACATGGGCTGCTACCGCGGCTTCCGCCATCGTCGCGGCTTGCCGTGCCGCGGTCAGCGCACTCGCACCAATGCTCGCACTCGCAAGGGTCCGCGCAAGGCGATCGCCGGCAAGAAGTAAACTAAGGAACACAGATAATGGCTAAAGCAAACACAGCTGTCCGTGTACGTAAAAAAGTGCGCAAGTCTGTTAGCGAAGGCATCGTGCACGTGCACGCTTCGTTCAACAACACCATCATCACTATCACCGACCGTCAAGGCAATGCACTGTCTTGGGCTACCTCTGGCGGCGCTGGTTTTAAGGGCTCGCGCAAGAGTACACCCTTTGCCGCTCAGGTAGCCGCAGAGCACGCTGGTAAAGTTGCCCAAGAATATGGTGTGAAGAACCTCGAAGTTCGTATCAAAGGCCCGGGCCCGGGTCGTGAATCCGCTGTTCGCGCACTCAACTCGCTGGGTTTCAAGATCACCAGCATCTCCGACGTGACGCCGGTACCGCACAACGGTTGCCGTCCGCCCAAAAAACGTCGTATCTAATTCGGAGAGTGTGAGAACATGGCACGTTATATTGGCCCGAAGTGTAAGCTCGCTCGTCGTGAAGGCACCGACCTTTTCCTGAAGAGCGCGCGTCGTGCACTGGATTCCAAATGCAAACTGGACGCGGCTCCTGGTCAACACGGCGCCCGTCGCGGCCGCCTGTCCGACTACGGCGTCCAGCTGCGTGAAAAGCAGAAAATCCGCCGCATCTACGGCGTACTCGAGCGTCAGTTCCGCAACTACTTTGCGGAAGCTGTGCGCCGCAAGGGCTCCACGGGTGAAAACCTGCTGAAGCTGCTTGAGTCCCGCCTGGACAACGTTGTATATCGCATGGGCTTTGGCTCCACTCGCGCCGAAGCGCGCCAGCTGGTTAGCCACAAGGCTATCGTTGTGAACGGCCAGGTTGTGAACATTCCGTCCTACCAGGTTAAAGCCGGTGACGTAGTGTCCGTCCGCGAAAAGGCCAAGAAGCAGGCTCGCATCGTCGAAGGCCTGGCTCTGGCTGAGCAAGGTGGCTTCCCGTCTTGGGTGTTGGTTGACTCCAAGAAAATGGAAGGCACTTTCAAATCCGCTCCGGAACGTTCCGAACTGTCTAGCGATATCAACGAACAACTCGTTGTGGAATTCTACTCCAAGTAATCGCTAGCTCTTAGGGAATGACTATGCAAAACAGCGCTTCGGAATTTCTGAAACCTCGTCTGATCGATGTTCAGCCGGTTTCCGCCACTCACGCTCGCGTGTCGATGGAACCGTTCGAGCGCGGCTACGCCCATACGCTGGGCAATTCGCTGCGCCGCATCCTGCTGTCGTCGATGCCGGGCTATGCTCCGACCGAAGTGACTATCGCTGGCGTTTTGCATGAGTATTCCGCGCTTGATGGCGTGCGGGAGGATGTCGTCGACATCCTTCTCAACCTCAAGGGCGTAGTGCTTAAGCTGCATGGTCGCGACAGTGTCGTGCTGACCTTGAAAAAGGAAGGCGAGGGCGCTGTCTTGGCTAGCGATATCGAGCTGCCGCATGATGTGGAAGTGATCAATCCGGAACACGTGATTTGTCACATCTCCGCAGGCGGCAAGATCGACATGGAGGTCAAGGTGGAGAAGGGCCGCGGCTATCAGCCGGTGTCCGTTCGCACCAGCCATGACGACAACCGTTCCATCGGTACCATCCAACTGGACGCTTCCTTCTCGCCGGTTCGCCGCGTGAGCTTCGCTGTGGAAAGCGCCCGTGTGGAACAGCGTACCGACCTCGACCGCCTGGTTCTCGACATCGAGACCAACGGCGTGATCGAGCCGGAGCAGGCTGTGCGCAACGCAGCCCGCATCCTGATGGATCAGCTGTCGATCTTTGCCGACCTCCAAGGCACAGCGGTTGAAGAAGTCGTTGAAAAGGCGCCGCCGATCGATCCGATCCTGCTGCGTCCGGTAGACGATCTTGAACTGACGGTCCGTTCGGCCAACTGCCTGAAAGCAGAGAACATTTATTACATCGGCGATCTGATCCAGCGCACCGAAACCGAGCTTCTGAAGACTCCGAACCTCGGCCGCAAGTCGCTGAACGAGATCAAGGAAGTTCTCGCTTCCAAGGGCCTGACTCTCGGCATGAAGCTCGAGAACTGGCCTCCGGCTGGTCTGGAAAAGCCGTAAGTTTGAGACTAAAGGACATTAACAATGCGTCATCGTTACAGTAATCGTAAACTGAACCGCACGACCAGCCATCGTCTGGCGATGCTGCGCAACATGGCCAACTCGCTGCTGAAGCACGAAGCAATCGTGACCACGCTGCCGAAGGCCAAGGAACTGCGTCGTGTGGCCGAGCCGCTCATCACGCTCGGCAAAAAGCCGTCTCTCGCCAACCGTCGTCTGGCGTTCGACCGCACCCGTGACCGCGAAATCGTGGTTAAACTCTTCGACGTGCTCGGCGCGCGCTACGCTACCCGCAATGGCGGCTACGTGCGCATCCTGAAGTACGGTTTCCGCAAGGGCGACAACGCCCCGATGGCTCTGGTTGAGCTGGTGGACCGTCCGGAAGAATCCGTTGCCGTGGAAGACAACTCCGCCGAGTAATCGACGAAGTTGCCGAAAGAAGCCAGCTCTCAGGAGCTGGCTTTTTTCATGCCTGATAAACGGCTCCGCTCGCGCGGGGCCGTTTTCGCGTTCAGAAGATGGAAAGACCGGTGGCTGTGGTGAAGCGGTCCAACGCCTCCAGGCCGAGCACGGAGTTGCCGCGCGCATCCAGTTGGGGACTCCACACCGCGATGCTCATTTTGCCCGGAATGACGGCCAGCAACCCCCCGCCGACGCCGCTCTTCACCGGTAGGCCGACGCGGTAGGCGAATTCTCCGGCGGCGTCGTAAGTGCCGCAGGTGAGCATGACGGCGTTCACCTGTTTGGCTTGGCTGCGGGTCAGGTAATGTCGCCCGGTTTGGGGCGAGGCGCCGTGGTTGGCCAGGAACAGGCCGGCGCGGGCCAACTCGCGGCAGCTCATCGCGATGCTGCAGTTATGGAAGTACTGGTTGAGCACGGTTTCTACCGGCTGTATCAGGTTGCCGTAGCTTTTCATGAAGTGGGCCAGCGCGGCATTGCGGTCGCCGTGCTCGCGTTCGGAGGCGGCGATGGTCTCATCGGCAGACAGCGCGGCATTGCCGGATTCCGCGCGCAGCCAAGCGAGCAGGTGGGAGTGGGCGTCGCCGAAGTGCCCGATGGCGCGGTCGGTGACCACCAGCGCCCCGGCGTTGATGAAGGGGTTGCGCGGAATGCCGTGCTCGTATTCCAACTGCACCAGCGAATTGAAAGGATTGCCTGATGGCTCTTTGCCGACGTGGCGCCAAAGCTTCTCGCCATCGGCTTGGAGCGTCAGCGCCAGCATGAAGGCTTTGCTGATGCTTTGAATGGAGAAGGCGACATCGGCGTCGCCGCAGGCGTATTGCCGGCCATCCAGCGTTTGGATGGCGAAGCCGAACTGGCGTGGCGGCACCGACGCCAGCGCCGGGATGTAATCGGCCACCTTGCCCTGGTCGTAGAAGGGCAAGGTTTCTTGCCGGATATCTTCAATGAGTGCTTGCAGATTCATTGACAGATTGTAAGCACTTGCCGGCAGCCCAGTCTAGAAGCTGTAATGCTGTTCCAGAACCTCCACTGTCGCATCCAGTTCAAGCACCCCTGCGTTGCGTGCGCGCAAATTCATGCCGAAGCAGACGCCTTCCTCAAGGCGGCGGGTGCGAACCAGCGTCTGCAGCGGTTCGCCATCAGGACTTTTCTCGCCGGAGTCCGGGTTGACGGTGGTCAGCACGCAGCGCGCGCAGGGCTTCATCACGTCGAACTCCACCTCGCCGATGCGAATGAGCTGCCATTCGTCCTCTTCCCAAGGATACGCGCCGGTCACTACCAGATTGGGGCGAAAGTGGCGCAGGGTGACAGGGGAGGAAAGTTGACGGTTCAGATCGTCCAGCGAGGCCTGATTGACCAGCAGGAAGGGGTAGCCGTCGGCGAAGCTCATTTTTTCAGGTCCGCCCTTGAAGGCGCGGTTGGATTGGGCGCCCAGCCACAGCAGCCGACAGTCGCAGCCGAGCAGGTCGGCGAACCAGGCGTCGACACGCTCGTCTCCGTGCCAGGCCTGGAAGCCGTCTTTCCAGACCTGGGCTGGATGCGGGCGGGTATAGACGGTGGCCATCGCGAAGATGGGTGGTTTATCCGCCGCGTGCAGCAACACGCCGCCGGGCAGCAGCTCCGCGCGGACGGTCACCAGCCGGGGATGGGCGCGCGCGGTGATTTGTTGGCCATCGGGTGTGACCAGCAACCATTCTCGATCATGGAGCAGCCCGAGTTCGCCTGCGTAAGCGCGCTCGAAGGCGACGCCGCGGCAGGACTTCACCGGGTGGACGAACATGGCGCTCAAATGCATGGCGGTCTCCGCTGTCTTGTGTGGCGGCATGCTAGCACGATGCGGCTGGCATTGGGGGGAGTTCGGCATTTTCAAAGCGTGACTGAAAATGCTGCCGGCAAGTTGTAACGTTGGCATTGCATATCTGTGATCGGCAATTTACATTTGGATACCACGTA
This sequence comes from Chromobacterium phragmitis, assembly GCF_003325475.1. Taxonomy (NCBI): domain Bacteria; kingdom Pseudomonadati; phylum Pseudomonadota; class Betaproteobacteria; order Neisseriales; family Chromobacteriaceae; genus Chromobacterium; species Chromobacterium phragmitis. The sequence goes on from NZ_CP029495.1 coordinate 2,224,464, forward strand.
TGCATTGTCCGACTGTCGCGTCATGATGGGCGCGAGAGGTCGAGTCGGGCGATAAGCGGTGCGGCATTGCCATGAAATTACAGTAGAGAGGGAATCTCGCGTTGAGCTTTGTGCGGATACGGACTAAACCAGAGTAGTGCGGGAACAAGACAATAGCGCCGATTGCCGCGGCCAAGCGGCAAAGTCGGCCTTGCAAGTGATTGGGGATGAGGAGGAAGTGCAATGCGTTCTTTGCGTGTCAAATTGATCGCAGTGATAGCCCTGCTGCTGGTATTGCTGGGCGCAGTGATTACCGTGCTGGTTTATGGCCAGATGCGTAATGAGATCGTCCGCGGGGTGGACAACGAACTGAGCGGCACCTCCAAAGGCTACTCCGCGCTGGTGAGCAGCTGGTACAAGAGCAAGGTGGGCGTGGTGATCGCCGCCAATCCGCTGGTGGGCACAGCCGATCCGCGGCCGACGTTGGCGCGGATGAGCCAGGCGGGCGGCTTCGACATGACTTATATCGGCACCGCCGATCATGTGATGATCCGTTCCGACATGAAGCCGCAGCCGCAGGGCTACGATCCGGTGGCCCGCCCTTGGTATCAGCAGGCGGCGGCGGCCGGCCAGCCTGGCGTCTCCGATCCCTATGTCGACTTCGACACCAAGAAGCTGGTGGTGACCTTCGTGTCCCCGGTGAAGGACGGCGGCGCGCTGAAGGCCGTGGTGGGCGGCGACATCTTCATCGACGACCTGGTCAAGACCGTGTTGTCGGTCAAGCTGCGCGGCAACGGCTATGCCTTCCTGGTGGACCGCAGCGGCAAGGTGATCGCCCACCCGGACGCCAGCCTGACCTTGAAGCCCTTGTCCGAAAAGGTGCCTGAACTGACCGGCGGCCGTCTGACCGAGCTGGCTACCGACACCAAGATGGCCACCATCAGCATTGGCGGGGAAGACAAGCTGGTCGAGGTGCAGCCGGTGGAAGGCACCAATTGGCTGCTGGGCGTGGTGACCGACGAGTCGGTGGTCACCGGGCCGCTGAACACTCTGCTGTTGACCGTGGCCGGCATCGGCGCCTTGTGCGTGGTGATCCTGATCCCGGTGGCCAGCGTGCTGCTGAGCAAGATGCTGGCCGGTCTGGGCCGCCTGCGCAACGCGATGCTGGAGATCTCCCAGGGCGAGGGCGACCTGACCCGCCGCATCGAGGTGACGGGCCAAGACGAAATCGCAGAGACCGCCACCGCGTTCAACCGCTTCGTCGGCCAGTTGCAGAAGATGTTCATCGCGGTGAAGGAAGAGGCGGAGCGGGTGACCGGCGGCGTGGAGAGCGTGACCCAGACCGTGGACAAGGTGGCGCACGACTCGCGGCAGATCGCCGACGTGTCCAGCTCCAACGCGGCGACGCTGGAGGAAATCACCGTCAGCATCTCGCACATCGCCGACGCCGCGCGCGAAGCGGACGGCCTGGTCAACCATACCGGCCAGGTGTCGAGCGAGAGCGCGCACGGCATGCAGCAGATTTCTCAGGAAATGAACAGCACGGTGGAGGCGGTGAAGGGTTTGTCCAGCATGTTGTCCTCGCTGGATCAGCGGTCGCAGCAGATCAGCGGCATCACCAACGTGATCAAGGACATCGCGGACCAGACCAACCTCTTGGCGCTGAACGCGGCGATCGAAGCGGCGCGCGCCGGAGAGATGGGCCGCGGCTTCGCGGTGGTGGCCGACGAAGTGCGCAAGCTGGCTGAGCGCACCGGCCAGGCCACGGTGGAGATTTCCGGCATGGTCAGCACCATCCGCGAGGAAACCAGCCAGGCGGTCAGCAATATGCAGCGCACCGTCAGCTCGGTGGATGGCGGCGTGGAGCTGACGCTGGGCGCGGTGGAGCGCATCGAGCAGATCCAGAAAGCGATGGAGGAGGTGATGGCCAAGATGAACGAGATCACCCTTTCCACCAGCGAGCAGCACAAGGCGACCACCTTGATCGCGCAGAGCACCGAGCAGATCAACGGACGCATCGTCGACAGCGACGACGCGCTGCAAACCGTGCGCGACACGCTGTCCGAGTTGTCGCATTCTGCCAGCAGCATGCGGCAGCTGTTCTCCAGCTTCCATGTCTGAGCCTTGCGCATGGCGAACAGCCCGGCTTGGCCGGGCTTTTTCTTGCCCGCGGCGCAGAGACTTGATCCGAATGGGCAAATCCGCGTGGCGGGGCGCGTCGGCGGTTCCTAGAATAAGTTACGAGTGCGAATATCAAAATAAGCACGGATGCATCGGGTTGGGGAAGGAGCGGGAAATGGCAAATATAGGCTTGAGCCTGAAGGCGCGGCTTGTCGGCTTGATGGCGTTGATGGTGGTAGTGGTGTGCGGCTTGGGCGTGGTGTCGGTGTACAACCAGCGCTCGGTGATGCTGCAAGACCGGCAGGACAAGGTGCGCAACCTGGTCGAGAGCGCGGTGGGCCTGGTCTCCAGTTACGAGAAGATGGTGGAGGAAGGCAAGCTCAAGGAGGCGGACGCCAAGCGCATGCTGTCCAAGGCCTTGAGTTCGATGCACTACGAGAAGGCGGATTACTTTTTCGCCTACGACTCCGACTGGAACTATGTCGCCCACGGCGCCAAGCCGGGGTTGATAGGCAAGAACCTGGCCGGGGTGAAGGACCCTAACGGCATCGAGCTGAAAACGCTGTTCCAGAATGCGATTTCCTCGCCAGGAGGCGGCGGCTATGGCGAGTATGTTTGGAGCAAGCCTGGTTTCGATACGCCTCAGCCCAAGATTTCCTATGTCACCACCACGCCGAAATGGCACTGGATCATAGGCACCGGCATTTATCTGGACGATGTGTCCGCCGCGTTCCGGCATGAGCTGTTGTGGCTGGGCGGCGTGCTGAGCGTGGCGCTGCTGGTGCTGCTGGGCATGGGCGGCATGATACTGCGCAATGTGCTGAGCCAGCTCGGCGCCGATCCCCAGGATACGGTGGCGGTGGTCAAGCGCATCGCCGCCGGCCAGCTGGGCGAGGAGGTCATGGTGCGCCCGGGAGACGAAGACAGCCTGATGGCGGCGGTGGGCGCGATGCAGCGTGAGCTGGAGCGGCTGGTGCGCGACATCGTCGCCGGCGCCAACAAACTGTCTCAGGTCAGCAGCGAAGTGACCGGCGAGGCAGAGGCGGTGGGGCGCGGCTCCGAACAGCAGAGCGCGGCGGCTACCGCGATGGCGGCCTCGATCGAGGAACTGACCGTCAGCGTCAACCACATCTCCGACCGCTCGCAGGACGCCCGCAATCTGGCCAACGAGTCCGGCACGCTGTCGAAAAGCGGCGGCGCGGTGATCGCCGAAGCGGTCAGCGAGATGCGCCGCATCAATGACGCGGTGGATCAGACATCGGGCATCATCACCAGCCTGGCGGACAAGACCCAGACCATCTCCACCATCATGCAGGTGATCAAGGACATCGCCGACCAGACCAATCTGCTGGCGCTGAACGCCGCGATCGAGGCGGCGCGCGCTGGAGAGATGGGCCGCGGTTTCGCCGTGGTGGCGGACGAGGTGCGCAAGCTGTCCGAGCGCACCGCGCAGGCGACGCAGGAAATCGCCAGCATGATCCAGGATGTGCAGCAGGGCGCCGAGCATTCCCGCAACAGCATGGAGGAGGCTGTGGCGCGGGTGAAGGCGGGACTGGATCTGGCGGAGCAGGCGGGTTCCGAGATCGCCCGCATCCAGGACAGCGCCAATGGCGTAGTGTCGGTGATTGGCGATATTTCCCACGCCTTGCAGGAACAGAGCGTGGCCAGCCAGACTATCGCCCAGCATGTGGAGCAGATCGCCCACAGCGCCACCAGCAACGCGACCGCCTCCAAGTCGGCGTCACAGGCCATCCACAATATGGACCAACTGGCGGCCAATCTGCGGCAGCTGGTGTCCCGTTTCACGGTGCGGGGTTAAGCGGGGCGGAGAGTATGCTGGGGAAAAAGGCCCGGCCGCGCGGAGCGGGCCGGGCCTTTTCGCGGCTAGTGCCGGCCGCGGCGGCGCCAGCCCAGCGCCAAGGCCAGCGCCAGCAGCGCGAGGCAGCCGGCGACGACCGGCAGATTGCCGGCGCGCATGTACGGCGTCAGGCCTTGCCGGCCTTGGGCGAAGCCGGTCAGCACCTGGGCGGTGAACGGCGCGGCGACGGCGGAGATTTCGCCGTCGGGCCGGATGATGGCGGTCATGCCGTTATTGGTGGCGCGCAGCATGTAGCGGCCGGTTTCCAGCGCGCGCGCCTGCGACAGCTGCAGGTGCTGGCTCATCGCCTCGCTCTTGCCGAACCAGGCCAGATTGCTGACGTTGGCCAGGATGTCGGCGCGGGCCGCGGGGCCGATCAGTTCTTCGCCGAAGCTGTCTTCGTAGCAGATATTGAACGCCACCTTGTGGCCGGCCAGCTGCAGCGGGGCTTGATCTGCGCCGCCGCGGCTGAAGCCGGACAGCGGCATGTCCATGTGCTGGTAGATCCAGCCGATCAGGCCCGGCAGCGGCACGAACTCGCCGAAGGGCACCAGATGGTCTTTGGCGTAATAAGGCATTTGGGGATCGGACAGGGCCGTCACCGCGTTGAGGTAGCCGCGGCCGTCTCGTGTGCGGCGCGGCACGCCGCTGGCCAGCGCCATGCCGGAACGGGAGGCCTCGCCGCGCATCATCGACAGGTAGCCGGAAGGCAGGTCGTCAAGGAACAAGGGCAGCGCGGTTTCCGGCAGGATCATCAGGTCGGCGCGAGTCATCGCCACCTGGCGATAGTAGGTGAGCAGCGAGTTTTCCAGGTTCTCCGGCGACCACTTCAGCTCTTGCGCGATATTGCCTTGAGCCAGCGCCACCGTGATCGGTTTGCCGGTCGGCGTGGTCCATTCCATGTCGCGCAGCCAGAAGCCGCTGCCCCAGACCAGCGCCGCGGCGATCAGGATGCCGATGCGCTGCCGCATGCCGGCGCGCGCCAGCATGGCCAGGGCGCCGGCCGATAGCGCCACCAGATAGCTGACCAGATGGATGCCCCCCAATGGCGCGTAGCCCGCCAGCGGGCTTTCGGTGATCTGGGAGTAGCCGGCGGCGCCCCAGGGGAAGCCGGTCATCACCCAGCCGCGCAGCCATTCGCCCAGTTCCCAAGCGGCGGGGAAGGCCAGCAGCCAGCGCACGCCGGGCCGGGGATCGATGCGGCAGGCCAGCCAGGACGCCAGGCCGGGATACAGCGCCAGATAGGCCGGTAGCAGCAGCACCAGCGGCGCGGCGATCCAGGCCGGCAGGCCGGCCACGTCGTGCAGGCTGTCGTAAATCCAGCGGAAATTGCTGACATAGGCGCCCAGGCCCCAGGCATAGCCCAGCCAGAACGCTCGGCGCGGCTCGCGCTGCAGCAATTCGATCAGCGCCGCCAGGCTGAGCGGCATCAGCCAGAACAAGCGATAGGGGGCGAAGGCAAACAGGGTGAGGGCGCCGGCCAGCGCGGCGGCCAAAAGCAGGATCAGAGTTCGCATGGGGCTTGTTGCAGTGGAAACGGGGAGCGCAGCCGGCGGCGCCGGCTGCATTCAGCATAGCCTTATTCGGCCGCGTCGGCGGAGGCTTGAATGCGCTCCACCAGCAGGCTGTCAAGGCGGCGGCTGTCGGCGCGCAGCACGGTGAAGCGCAGGCCGGCGGCTTCGATCTTCTCGCCGCGCTTGGGCAGGTGGCCGGTCAGCGAGATCACCAGGCCGCCGACGGTGTCGACGTCGTCGTCGGCGTAGTCGGTGCCGAAGTAGTGGTTGAAGTCTTCGATTTCGGTCAGCGCCTTGACGCGGTAACGCTCGTTGCCGCGCACCGGCACGATATCGTCTTCGTCGTCGTCGATGTCGTATTCGTCCTCGATGTCGCCGACGATCTGCTCGATCACGTCCTCGATGGTCACCAGGCCGCAGACGCCGCCGTACTCGTCCACCACCACCGCCATGTGGTTGTGGGTGGCGCGGAAGTCGCGCAGCAGCACGTTCAGCGGCTTGGATTCCGGCACGAACACCGCCGGGCGCAGCACGTTCTTCAGATTGAAGGTGGACGGCGCATGGAAGTAACGCAGCAACTCTTTGGCCAGCAGGATGCCTTGCACGTCATCCTTGCTTTCGCCTATCACCGGGAAGCGCGAGTGGCCGGAATCGATCACGGTGGGCAGGAAGCGGGAGATGGGGTCGTCGATGTTCAGCACGTGCATCTGGCTGCGCGGGATCATCACGTCGCGCACGGTCAGCTCGCTGACCTCCAGCACGCCTTCGATCATGCCGAGCGCCTCGGCGTCGAGCAGGTTGCGCTCGAAGGCATTATGCAGCAGTTCGATCAACTCCTCGCGGTCTTCCGGCTCGCGCAAGAGCATGGTGGACAGGCGTTCAAGCCAACTGGGTCGCGGTTTACTGGGGTCTTCCATTTCTTAGATGTGCTCCTCGTGATAGGGATCGGGATATCCTAGCTGTTTAACGATGACGGTTTCAAGCGCTTCCATCGCTTCGGCCTCTTCGTTCTCTTCGTGGTCGAAGCCTTGCAGGTGCAGCATGCCGTGCACCAACAGGTGGGCGTAGTGGGCCATCAGGTCTTTGTTTTGCTCGGCGGCTTCCTTTTCCACCACCGGCGCGCACAGCACCAGATCGCCGAACAGCGGCAGGCCGGGCACTTGCTCGCCTTCGTTCAGGGCAAAGGACAAAACGTTGGTCGCATAATCCTTGCCGCGATAGTCGTTGTTGAGCTGACGGCCTTCAGCGGCGTCGACGATGACGATGCTGACCTGCGCGGCTTTGACGTCGCGGCGCAGCGCGGCCTGGCAGGCGCGGCGGATCAGCGCCGGCTCCGGCAGGATGGCGGCGTCGCTGCGCACGTCCAGGGTCAATTCCAGCCGCTCGGCCAGGCGGGCCAGCAGCGGATTGCGTTTAGCTTTTTTCATCTTGCTTGCTTTGATAGGTGTCGTAGGCGTCGACGATTTTCTGCACCAGCGGATGGCGCACCACGTCGTTGCTGTTGAAATGGTGGAAATGGATGCCGCGCACCTGGCCGAGGATGCGCTCCACCTCCACCAGGCCGCTCTTCTGATGGCGGGCCAGGTCGATCTGGGTCACGTCGCCGGTGATCACCGCCCTGGAGCCGAAGCCGATCCGGGTCAGAAACATCTTCATCTGTTCCGGCGTGGTGTTCTGCGCCTCGTCCAGGATGATGAAGGCGTGATTCAGCGTGCGGCCGCGCATATAGGCCAGCGGCGCGATCTCGATCAGGTTTTTCTCGAACAGCCGGGTGACGCGGTCGAAACCCATCAGGTCGTACAGCGCGTCGTACAGCGGCCGCAGATACGGGTCCACCTTCTGCGCCAGGTCGCCGGGCAGGAATCCCAGCTTCTCGCCGGCCTCCACCGCCGGGCGCACCAGCACGATGCGCTTGACCGCGTCGCGCTCCATCGCGTCCACCGCGCAGGCCACGGCCAGATAGGTCTTGCCGGTGCCGGCCGGGCCGATGCCGAAGGTGACGTCATGCTGCTGGATGGCTTTGATGTAGCGCGCCTGATTCGGCGTGCGGCCTTTGAGGTCGCCGCGGCGCGTGGCCAGCACCGGCGACTCTTCCTGTTCCGCCGTGTCCTGCTGCTGGCGCAGCTCCACCAGGGTCAGCTGCACGTCGTCTATCGAGATGTCTTGCTCTGCGGCCAGCAGATAGAGCCGGGTCAGCGCCTCCACCGCCAGCTTGGCGGCCGGGCCCTGCGCGCGGAAGGTTTCGCCGCGGCGCTGGACCGCCACGTCCAGGCCGGTTTCAACCTGTTTCAGGTTTTCGTCCAGCGGGCCGCACAGGCGCGACAGCCTGTCGTTGTCCACCGGGTTGAAGCTCAGGGATTCGCTCGTGCTCATGCGTTGTGCAATTGTTCGCTTAATTGTTGAAAAACGGCGGCGTGGCCGCCTGGAGAAACCAAGCGGGCCGCCATGCCCAGCCGCCGCGCCGGTTCGATGTCGCGCTCGGGATCGTCGCCCACCATCAGGCATTCCGCCGGCGCCAGGCTCTCCAGCGCCAGCGCGTGGCGGAATATGCGTTCGTCGGGTTTGGCCGCGCCGGCCACGTCCATGGTGACGACATGGCGGAAATGGCCGGCGATGCCCAGGTGCTCCAGTTTGGCCTGCTGTTGCTCCGCGCCGCCATTGCTGACCACAATGCGGATCAAGTGGCGGGTGGTCTCGAGAAACGCCCGCGCGCCTGGCGTCAGCCGGCGGTGGCGGCGGTAGGCGTCCATATAGGGTTGGAACAGCCGCGCGGCTTCGTCTTCGGCGATATGCGGCAGGCCGAGAAAGTCGCGCAGTCGCTCGTGCCGCTGTTGCGCTATCGTCAGCTCGCCGGCCTCGAAGCGCCGCCAATGGCGGTCGACGCAGGCGCGCCAGCGGCGGAACAGCTCGGTTTCGGATTCGGCGAAACGGGCGGCATGCGGCCCGATGAAGGCGGAAAACGCCTGATGGGTGGCGTGGCTGTCGTCGAACAGCGTGTCGTCCAGGTCCAGCAGCAGGGCCTTGATGCCGCTTGCGTTCATGCTTTCTTCAGGCTTTCCAGCCCGGCGGCCGCCATGCTGGGCGCGAACTCGATGATGTCGTGGCGGGCGACGCCGCCCTTGGCGAACGGGTCTTCGGACAGACGAGCCTCCAGCGCCGCGCGTTCGCCGCTCGCCAGGATGACGCCGCCGTTGCGCGGCACCTTGCGGCCGGATGCCAGGAAAACGCCGTCTGCGTAGCCGCGGTCCAGCCAGGCGGCATGGGCATGCAGTAGCGCGTCCACCTCGGGCAGCGGGGCGATATATTTTAGCGATACGACGAACATCGGCGGTTCTCCGCGTGGCGACGGAACACAGCATACGCCGGCCTGGGCCGGGACGGTAGCGCATCCGCCGCCGGCACGGTCATGCGCTTTCGCTGGTCATCACCTCGCCGGCCAGTGAGTGCGGGAAGGCGGCGGTGATCTTGACGTCTATCATCTGGCCCAGCAGGCGCGGATGGCCGGCGAAGTTGACCACGCGGTTGTTGGCGGCGCGTGCCGCCAGCATGGTGGCGTCCTTCTTCGACACATTCTCCACCAGCACGCGCTGCACGGAGCCGACCATGGACTGGTTGATGGCGAAGCCCTTGGCCTCGATCACCTCGTTCAGCGCCTCCAGCCGGCGCACCTTTTCCGCGTGCGGGGTGTCGTCCTGCAGGTTGGAGGCCGGCGTGCCCGGGCGCGGACTGTAGATGAAGACGAAACTGAAGTCGAACTCGCAGTCGCGCACCAGTTTCAGCGTCTGTTCGAAGTCGGCCTCGGTCTCGCCGGGGAAGCCGACGATGAAGTCCGAACTCAGGCACAGATCGGGCCGGATGGCGCGCAGCTTGCGGATGATGGACTTGTATTCCAGGCCGGTGTAGCCGCGCTTCATCGCCATCAGGATGCGGTCGGAGCCGCTCTGCACCGGCAGGTGCAGGTGGGAGACCAGCTTGGGCAGCCTGGCGTAGCAATCGATGATGCGCTGGCTGAATTCGCGGGGGTGGCTGGTGGTGAAGCGGATGCGCTCCACGCCCGGCACTTCGTGCACGTATTCCAGCAGCAGCGCGAAGTCGGCGATCTCGCCGTCGCTCATCAGGCCGCGATAGGCGTTGACGTTCTGCCCCAGCAGCGTGATTTCCTTGACGCCCTGGGCCGCGAGGCCGGCGATCTCGGTCAGCACGTCCTCGAACGGGCGCGACACTTCTTCGCCGCGGGTGTAGGGCACCACGCAGAACGAGCAGTACTTGGAACAGCCTTCCATGATGGAGACGAAGGCCGCGCCGCCATCCACCTTGGCCGGCGGGATGTGGTCGAACTTCTCGATCTCGGGGAAGGAAATGTCCACCTGCGAGCGGCCGCTCTGCTTGCGGCTTTCGATCAGGTCCGGCAGCCGGTGCAGCGTCTGCGGGCCGAACACCACGTCGACATACGGCGCGCGCTTGACGATGGCGTCGCCTTCCTGGCTGGCTACGCAGCCGCCCACGCCGATGATCAGGTTGGGGTTGGCTTCCTTCAGCGGGCGGATGCGGCCCAGGTCGGAGAACACCTTTTCCTGGGCTTTTTCCCGCACGCTACAGGTGTTGAACAGGATGACGTCGGCGTCTTCCGGGTTGTCCGTCTTGACCATGCCTTCGGCGCTGCCCAGCACGTCCGCCATCTTGTCGGAATCGTACTCGTTCATCTGGCAGCCGAAGGTCTTGATGTATACCTTCTTCATTGCTACTCGGTTTTCCAGCTTGTATTCGGTTTCAGGGTTGGATCTGGGCCTGGCGCTGTTTTTGCGCCGCGATCTCGTCATCGCCCAGTACCCAGATGCGGTTGATGTTGCCTTGCTGATCGAAGGTCACGCCGATGGCGCGGCCTTTCAGAGCGTTCAATTGCCCGCTCAGCAGGAAACGGTTGTGCTCGTCGAACACGCGCAGACCGGGAGACAGCGCGAAATGCTGCGGCTCGGCGGCGATCAGCGCTGACAGCCTCTGCAGCAGCGTGCGGTCGGCGCGGACGAACTCGATGCCCGAGTCGTCAACGTCCGCGAGTTTGCCCATCACCAGGCTGTCGGGCAGCAAGCGGCCGGCCGAGGCGGGCAGGGCAAGGCAGAGCAGTGACAGCGTGGCGATGAATTTTTTCATAGCAATTTGAACGCGTTGCGCGCGATTCTATCATAGCCGGCG